>JAZLCX010000027.1:0-10162 GCA_045614425.1 Eubacteriales bacterium | reverse complement strand
TTTTTCTTCTCCCTTTTATATATCCATTAATCTTTTTTTATATCAGTTAATTTTTTGTCGGTGTAAACCGCTTGTCCGTCGCAGACGGTCAAAAGGCATTTTCCCTTGACGCGCCAGCCCTCGAAGGGTGTCGCTCTGCCCTTGGACAGAAAGCTGTCGGGACAAATTTTGTACTCCTCGCCGACGTCGAAGACGGTAAAGCCCGCGTCGCTCTTCACCGAGAATCTCTCGCGCGGCGCGACCGACATTACGCGTACAAGCTCTTCCAGGGTTATTATCCCCGCAAGCACGAGCTTCGTGTAGAGAACCGCAAACGCACATTCAAGTCCGACTACTCCGAAAAGGCTTCCCGCAAGTCCGCGCGACTTTTCCTCGGCTGAGTGCGGTGCGTGGTCGGTGGCAATCATATCGAGCGTTCCGTCGGCAATGCCCTTTACGAGAGCCTCGCGGTCCGCCCTTGAACGAATCGGGGGATTCATCTTGAATCTGCCGTCCTCCATAAGCATGGAGTCGTCCATAGTGAGATAGTGCGGTCCGGTCTCTGCAGTTATGTCAACGCCCTCGGATTTTGCCTTTCTGATAAGCTCGACGCTCTCCTTTGTGGAGACGTGGCAGACGTGGTATTTGCACCCGGTCTTTTTGACAAGTTCTATATCGCGCGCGACCTGCGCGTACTCGCTCTCGGATGAGATACCCTTGTGTCCGTGAAGACGGGCGTACTCGCCGTCGTGAATATATCCGCCGAAGAGCAGGGAATTATCCTCGCAGTGCGCGACAATCGGGAGCCCGAGCGCTTTTGCGCGGAGCATTGCCTCCTCCATCATGGCTGCCGACTGCACACCGCGTCCGTCGTCGGAATAACCGGCAACGTCACCCGCCATACCTTCAATGTCGGAAAGACACTCTCCCGCCTCGCCGACGGTTATCGCGCCGAAGGGGAAGACGTGTATTTTCGCGCCCCTCTTTATCGCGTCAAGCTGGACTGCGAGATTTTCCTTGCTGTCCGGCACGGGCTTGAGGTTCGGCATAGTCATTACCGCAGTATATCCGCCGCGAGCCGCCGAAAGCGAGCCGCTTTCCATATCTTCTTTATAAGAAAAACCCGGCTCTCTGAAATGTACGTGTACATCACAAAAACCGGGAAGAATAACGGTATTATCAATAACAGCAGCATCAACAGGGAATGAGTCACCCTTGATTTCGGAAAGAAGAGCTCCGTCAAAAAGGATATTCTGCTTTTTCATAACGCCCATATCATAAACAAGCGCATCTCTGAAAACAGTCTTCATAAAATCCTCCGTTTCTGCAAAAATCCCCTCGCTGAGAGTCCTCGTGAAAAGGACCGATGCATCGGGGGAAAAGCTCTTAAATTCTTCTACTGATTATATCACAAATAATTGCTTATGTCAATAGATAAAATAAATAAAAATAGCGTGTGCGCGGCGCGCGTGTTTTGTGTAAATAGGAAAAACCGCCAAAATTAAAAGAGGAACTGTGATTTACACAATTCCCCTTGTTTTATCAGATATTGATCGTTTTCGCAATAGCGTCAAGGCGGGCGATGTCATCGCGGCGCTCCTTAACGAGATCGAGCATAGCCGCTCTCTCTTCATCCGAGAATGCGGAAAGCTCCTCGGCGGATACCGCAATCTTTTTGTTGATTTTGTCAGCGGTAAGAGCAAAAGAGATGTCGGTTGCAACTATGTCGCCGTGGCGCTCGCAGATTACGAGATTGGAGTTTCCGAGAAGAAGCTGCTCAACAGCCGCAACACCCATCTCCGATGCCAAAACTCTGTCGCGGAGGGTGGGGGTGCCGCCTCTTACAACGTGTGCAAGGCGTGCAAACTTTGTTTCAACGCCCGTTGTAGCCTGTATTTTCTTCGCGAGAGCAGGTCCGTAATCCGAGCCTACGCCCTCGGAAACTATTACGATAAAGTTGCGCTTGCCCTTCGCTCTCGCTGCCTTTATGCTCTCGCAGATAGCATCGTCGTCAGCGGGAATTTCGGGGATTACCGAGTACGCGCCGGTAGCGATTCCGGCATTAAGAGCTATATATCCTGCGCCGCGTCCCATAACCTCAACAACGTTGCATCTTGCGTGGGATTCACAGGTGTCGCGGAGCTTGTCAACAAGGTCGATAACGGTGTTCATAGCCGTATCGTAGCCGATAGAGTTGTCGGTGGAGGTGATGTCGTTGTCGATGGTTCCGGGAATTCCTATGCAGGGAATGCCGAGCTCGGTGAGAGCCTTCGCACCGCGGAAGGTGCCGTCGCCGCCGATTGCGACAATTCCGTCGATTTCGAGATTTTTACAGGTCTCGATTGCCTTTTTCTTTCCCTCGTCGGTAAGCATTTCGGGACAACGGTCGGAGTAAAGCGCTGTGCCGCCCTTGTTAATGATGTTCGAAACGTCTCTCGCTCCAAGCTCTGCAAGGTCACCGTGAATAAGGCCCGAATATCCGCGACGGATACCGATAACCTTAACGCCGTGTGCGAGCGCTGCTCTGGCAACCGCTCTTGCTGCCGCATTCATTCCGGGAGCGTCACCGCCGGATGTGAGAACGCCGATTTTTCTGAACTTTTTCATCTTCTTTGCTGTCCTTTCGGGAAACGTATATACTATCGTACAATATTGTACTACATTATTCACAAATTTTCAATCCCTTTTTTGTAGTTTTTTCGAAAAAAATTGGATTTCTTATTCTCATTTATTGCGTTTTAGATTGACAAACGGCAGGATTTGTGATAGACTATCCTTAATGTCAGACAACCGCGCCCGGCGGACAAATATCAGCCGTTTCGCGCGGTCCCTGCTCTTACAAATTTTCATAGCTTTCGGGCAAAAAATAAGGAGTCTTTGGTACATGTACATTGCCATAATAGCCGACGACAATAAGAAAGAACTTATGGCGCAGTTTTGTATTGCATATTGCGGAATTCTTGCGCACCACCACCTCTGTGCGACCCATATAACCGGAAAATATATTTCGGATGCAACCGGTCTTGAAATAGAGACCTTCCTCGCCGGCAGCTCCGGCGGAACCGAGCAGATTGCGTCGCGCGTTTCATACAACGAAATCGACCTTGTATTCTATTTCAGAAGCACCGACCCATCCGTCGAGGTTTACGAGGGCGAGCAGATACTTCTTCGTATGTGCGATGTTCACAACGTACCGCTTGCCACAAACATTGCGACGGCGGAGGCGCTCGTAATAGCTCTTGACAACGGCTCTCTCAATTGGCGTGAGCTTGTTAATCCGCGCAGTGAATACAATATGCGCAAGAAGAGAAAATAAAAAGTAATTTTAGGGACGACCCCGGTTTTTCTGCGGTCGCCCCTTTCGATAATCGGAGATAAAAATGTCCTGTCTTGTAAACGTAAAAGTGAAAATTTCATCGGTGATAGAAAATCTTCTTCCGTCGGGACTTTGCGACGGCGAATGTGAGAGGACCGCTGCCGAGGCCGCCGGCACTTTTGAGTCAAGAGGCGGTGTATACAGAATAAAATACTCGGAGAGCACCGATTCGGGTGAGGTCAAGTCCGAAATTACGGTAAACGACGACGGTGTTCGCGTTGTGAGAAGCGGCGCAATTGTCAGCGATATACTCTTTAAAGAGAATTTTTTGCATAAATCTCTTTACACGCTCCCCCCTTACTCCTTTGATATGGAGGTTACGACCTCGAGGATAAGACGGGGTGAGGGAAGACTTGATATTTTTTATAAAATGACTCTCGGCGGACAGGACAAGCGTGTTAAAATGACGCTTGATTGGAAGTAAAAAGGAACGGAGGCGCGAATTTAATATGGATATTGCAACGCTTAAGTCGCGTCTTAAATCGGGCGAGGTCGGCGGCTGGTACATTTTTGCCGGCGAGGAGGACTATCTCAAGCGATATTACCTTGCCGAGCTCAGACGGGCTATCGTTACCGACGAGGTGTTTTCAACCTTTAACCACCTTCTGATAGACGGGGCGGATATAGATTTTGCCGAGCTTAAGGAGGCTGTTAAGTCACCCCCGATGATGTCGGACTACAAGCTTATCGAATGGAAGTTTGCAAATCTTGACGGACTTAAGGAGAGCGAAAAGGCGACGCTTTTAGAGCTGATTTCGCTAAAGGAAGAGTATCCGACGACGGTTTTTGCCATAATGACGTCGGCTGACGGCTTTGATATCGGCACGGAGAAGCGCCCGTCGCGCCTTGCCTCCCGCCTTTCCGACGGATTTGACATAATCAATTTTTCAAAATCCACCGACGCGCAGCTCCTCTCCTGGCTGAAGCGCCACTTTGACGCCGAGGGAATTTTGTCAACGGCTGACGTGCTTAATGCTCTTATTTTCCGCTCTGGGCGTTCAATGGAGGTGCTTAACGGGGAGGTAAACAAGCTTTCCGCATTCGTTAAGTCGGCGGGAAGGGATACGCTTCTTATCTCTGACGTCGAGTCTGTCGCGTCATCCACGAGCGAGAGCGACGCGTTTCTTCTTTCAAACGCCGTGATTGAAAGAAATATGGAAAAGGCGTTTTCGGCACTTTCCGACCTCAAGGAAAGACGGGTCGAGCCCGCTATCGTACTTGCGATGCTTGAACGCACCTACTCCGAGCTTCTTGCGGCATCGATGCTTATAGACGAGGGGGGCGGTGTTGCACAAATCGAGTCAATTCTGAAGCTTCATCCCTTCAAGGCAAAGCTTTACGCAGCAGCGGCAAAGCGCGCCGGCACAAAAAGACTTGCCGAATCAAGTGCCGAGCTCCGACGGATAGACGCCGCGTCGAAGTCGGGCGGTCTTTCGGGCTACGTACCGATAGAAATGTTTATAACGAGGCGGATTTAGGACGAAAAAATTGGCAAAAATTATACTTGACACGGGCGCGTGTTATGTGATACAATATACATTAAATAAATTAACATCTATAAAAAGCGAGGAATTTTAAATGGCAACTTACTTCAGCGAGCCTTCCCATACCTTCAGCGAATACCTGCTCGTTCCCGGTTACACCGACGAGAGATGTATTCCCTCTAACGTTTCTCTCCGCACACCTCTTGTAAAGTACAGAAAGGGCGAAGAGGAATGTCCTCTTATGATGAATATTCCGATGGTTTCCGCCATAATGCAGTCGGTATCCGACGATAAGATGGCGATAGCTCTTGCAAAAGAGGGCGGCGTTTCGTTTATATACGGAAATCAGACTATTGAGGATGAGGCGGCAATGGTCGCAAGAGTAAAGGGCTACAAGGCGGGATTTGTCGTAAGTGATTCCAACCTCACTCCCGAAAACACACTTGCCGACGTGCTTATGCTCGTCGAGAAGAACGGACACTCCACAATGGCGGTTACCGATGACGGCACGGCAAACGGAAAGCTTCTCGGAATAGTTACCGGCCGCGACTACCGCGTTTCCCGTATGTCCACCGACGAGAAGGTAAAGAACTTTATGACTCCCCTCAAGAAGCTTGTTACCGCTCCCGAGGGCACAACTCTTAAGGCGGCAAACGACATTATATGGGACAACAAGTTAAACTCGCTTCCTATCGTTGATAAAAACGGCAACCTCAAATATTTCGTATTCCGCAAGGACTATTCTCAGCACAAGGAAAATCCCCTTGAGCTTCTTGACAAGAATAAGAGCTACATAGTCGGCGCAGGAATCAACACCCGTGACTATGCTGAGAGAGTTCCCGCGCTTATCGAGGCGGGCGCTGACGTGCTTTGCATAGACTCCTCCGAGGGCTACACCGTATGGCAGAAGCGCACTATCGATTTCATTCGCGAGAAATACGGTAACACAGTAAAGGTCGGCGCAGGAAACATCGTTGACCGCGAGGGCTTCCGTTTCCTTGCAGAAGCAGGTGCTGACTTCATTAAAATCGGTATCGGCGGCGGTTCTATCTGTATCACCCGTGAGACCAAGGGAATCGGTCGCGGACAGGCTAGCGCGGTTATAGAGGTTGCGGCAGCGCGCGACGAATACTATAAGGAGACAGGAATTTACATTCCCATCTGCTCCGACGGCGGTATCGTTCACGACTATCATATGACTCTCGCGCTTGCAGTGGGCGCTGACTTCATGATGCTCGGAAGATATTTCGCAAGATTCGACGAATCCCCCACACCCAAGGTTATGGTAAACGGTCAGTACGTTAAGGAGTACTGGGGCGAGGGCTCTAACAGAGCGCGCAACTGGCAGAGATACGACCTCGGCGGAAAGACCAAGCTTTCCTTTGAAGAGGGCGTTGACTCATACGTAACCTATGCGGGCCCGCTTCACGACAACGTAGAGAAGTCGCTTTATAAGGTTAAGTCTACAATGTGCAACTGCGGCGCGATAACTATTGAAGAGCTGCAGGAAAAGGCGAAGCTCACGCTCGTTTCGGCAACGAGTATCGTTGAGGGCGGCTACCACGACGTTATGCTTCGCGGAACAGCTAATGTAAAATAATTGAAATCTTCGGATTTTTTAAAATCAAAAAGAGGAGCTGTGTTTTCAACAGTTCCTCTTTATTTTTATTCGGTAGCGGAAGCAAAGGTCATATAAAGACTTCTCGGCGTTCCGTCGGTGTTTGTTTGAACGGTGAAGCCCGAGCATTTTACCTCGAACATCTCGCCGACGCTTAAATTAAAGCTTGTGAGTCTGTCCTTCTCGCAGAAGACGTCGCCCTCTCGGTAAAGGCTTGTTGCTATGCCGCAGGGGGAATCGCCCCTGGTTTTGTTTGAATCGTATGTCTTTACACAAATAAGGGTTGTTTCAACTACAAGCCGTCCGTCATCAAGGAGCTTGGTTGTTACCTTGTAGGAAATAACTGCTGCGCTTGAAAGAATCTTGCCTGAGTCCTTGTCAATGTAATTAAGCTTTTTATGAAGGTCCTTGAATTCATAATTCAGATGCTCGGTCGAGAAGGTGGAGGGTATTGTGCCGCCTACGTATACAACGCATACTCCGGTATAGCCGTGCTCGTTTTCCGCAATAATAGCCGCAACTCCGTTTGCTTTTGCGGTAACCGTTCCGCCGACACAGGTCGCAACGTTCTCGTCAGAGGAAATCCACTTGACGATTTTTCCCGTTCCAACGTCGGTCGAGGCAGAAAGTGTAAAGGACTCACCTACCTCAAGGTTGAGGCGGGACTGCGACACTGTAACTGTCGGAAGATTCGGGTCCTCTACCGTTATTATGCAAATTGCCGTTCGGCTCTCGAATATTCCGGTAAGGATGCAGGCTCCGTATCCCCTTGCGGTTATAACACCGTTCTGACAGGTAGCTATGTTTTCGTTTGAGGAGTGCCAATATACGTCCTCAGTAACGTTAAGTCCGTTATCCCGTGTCGCCGTAATGCTGTACGTGTTTCCAATGTCCTCGAATAAAAGCTCATCGTCGGACAGTGTAAAGAGCGGAAGCTGCGAGGGGTTCTGAACCGTGCATACTGCGTATGAATCCCCATAGGTCGCTCGTATTACGCAAGCGCCGTATCCCATCGCAGTTACGATTCCGTTCTCGTAGGTAGCAACGGCTATGTTGGAGGATTGCCAGGTGATTTCGCTATCGGTTTCGGCTTTGTCGAGAATTTTGCCGTCTTTGACTACGGTTGCCGTAATCGCCGATTGCTCACCGACACCGGTGAAATTTATTGTGCTTTTGGAAAGTATGACTGTGGTGTTTTTACTGTCGCCTTCGCTATTGGAAGAATCGCACGACACGAGCGAAAAAAGGAGCGCGAAAGCAGCAATAATAGATAATAGCCTCTTCATTATAAACTCCGAAATAAATAAAATTTTGTCTGTCGGGCGCAAATAAACAAATAACTATATCATTTTAACATATTTTTTTTCGTTTTACAAGTGGTAAAATTTAACAAAATGTTAATTTGCCAAATTTAGCCGAAAAAAGTCGCTTGAAAAAGCCTTACATATATGGTAGAATATAAAAAACGTCAAAAAAGGAGATAAGATATGACGGTTATAGTATGCGTATCTGACGGCGGGGGAGTTCTTTTCGGTGGCCGCCGCTTGTCGAGGGACCGCGAGGTGATTTCGGATATAGCACGCACAGCAGGTGATGAGCCGGTATTTGTCAGCGAGTATTCCGAGGGGCTTTTTTCGAACAGTGACGTCAGCGTTATTGCCGTCAGCGATCCTCTTTCCTCAGCGGGTGAGGGCGACTTCACCTTCATAGAGGACGGAAAAATACGCCGCGAAATCGGACGGGTCGAGTCCGTCATAATATACAGATGGAACCGAAAGTATCCCTTTGACGTAAAAATTGACACGGATCCTGCCAAAGAGGGCTTCTCGCTTGACGAAAGCGTTGATATAAAGGGACACTCACACGAGAAAATCACAAGAGAAATATGGAGAAGAAAATGAAAAAGAGCTTTTTGAAAATTGCGCTATTTCTGCTGGTGCTTTCGCTTTCGCTCAGCAGCTGTTCCTTCCTTGACGGACTTCTTGACAAAGACCCGCCGCCGACACCGCCATACGCCTCGTCGCTTGAGGATATACCCGAGTTTGACGGAAAAAATACCTACGTTATAGTAAACGGCAATCAGCCGTTTTTCACCGACGAGCCGACCGACTCGTCATACGAGACATACAGTGAGCTTGATTCACTCGGCAGATGCGGTGTCGCAATCGCCTGCATAGGCATAGACCTTATGCCGACCGAGGACCGCGGTGATATAAATAACGTGACACCGTCCGGCTGGCACAGCGTAAAATACGACGTAGTGCCGAACAAATATCTGTATAACAGATGCCACCTTATAGGCTTTCAGCTTTCGGGGGAAAACGATAATCCAAAGAACCTGATTACAGGTACTCGCAATATGAATAACGAGGGAATGCTGCCCTTTGAAAATATGGTTGCTGACTACGTTAAGGAAACCGAGGGGCGCGTTCTTTACCGCGTAACGCCGATATTCAAGGAAAACGAGCTCGTGGCGCGCGGCGTTCTTATGGAAGCAAAGTCGGTTGATGACGACGAGATATGCTTCTGTGTTTACGTATATAACAATCAACCCGGTGTCACGATAAACTACAAAACCGGCGAAAGCGCGCTTGCAGACGACCCGCTTTCATCTATTGTCACAGAAAATCACGATATGCTGGAAATTACTCCGTCCTCGCTCTCAAAGTCGATTATAGAAATATACGAGGAGCGGGAGGGTGAGACTTTTTCGGGCTGTCTTATCGTTGTTGAAAAGACGGGATACGGCGGAGTTTTAACGGTTGCTGTCGACATTGACGGGGACGGAAGTGTTGTGTCGGTGGTTATGATAAAGCACTCCGAGAGCGCTTCGGGAATAGACGGATACATGGACGCATTTGTAGGCAAGGATAAGGACACAGCCGACGACGTCGAGCATATAAGCGGAGCAACAACCACTACAACGGCGGTGCGCGATGCGGTTGTGGAGGCGCTTTTGGCGTTTGAAATTTACACGGATGATACCGAAAACGGCAACGTCTACATAGCTAACACCTCTTCCAAGAAGTTTCACAAAGAGGGCTGTACGTGGGCGAATAAAACCTCGGAGGAAAACAAGCTCGTTTACAGAGGGTATGCGAGCGACCTAATAGCCGGCGGATATGCGCCCTGCGGAACCTGCAAACCGGAATAGAGGGCTTCGGTATTTAGGACGGAACGAACGAAAAAGAGCGAGGATAGTAAAGTATCTTCGCTCTAATTTTATGCTTATCCTTTTTTAAGGTCGAAATTCTCCGAATTTCCCCTTTTTTATTAATTTTTTTCGTTCTATCTCCGTTTTCTCGCTCGACGTACGCTTGTACGCCTCACGCTCGAAGAACAAAGATTCCGTCTCTAAATCCCATCGCCCTCGGGCTTCGGTATTTAGGCATAACCGAATAAAAAACGAAGAGGAATTGTAAAAAAACACAGTTCCTCTTTCTAATTTAGCGAAAATATTAATGTGATTAAGGTCGAAAACCTACGTTTTTCCTCGCGGAAGTATTCAGTCAGAGATACTGACGAATGTTTTCGGCAAGCTCGCCCTCGAGATTTATGAGCCTTTTGGCGATATCCTTTGAGAATTCATCTGCCGCCGCGTACTGATTAAGGTAGCGGCTGAGCGATTTTACACCCATATTGCAGCCGTCTGTCATAAGGTCGGCTACGGTTTTGTCGCTGTCCTTCATTGCCAGCTTCATATTG
>JAZLCX010000026.1:0-2359 GCA_045614425.1 Eubacteriales bacterium | reverse complement strand
AATGAAATATAAAGAATTGGTTTCTAAAATGACATTAGAGGAAAAAGCTTCTCTAATGTCGGGGGCCAACTTTTGGAATACCAAGCCGGTAACACGGCTTGGTATTCCTAGTATGATGGTAACTGACGGCCCTCACGGCTTGCGAAAGCAAGGGGGAAAGGCAGACCATCTCGGTCTAAATAAATCTATACCCGCCACTTGTTATCCAAGTGCGGCAGGTCTTGCTAATACTTGGGATGAAGCTCTTATTGAAAAAATGGGAGAGCATCTTGGACTTGAGGCGGCAAGTGAAGGCGTAAGTGTTTTGCTTGGCCCCGGTGTAAATATTAAGCGCAACCCACTTTGTGGACGAAATTTTGAGTATTTTTCCGAGGATCCTTATCTTTCGGGAAAAATGGCTTCGGCTCTTATTCGCGGTATTCAATCAAATGGTATTTCTGCCTGCGTAAAGCACTATGCTGCAAACTCTCAGGAGCTTCGTCGAATGACTAACGACTCCGTTGTCGACGAGAGAACACTGAGAGAAATTTACCTTCCCGCCTTTGAAATGGCGGTCAAAGAGGGTGGGGTTAAGTGTCTTATGACCTCTTATAACCGCGTCAACGGTGTATATGCTCACGAGCATCCCCATCTTTTGAGGGATATTCTCTATGGTGAGTGGCAATATGAAGGTGTTGTTGTTTCCGACTGGGGAGGCAATAACGATAGAGTTGAGTCCGTTCGACAAGGTGGCACTTTGGAGATGCCTTCTTCAAACGGTCAAACCGATAGACATATCGTGAAGGCGGTTCGAGAGGGAAGACTTGATGAGTCTATTTTGGACGAGCAGGTTGATCGCTTGCTTGATTTGGTTTTCACAACCAAGGATCACGTTGTGGGTAAGGTATATGACCGAGAAGAGCATCACGCAGTTGCCGCCTCGGTTGCAGAAAAATCTGCGGTGCTTTTGAAAAATGAAGACCGAATACTCCCACTCAATAAAAAACAAAAAATTGCCGTAATTGGTGATTTCGCAAGAGATCCAAGATATCAAGGGGCGGGTAGCTCAAAAATCAACCCCACAAAGCTTGATTGCGGTCTAGATGCACTTAAATCCATGGGCGCAAATGTACTTGGCTTTGAGCGTGGTTTCCGTCGTGGAGGCAAGCAAGATGCTAATATGATATCGCGCGCTTGCAAGCTTGCAAATAAAGCGGATGTTGTTTTGCTATGGCTTGGGCTTGATGAAGGTGGAGAAGCCGAGGGTGTTGACCGTCAAAATATGAAATTGCCCGATAATCAAATTGAACTTTTGGAGGCAATTTCAAAGGTTAATAAAAACATCGTGGTAGTGCTTTCTTGCGGTTGTGCCGTTGAGATGAATTGGGATGACAAAGCCAAAGCGGTTATGCATGGCTATTTGGGCGGTCAAGCAGGCGCTTTAGCTATGGCTAAATTGTTGCTTGGTATCTCTAATACCTGCGGTAAGCTTTCGGAAACAGTTCCTGTGCGTTATGAGGATGTATCTTCCGCGCCTTATTATCCGGGTATGGAAGCAACCTCTGAATATCGCGAGGGCATATATATTGGTTACCGTTATTTTGATACAACTCAAAAACAAGTAAAATATCCCTTTGGTCATGGATTGAGCTATACCCGTTTTGATTATAGCAATATTCAAGTTTCTGATGATAGAGTTGAATTTTCTGTTCGCAATACGGGCGATGTGTTCGGTGAAGAGATAGCACAGCTTTACATCCACGCTAAAACTGACGGTATGTTCCGTCCTGACCAAGAGTTAAAGGGCTTTGTTAAGGTGGCACTTCAGCCGGGTGAAGAGAAGACGCTTGCAATTTCAATTAACGATCGTAGCTTTGCCGTTTGGAGCATCCTTGAAAACGATTGGGTCGTTGAAGGTGGATCTTATGAGCTTCGCATCGGTGCATCAAGCCGAGATATTCGTCTTGTTGCGGAAATACATAAGGAAGGTAGCTTTGAGAATCCTTATGTTGGAGATGAATTTGCTCCTTGGTATAGCGGAGAGGTACATAATGCCTCTGACGATAGCTTTGCAGCTTTGTTGGGTCACGATATTCCCGCTGCAAAATGGGATCGTAACGCACCCATCGGATTTAATGATACGATTTCGCAAGGAGAGTATCTTAAGGGTGGATTTGGCAAATTTATTTATAACTTTATCTTGTTCGCTAGAAATGTCCTTATGGCTTTAGGTCAAAAGGAAACCGGAAATAACGTTATGTTCGTTATGAATCTTCCGTGGCGCGGAGTTGCTCGCATGGCGGGCGTTTTGACCGACGAGCAAGTGCTTACTATGATCGATATGATCAATCGCAAAAAGGGCGGTTTTAGAAAGCTTCTA
>JAZLCX010000025.1:0-5081 GCA_045614425.1 Eubacteriales bacterium | reverse complement strand
CGGTTTCGGTTATCGCACTTGTTTTGATACACGTGCTCTTGAAAAAGGGAAAAGCGTTCGGCAAGATGTGTATTTTCACTATGTCGATATCGTTTCTTACGTCGCTCGTATATATGATTAACGGAATAGCGGCATACTCCGAAACCTCGGATGCTTATCCGCTTGACAATTCCGGTGTCAGCACTATTGCTTACATACCGTTCATCGTTATATGCGCTCTTTCGTTTACGCTTATATTCGTAAAGGTCAAGATGTCGGATAAGTTCGAATTTTGACATTACAAATTAAAACAGTAAAAAGGACTGCTTTGAAGTGAACCCCAAACAGTTCACTTTGACAGTCCTTTTTTATGTCAACAGTTTCACAATATTTACGAAAAAAGGCGCAAAAGTTCGTCATTTTTGCGTATTGACAAGTGATTTGTTTTTTGTTAGAATGAAACCGTAAAATCTGTTTAACATTTTATTATATAGGATGTAATATGAAGAGAAGAGATAGTCTGCCCGAGCTTCTTTCACCCGCCGGCGATATGGAATGTCTCTATGCCGCTGTGGCGGCAGGAGCTGATGCCGTGTACGTAGGCGGCCGTGCATTTGGTGCGCGGGCATACGCTAAAAATTTTGATATAGACGAGCTTCGGTGTGCGACCGAATACTGTCATCTTCACGGGGTTAAGATTTACGTGACCGTAAACACTCTCGTTTATGACAGGGAAATGAGGGAGCTTTCGGATTTTGCGGCTGAGCTTTGGAAAATCGGCGTTGATGCGGTAATAACCGCCGACCTCGGTGTTATAAGCGAAATACGAGCGAGAGCGCCGAAGCTTCCGATACACGCCTCGACACAGATGTCGGTGCATAATACCGACGGCGCGGATGCTGCGGCACAGCTCGGATGCGAGCGCGTGGTCCTGGCGCGCGAGCTTTCATACGAAAATATTTTGAGCGTTACCGAAAAATGCGCTGTTGAAACCGAGGTTTTTTTACACGGGGCGCTATGTGTGTGCCATTCGGGACAGTGCCTTATGTCTTCGCTCGTCGGAGGACGAAGCGGAAACCGCGGCGAGTGTGCTCAGCCATGCAGACTTCCGTATTCTAACGGATATCCGCTCTCGCTTTCCGACCTTTCGCTCTCG
Organism: Eubacteriales bacterium; assembly: GCA_045614425.1. Taxonomy (GTDB): domain Bacteria; phylum Bacillota; class Clostridia; order Oscillospirales; family CAG-272; genus UBA1740. Next base: position 3,946 of record JAZLCX010000025.1, on the reverse strand, counting down.
GGACATATAAAGGAGCTGATAGACTCGGGGGTTGCTTCGCTGAAAATAGAGGGACGCATGAAATCGCCCGAGTACGTATATACCGTAACCTCTATATACAGACGCCTGCTTGACGAAAAACGAAATGCCACCTCAATGGAGAACGAAGAATTGCGCCAAGTGTTTTCAAGAGGTGACTTCACCGACGGATATTTTACGGGCAAAAAGTTCACCGCGATGACCGGAATTCGTTCACACGGGGACAAGGAAATGACAAGCGCGCTTCCCGAAATGAGCTTTTCGCCGTTGCGTGTGCCGGTAAAGGCAGAGGTAACCTTAAAGCTTTCAGAGCCCGCGAAAATGACGCTTATATCGGCGGATAAAAGTGTCACAGTCTTTGGCGCTGTTCCGACTGAGGCAATAAATTCTCCGCTTACCGAAGCCGCTGTTAAGGAGCGCCTGGCAAAAATGGGAGCAACAATGCTATCGCTCGGTGTTGAGGATATTTCTCTTTCGCTTGATGAGGGAATAAATCTTCCGCCCTCTGCAATAAATGCTTTGCGCCGCGATGCCGCAGCCGCACTTCAAAGTTCTGAAAGAGACCCCGTGTCATCTGAATTTACACCCCGCGTGCTTCATTTCGGTTCTTCGCCGAGGATGAAAACCGCAGTATTTTTCAGAAAGAACTTATACACGGAGCTGAAATTAAATAACCCCGAGCTTGCCGAATATTTTGACACGGTATTCCTTCCGCTCGCCGATTTTGACGGCGAGAGCGAGGGCGTGGCGATTCCGCCGGTGGTTACCGACAGTGAGCTTTGCGAAGTGTCGAAGCTTCTTGATGCGGCAAGGGAGAAGGGGGCTGAGTACGCGCTCGTGTCTAATATCGGACATATAGCTCTGGCTAAGCGTCACTCGCTTATTCCGATAGGGGATTTCAGATTGAATATAACCAACAGATACGCAAGGGCGGAGTATGAGAAGCTTGGCGCTTGCAATCCGATTTTATCTCCCGAGTTAACTCTGCCGATGGCGAGAGATATCGGAGGGGGCGAAATCGTTTACGGGCGCATACCCCTTATGCTAACCGAAAGATGCTTTATAAAAGAAAACTTCGGGTGTGAAAAATGCTCGGACGCGGCACTTTCCGACAGGACCGGTGTAAAATTCCCCTTGATTTCGGAATTCGGTCACCGAAATCTTTTGTTAAACTCTCGACCGACGTATATGGGCGACAGAAAAAGTGAGCTTGACGGCGCGAAAATTTCGCACCGGCACTTCCTTTTCACTGTGGAGAACGCTAAAGAAGCTGAGCGCGTGATACTTGCCGATCGCAAGGGAGAGGCGCTTGGAAATAATGTAAGAAGAATAGGGAAAAGACAGTCATGAAAGTTTTAATTACAACGGATTTATTCTTCGTAGAGACAAACGGTGTCGTTACATCTATCAAAAACTTGGTGGATGCCCTCGAAAAACGGGGACATGAGGTGAGGATTCTCACTATATCAGACAAGATGAAAAGCTATAAGCAGGGCAACGTATCATTTATACGCTCCTTGCCGATTAAGGTTTATGCCGGAACGCGCATGCCCACCTCGTACAGACACAAGCTCATAAAGGAGCTTGTAGAGTGGTGTCCTGACGTAATTCACAGTCAGTGTGAGTTTTTCTCGCTCCGCTTTGCGAGATACATCTCCAAAAAGACTGATGCACCGATAGTTCACACCTACCATACTATGTATGAGGATTATGTCGGATACGTGTTCTTAAGCAAACGCATGGGAATAAAGTTCGCAAGATGGCTTACGAAGAGAATTTTCGAGAGCGTGGACTCAATTATTCTTCCCACGGAAAAGGTGCGTAAGCGCCACGTTGAAAACGGAATTACGTGTGAATTCAACGTAGTTCCGAGCGGAATAGACCTAGCCCGTCACAGAGAAGCATTTTCAAAAGAAGAGCGCAGCGAACTGCGCGCGAAATACGGTATCACCGACGCGGATACGCTCTTGATAAGTCTTGGCAGGGTTGCACCCGAAAAGAACATCAACGAGCTTATAGACTACTACAAAAAGGTGTCGGGAAAATATCCGTCTCTTAAATTTATGATAGTAGGCTCTGGCCCTGCGATGCATGCGCTCGAGGAACAGGTTAAATCACTCGGGCTTTCGGGGCGTGTCGTATTTACGGGCATGGTTAAGCCTGATGAGGTGCATAAATATTACCGCATAGGCGACCTTTTTCTCAGCGCATCGACAAGCGAAACTCAGGGACTTACCTATATCGAAGCGGCGGCAAACGGACTTCCGCTCTTATGCAGACGCGACCCTTGTCTTGACGGCGTTATAATCGACGGAGAGAACGGATATGAATATGAAAACGAGGAAGAGTTTACCGGGCGTCTTGAAGAAATCCTTTCCGACAGTGAAAAAATGAAGCGAATGGGCGCTCGCAGCCCCGAGATCGTAAAGCCTTACGATAAATCGGTATTCGGCGAGAGCGTTGAGAGAGTTTACGTGGCAGCCGTGCAGAAAAAACAAGCCGAAACAAAGGCGAAAGAGGACAAAAAGGAGAGGAAAAATGGCTAGAAAAAATTTCAAGGCCGGAACTCTTGAAGCTCCGCTTCCTGCCGTTATGGTCAGTGTCGGCGACATGGAAAACGCTAATATTCTGACTATTGCGTGGACGGGAATTCTGTCATCTGATCCCCCGAGAACCTATATATCCGTGCGTCCGAGCCGTTATTCGCACAAGATTCTTACCGAGAAAAAGGAATTCGTTATAAATCTTACCACCGAGTCGCTCGCGTGGGCTACCGATTACGTAGGAATCTATACGGGCGCTAAGGTCGATAAATTTGAAAAGTGCAAGCTTACAAAGGCTAAGAGCGAAAAGGTTTCCGCGCCGACTATAGCAGAAGCTCCGATTGCTCTTGAATGTAGGGTTTTCGACGTTATAAACAGCGGAACTCACGACATTTTTATGGCAGACATCGTCAACGTTTCATGTGATGAGAAGCTGCTTGACAAGGATGGCAGAATCTGCTTTGAGCGAGCAGGACTTATCGCCTATTCGCACGGTGAATATTATGCGCTCGGCAAGAAGGTCGGAAGATTCGGATTCAGCACCGACAAGAAGAAAAAAACGCAGAGAAAAAAAGCTCCAGAAAATAAAAAAAGCCATAAGGGCAGGGAGGGTGTTGAAAAATGAGTGTGGAAACACAGGAAAACATAAGGACGAGAATACTTTCCCTGATAGATGCCGAATACGAGAGCGATGCTGCGTTTGAGCGTGCGCTCGGCCTCTCGGAAAAGACCGTAAACAACTGGAGACGCGGAAGGTCGGCTTCGTATATGAGAATGCTTCCGATTCTCTCGGAGTGCTTCAAGGTTAACGTCGGAGAGCTGCTTGATATGCCGCTTCGTGCCGATACGTCAGAGCTTTCGGAGGAGGAACTCCATCTTCTTCATCTGTACAGAAAATCAAGAACAATGCCGCCAAAACTAAGAACGGCGCTTCGTGAAACGCTTGAAAACACGATAGAGCTTTACATAAAGTCGGCAAGCGAGCTTAAAGCAAAAAGCAGAAAGACAAAATAAGTATTATGTAAATATTTTCTTCTCTTTGTGGAAAGATATAAGAAAAAAGAGGAGAAAAAGATGTTCGGCTCGAAAAACGATACAAAAAAACGCGGCGGCTTTGCAGTTTTGGCTGTCGGCGCGCTCGCGGCAATAGGCGCTCTCAGCATCGTGAGATGCGGAAAGCAGGCAGTGTCAGGTGCTGTTTGCAAAATTAAAAAGCTCTTTTCCAATGATAACGTGATAACTCTGTCAGATGATGACGGAGAGCCATAAAAAACCAAAGCCCCGAGACCTTACGGACTCGGGGTTTTTTGGAGCTGCTACCCAGATTCGAACTGGGGACCTCATCCTTACCAAGGATGTGCTCTACCAACTGAGCCATAGCAGCA
>JAZLCX010000024.1:0-9590 GCA_045614425.1 Eubacteriales bacterium | reverse complement strand
CGCCTCTCGCTCGTCAGCCGACGATTTCTGCTCAAAATCAAGCGAGCCCCAAAGGTGCTTCGCACTAAGAATTCAGATTTTATAACAAAATCCTGCAAAATCTGTTGATTTATCTGAATTCTTAATGACTCAGCCCCTTTTTGTTTTTTTGTTTTTCAGATACTTATTTTGCGCTCTTCTTTGCTTCAAGATACTTGATGAGGAAGATTGCACCGACGAAGAGTGCTATCGCAACAGCCCACATAATGAGGCAGGAAATAACGCTTCCGAGAGATGCGCAAAGTCCCGCGATTATATAGGTTACGAAGGCTATACCTGCAATAAGTGCGGCGTATGGCATCTGTGTATTGACGTGGTCAACGTGGTTGCACTTAGCGCCTGCCGAAGCAAGTATTGTAGTGTCGGATATGGGAGAAACGTGGTCGCCGAATACAGCTCCGCCCAGCGTTGCGGAAACCGTCATAATTACGAGAGTTCCGCTTCCGCCGAGAATGGTAACTGCAATGGGAACGAGAACGCCGAACGTACCCCACGAGGTGCCGGTGGAGAATGCAATGCCGCAAGCAAGAATAAAGAAGATTGCGGGCATAAGAGACCAGGCAAAGCTGCTGCTTGCGAGGTTTTCCTGCACGAATACCTTAGCGTCAAGGTAGCCGCCCTTTGCACCCATAATGCCGGAAATGCACCAAGCGAAGGTAAGAATAAGGATAGCGGGAACCATTGCCTTAAAGCCCTGAGTGAAGCTGCCCGTGATTTCCTTGAAGGAAACAACCTTGGCAATCATATAGTACACCGCGATTATTATAAGCGCGAAGGTCGAGCCGATGGCAAGTGACATACCTGCGTCGCAGTTTGAGAATGCGTCAATGAAGCTTTCGACACCGTCTACCTGATAACCGGTATAAAGCATACCTGCAATGCAGCATACGATGAGAATAACGACCGGAATTGCGAGATGGCGAACCTTACCGTTCGGGTTTGCAACGATTGTTTCCTCAGCACTGTCGGAATCCATAGGTGCACCTGCCGAGAGGTCGCCCGAGGTTTCGGCTATGTATTCGTTTTTCCTCATTTTGCCGAAGTCGAGTCTTATAAAGCAAAGGGTGAATACCATAGCAAGGGTAAGAATTGCATAGAGGTTAAAGGGGATAGTCTTAATGAAGACCATAAGTCCGTCACCCTCAAGCTCGCCTGCAACAGCTGCCGCCCAGCTCGAAATGGGAGCTATGATACAAACGGGAGCTGCCGTCGAGTCAATAAGGTAAGCAAGCTTTGCGCGGGATACCTTGAACTTGTCCGTAACGGGACGCATAACCGAGCCGACAGTAAGGCAGTTGAAGTAGTCGTCAACGAAGATGAGACAGCCAAGACCTGCGGTAGCTGCAAGAGCGCCGCTCTTTGACTTTATTTTTCTCTGTGCCCAGTTGCCGTACGCCATAGCGCCGCCGGACTTCTGCATAAGAACGACGAGTATGCCGAGAACTACGAGGAAAACGATGATGGGAACGTTTTCACCAACCTTCTTACTCATAATCTCGTAAATCGTCTGCATTGCTTCTATGGGATTGCCGCCAACGTACATCATTGCGCCAACGAAGATACCGAGGAAGAGCGAAACGTAAACCTGCTTCGTTACGAGCGCGAGTACAATGGCGATGATTGCGGGCATAAACGCCCAGAAAGAACCAACCATTATGTAAATCTCCTTTAAAATATTTTAGCTGAAGCTATTTTAACACATAATACATAATTTGTCAATAAAAAGCTGTATTTTGTTCTTTTTAGCCTTTTTTAACTTCAATGGGACAGTTTTCCATTTCGATTTTTCCTTCGGCTTTTTCGAAAGCTTTTATTTCCTGCCTTATTAAATAAAGAATTTGCCCGTTTGCCGAGCGTCCGTAATACTTGGATATATAGTGCAGCTTGTAGTGCAGCTCGGGGTCGATTTCAATTCCGAGATGCTTGTTGTTTTTGTTTCTCATAAAAATCTCCCTTAAAACTTAATATAAGTATATTTTAAGATTATTTTACGATATTATGTTAACGGTATACTTATTTTAAGTATATTAAATATTAAGGAAGATTTTTCGGAAAAGAAAAAAGGAAGAGGCAAATAATACCTCTTCCCATATGTTTTTAAATCAAAACGGTGATTATCTCTGAATTCTTCCCGATCCGTCGCCGCCCGCAAGCTTCTCAACCTCTGCAAGAGTAACCATGTTGTAGTCGCCCTCGATGGAGTGCTTAAGAGCCGAAGCCGCAACAGCAAACTCAACAGCCGCCTGAGCGGATTTTCCGCTTGTGAGCGAGTAGATAAGACCGCCGCCGAAGGAGTCGCCGCCGCCAACACGGTCAATGATGTGAAGGTCGTACTTCTTAGAGAAGCAGTATTCGCCGGCCTTAACGTCGTAGAGCATAGCCGACCAGCCGTTATCAAATGCGGAACGGCTCTCGCGGAGAGTTATTGCAACGTACTCGAAACCGAACTTGTCGGCGAGCTGCTTTGCAACAGACTTGTAGCCCTCGTGATTGAGCTTGCCGCCGTAGATGTCGGTAGCCTCAGCCTCAATACCGAATACGTCCTTTGCGTCCTCCTCGTTGGAGATGCAAACGTCAACGTACTTGCAAAGCTCGGTCATAGCCGCTCTTGCCTCGTCTCTTGTCCAGAGCTTGCCTCTGTAGTTGAGGTCGCAGGAAATCTTAAGGCCGTGCTTCTTTGCAGCGGCACAAGCGTCTTTGCATATTTCAACCACGTTCGCGCCGAGTGCGGGAGTGATACCTGTAAAGTGGAACCAGTCAGCACCCTCAAAAATCTCATCCCAGTTAAAGTCCTCGCGGCTTGCCTTTGCAATTGCGGAGTTAGCAGGGTCGTAAATGCAGACTGAGCCCCTCTGAGATGCGCCCTTCTCATTAAAATATATACCTACTCTGTCGCCGCCGCGAACAATTTTCGAGGTGTCAACACCGTATCTGCGGAGACTGTTTACAGCAGCCTGACCGATAGCGTGGGTGGGGAGCTTTGTAACGTAGGAAACGTCCACGCCGTAGTTGGCAAGAGATACCGATACATTTGCCTCGCCACCGCCGAATGTGAATTCAACGTGGTCGCACTGCACGAACCTCTCGTAGTTGTAGGGCTGAAGGCGGAGCATAATCTCGCCAAATGTTATAACTTTCATTTTCGATTCCTTTCAAGAATATATTAAGTTGAATATATTTTACCACACGCATTTACAAAAATCAAGTACTTTAAGAAAATGATTTAATACAAAGCGATTGCTCTTAAAACATCTGTTACAATATCTTTCATTTGCTCTAAAACTGAAAAAAGGGTTGCTCGCCTGAGTAACCCTTTTATAATTATGATCAATCCTTAATTTCGGACAGACAGCTCGCACAGATCTTCTTTCCCTTAAAATCGGAAAGTTCGGAGCCTGATCCGCAGAAGACGCAAGACTCATCGAGCTTTTTAAGTATAATTTTGTCCTCTTCAACATAGATTTCAATAGGAACAGAGGGATTTAAGTTCATTTGTGTACGCATTTCTTTTGGAATGACAAAACGGCCAAGCTCATCCATGTTACGTACGATGCCCGTGGATTTCAAAGTGTATTACCTCTCTTGTGTAGCTTTCACCATAAAATACTTTAAAATTATGGTGATAATTTATTGTAACACAAAAATGGAGAAAAGTCAACAAAAAAACGACAAAAGTTCATTGTGTAATATGACGAAAAAACTCAGGAAATACATACGTTTTTAATAGAAAAAGCAGATGTAAAATATGGTAAAAAAAGAGAGTCTCAAAAATGGAAAAAAAGGGTATGCAGAATATGGAAAAAGGTATGCATAATATGGAAAAAAAGGGTATGCAGAATATGGAAAATAAGCAGGAAAAACGAAGAAATTTTCTCTCGCTTCTGCCTATACGCGTACGCGCGGAGCTCGAGCGTTTGACCCTGTCGCGCGGCTCGGATATCACATCGGTGTCCGAAATTAAGCTGAGGGCGTTCGGGAGAAGCACGGTTACGGTTTCGGGCGAAAAAATTGCGCTTGCAAGCCGAGTCGGGTGCGAGGAGATGTCGGAAATTCTCTCGCTTCTTTGCGAGGGCTCGCTCTACGCTTACAGAGACAGAATACGCGAGGGGTATATTTCGCTTGACGGCGGAGTGAGAGTCGGTATATGTGCAGAGGCAAGGTACGATTCGGGGAATCTTGTGGGAGTCACCGACGTAACATCGCTCGTTTTCAGAATACCGACGGGCAGCTTTTCCTTTGCACCGGAGCTTTACGAAATTTTCCGTGAGTGCAGTCGCGGTATGCTGATATATTCTCCGCCCGGCGTCGGGAAGACGACCGCCCTTCGCTCGCTTGTCGGTCTTATAGGCAGCGGCAGGAGGGGAGAAGAGGTTTCGGTAATAGACGAGCGATGCGAATTTTTCCATGACGACTACGTAGGTGCGTCGGTAGATATTCTCCGAGGATATAAGCGGGCGGACGGAATGGAAATCGCTCTTCGCTCGCTTTCACCCGAGGTTATAGCTGTTGATGAGGTCGGTCGGCTTTCGGAGGCAAACGCAATGCTTGAAAGCTTGAATGCGGGTGTCAGGGTGATAGCTACGGCCCATGCTGACAGCCTTGACGCGCTAAAGAGAAGAGTAAATATGAAGCCCTTTTTCGATTACGGAGTGTTTGACGTATTCGTGGGAATAAAAAAACGCGGTGATGTGCGTGAAATTACGGTTGAGAGGGCAGAGGATGAAAGATGTTTTTGTACATAGGAATTTCAGCGGTGCTCTTTGCGGCGGCGCTGCTGTCGCGTGAGTACTCGCGGTATATGAAAAAAAGACTTGCCGAATGCGAGGCATATCTCGCCTTTATAGGCAATATGAAAATACAGGTCGGATGCTTTATGCGTCCGCTCTCCGAGCTCTGTGAAAATTTTTCCTCGGACGCACTGAAAAAAACCGGATTCACCGATGCCTTACGGGCGGATAAAAACATTTACGCCGCATATAAAGCGAGCGAGTCTGCGCTCTCGCTTTCGGAGGACGAAAAAGAGGTGCTTCGGCTTCTTTTTTCATCGGTTGGCGAGTGCTATCTAAGCGAGGGAGTCAAGATAATAGACGCCGCTTATGCCAAAATGGACGGCTTTTACAGAGAGCTGAAGAGCGAGTGCCCGAGAAGCACGAAGCTCGTCTCGGTGCTGTCGGCAACACTTGCCGTCGGCTTTCTCATTTTGGTGATATAAGAGTTAAAGGTCAGGAGAAAAAAGAAATGGATATATCCCTTATACTCAGAGTTGCGGGTGTCGGTATAATAGTAACCGTAATATGTCAAATGCTCACGAAATCCGGCAGGGACGAGCAGGCTACATACGTTTCCATTGCGGGAATAATAGTCGTTCTGATGATGCTGGTGGGTGAGATTTCGGAGCTTTTTGAGATGGTAAAGGAAGTGTTCGGGCTTTGATTCTTAAAATTTTGGGAACTGCCTTGTTGCTTCTTATTTCGGCATACCTTTTGCGCTCGCTCTCCTTCCGCGGTGCACCTGTATTTGCGGCAATCGCGGCAATACTGCTTTTAGCGGAGTCGGGGGAGGGTGTCGGATATATTTTCGGAAGGGTAAAGGAGCTATCGGAGCTTTCGAATATAAGCGAGCCGACAGCCGCCGCTCTGAAAATACTAGGTATCGGATATCTCTTCGGAATATGCGCGGACGTCTGCCGCGAGCTTTCGGAGCCGGGAATAGCAAAGGCGGTGGAAATGGTGGGACGTGTAGAGATTTTTACCGTAGTCATACCTTATTTCGAGAAAATAATAAGGGCGGGAGCGGAGCTTTTGGGATGAAGAAAATATTTGTATTCGTGCTGATTTTCACTTCGCTTTTTATTCTTTTTGCCATCCCTTCCTTCGCGTCGGATAAGACCGAGGAATATTGGCAGGACTTCACGGAGCTCGTTCCCGAGGGTACGGTAGACAAGGATATGGATAACGCCGCGGAGAGCGTAGGCATAAAAGCTATTCTTCTCGAGATTATAAACGCCATATCGGGTGAGAGCGGAGCTGTATTTTCCTTCTTGGCAATGCTGTTCGGGCTTTCGCTTTTGATTGCGCTTGCCGAATGCCGCGGCTTAGGTGAAAAAAACGAGCTTTCCCGATATACGTCAGCGGGGGTGTCGACTGTTTGCGCGTTTTTCATCTTTAAGGCGATTTACGGTATCTGCCTGACGGTAAGCGGAAGCATAGCCGAAATTTCGGCTGTTTTTTCGGGGCTCATACCGATTGCCAGCGGAATACTTGCGGCGGGGGGTGCTGTAAATTCGGCTGCCATGCAGGCATTCAATATGAACCTCGCGCTCGGTACGGTATCCTACGTGTCATCCTCTCTTCTGATTCCCCTCGTCCTCGCTTTAATTTCACTCGCGCTTGTCTCATCGGTTGACGGCGGCGCTGTTACGGCGGTAGCAAAGTGGATAAAGGGTGCATTCGCTTGGATAATCGGCATAGGCACTGCCGTAATAATAGGGGCGGTGTCAATGCAATCAATTATAACGGGCGCGCAGGATAGCGCCTATCTGAGAGCGGCAAAGTATGCCGCAACAGGTATGATACCCGTGGTGGGCTCGACCGTTTCTGCAGCGCTCACAACCCTTGCAGGCGGACTCTCATACGTAAAAAGCACGGTCGGAGTTCTGTCGGTGATGCTGATAGTCGTACTCGCGACAGCCCCGCTTATAAGCCTGTTACTTTACCGAATGTGCTTTTCGATTACGATATCCTTTCTGGAGCTTGTCGGCGCGGGCGGGGGAGCTAAGACCTTTACCGCCTTCCGCTCGGCATTTGATGCGCTTATATCGGTGTACGCCCTATCGGCTTTGATTTATATAGCCGAAATTATAGTCTTCTTAAGAAGCGGGGTGACGGTATTTGGCTGAGTATCTTGTGTCGGTGGTTGTAATGTCGGCTATTCTCGGTATTATAAGCTATCTCTCTTACGGCGACAGCGGCGGCTCGGCAATGCGTATTGCCGCATCCGTGCTCTTGATTTATACCGCTCTTGTGCCGATTCTCACCTTTATCAACGAGGGGCAAAGCGGCAAGCTCGACGCCATATTCGATATTGATACCGAGGAAAATTTAACCCTCGGAGAAGAATACGTAAAAGTAGCTGAGGAAGCTTTCAGAGACGGAATAAGTAAACTAATATTTACAAAATACGGTATAAATGAAAAAAACTGCGACGTTTATACATTCGGATTTGATTTTGAAACCATGCGTGCCGAAAGGATACGCGTTGTGCTTCGGGGTAGCGATGCCTTTGCCGACCTCAGAGGCATAGAGAGTTATATAAACGGGCTTTCGCTCGGAGAATGTGAGGTAACTGTTAGCTTTGAATAAGGAATTCGGGTCATTTATTAAGGAAAACGGAAAGCTTATAAAAATTATTGCTGTCCTCTTAGCAGGTGTTCTGCTGATAGCAATTTCGTCGGGTGTCGGTAAGGATAAAAGCACCCGCTCTGAAAAAACTCTTGACGACTATAAAAGCGAAATAGAAAGCGAGCTTTCGGGACTTTGCTCCGAGGTTGAGGGGGTTGGCAAGTGCAGAGTGTACGTAACGCTGCTTTCGGGCGAGGAGAATATATACAAGGGCTCGTCGGTTGTCGGAACTAAGCCACCGAAGGTCTTGGGCGTCACGGTAATATGCAGCGGCGCAGATGACGTCGGAGTACGCGGAGCGCTTATCGAAATGATTTCATCGCTTTATGCGATAGGAACTAACCGAGTCAGCGTTTTGAAATTAAATTCGTAAAGCGGTAATATCGGAAAAATATCCGTCATAGGATGTATCAAGTAACGAAAACAAGGAGAGGCGCATAAAATGCAAAACGAAAAAGCTAAAAAAATCTTTTCTTCCAAATCCACGCGTAGCGTGGTAATCATTGCGGCGGTGCTGCTTATCGGTCTTGCCGTATATCTTAATTACCGTTGGTTTTACGACCCGGTACAGTCGCTCGGCTACGGCGAAAACAATATGGACGACAACATTGAGGGCAGCCAGACAACCGGCGGCGAGGGTGACGGTGAGAGCGAAAACAACTATTTTACTTCCACCGTTATAACCCGTCAGCAGTCGAGAGACGAGGCTATCGACGTACTTAAGCTTGTGACCGAGAACGACGAGGCAAGCGAGGCGGCAAAGGCTGAGGCTGCGGCAAAAATTTCCAAAATAGCCGTTGACATTCAGAACGAGGCTAATATTGAAACTCTTGTAAAGGCAAAGGGCTTTGAGGAGTGCGTGGCAATTATCTCCGACGACAGCGCGAGCGTAATAGTAAAGGCTGAGAGCCTTCAGGCGAGTGAGGCTGCGCAGATTCTTGCAATAGTCTACGAAACCACCGGAATTTCCCCCGAAAACATCAGCATAATCAACAAGTGAGTTCTTTTTCTTGACTCTCGGTAAATGCAGACCGCCGAAATTAAGGCGGTCTGCATTTTTTTGTTCGCACATTCTTGACACGGCGCGTATTATGTGATAGAATATTATGCGTAAAATTTAAAATCTATATGGAGAAGAAATATGAAAAAGCTTAAGGTTGGTATTATCGGCGCTACCGGAATGGTAGGCCAGAGATTCGTTCTTTTACTTGAAAATCACCCGTATTTCGAAATTGCGGCACTTATTGCAGGTCCGCGCTCGGCGGGTCAGAAATATGAGGCGGCTGTTGACGGACGCTGGAAGATGTCGACACCCTGCCCTGAGAGCGTAAAGGATATGGTCGTTATATCCTCCGACGAGGTTGAGCGTGTCGGCGAGATATGCGATTTCGTATTCTGTGCGGTTAATATGTCTAAGGACGAAACCCGCGCACTTGAGGAAAGATATGCAAAGGCGGAGATTCCCGTCGTTTCAAATAACTCGGCACACAGATGGACGCCCGACGTTCCCATGGTAATTCCCGAAATCAACGATGCTCACCTTGAGGTTATCGAGGCGCAGAGAAAGAGACTCGGAACTAAGCGCGGATTTATCGCTGTAAAGCCCAATTGCTCCATTCAGTCCTACGTAGGAGCGCTCACACCCCTCAAAAAGTACGGTATAAAAGAGGTCGTTGCGACCACGTATCAGGCTATAAGCGGTGCAGGTAAGACCTTCAACGAATGGCCCGAAATGATTGACAACCTCATTCCCTTCATCGGCGGCGAGGAGGAGAAGAGTGAGAAGGAGCCCCTCAGAGTATGGGGAAGCGTTGAGGGCGGCGAAATCGTTCCCGCAAAATCTCCCGTAATCACTACTCAGTGCCTTCGCGTTCCCGTAAGTGACGGACATATGGCAGCTGTTTTTGTAAAATTCGAAAACAAGCCCACAAAGGAAGAAATCCTTAAGGAATGGAAGGAATTCAAGGGTAAGCCCCAGACACTCGGTCTGCCCTCTGCACCCGAGCAGTTCATCACCTACTTTGAAGAGGATAACCGTCCCCAGACCAAGCTTGACCGTGACCTTTACGGCGGTATGGGTGTGTCGGTAGGAAGACTTCGCGAGGATACCGTCTACGATTACAAATTCGTAGGACTTTCCCATAACACCCT
>JAZLCX010000023.1:0-17231 GCA_045614425.1 Eubacteriales bacterium | reverse complement strand
ACACAAAATTTTACAAAAATTCAACGAAATTTTACATATTTCTTGACAAGCGTAAAGCGTTGTGCTAGAATGGGTATAGTAAATATTTTATATATATTAAATAAGGAGAAATAAGATGCCCGAGATTAAGTATGAAGTAATCAACACCGTTGGAATCGTAAGCGAGGGTAAAAACGGCTGGAACAAAGAGCTCAACCTGATTAAGTGGAACGACAGAGAGCCGGTATATGATATTAGAACATGGTCTCCTGACCATGAGAAAATCGGCAAGGGCGTTACCATTACTGTTGAGGAAGCTAAGGCACTCAGAGATATGCTTAACAGCCTTGACCTCGGTTAATTACATAAAAATGGCGGAATAGCTTCCGCCATTTTTAATTAGCAAAATATTGGGCGTGGCAGATTTTAATTTTCTGCCACGCCCGTTTTGTCTTCTGTGCCACCCTAGATACGGGGGCGCAGATTTTTTATTGTATCCCTTAGTCGTCGCGCACCTCGTCAGCAGCTTTAAGAATCAGAGCGCTTATCGCACCGGTAGCGCGGTTGGCCTCCTCCGCTCTTGCTTTTTCGTCGGCGATGATGTCGTTATATCCCTTGGTCTTGGGGTTAGCGCCCACAAGCATAGGTGAAAACAGGCTCTCAAGCTTTTTTATGACGAATCTGTCACCGAGCCTTCGCTCTAACATTTTGACGGCAAACGCAAGCTTGGGGTTCGTCGTGTAAATGCTCTCGACAAGCGGTTCTGCGAGCCTTGAATCCGGAACCTCTGTCATACGGAATAAGAGTCTGCCCTCATCGCCAAAGGAAAAGCGCAATTTTCGGGAATTGGGCATTTCCGGCAAGACGATTTCGACGTTGTAAATTCTTCTTCCGTCCTGGTCCTCGGTCGCCTGTCCCATGGCACGTACGATGTATTTCTCACCGTTAAAATTAAGCACGGTGCTCGCGTAGTCGTAGAGGCCTATTTCCAGGCGGTATTCAACGCCGCCCTCAACAGAGGTGAAATAAAGCCTCTCACCCTCGCGCTCGAAGATGATCGCTTCTATTCCGCCCGTATAGTTGCCCTGCATCGCGCGAATGAAAAGCGGCAGAATTCCATGGTTGTTCTGCGCGAAGGCATACGTGCCGAGTATTTTAGACCAGGCATGGTCAAACGGAGTTCTTGACCTAAGGCCGAGGCGATAGGTCAGGCCCTTTTTCTTTGGCTTTGGGAAAATGAATCTGCGCTTTTCGAAAAAGTGCTCTTCCTTGTCGCGAAGCCGGGCAACAGCACCGGCGCGGTAGGTTTCCGAAGATATCTTTCCGCCAAGATATTTTTGAATGATGTCGAGCACGGTACTGTTCTGAAAAAGCTCGTTGTTTTCGCAGTTTGCCACGACGACGATGTTGTTGTGCGGACAAACCCAAACGTTCTGTCCAAGCATTCCGTTGAAGAGAAAGGCGTCGTTCTCTCTATGCACCCAGAGCTGATAGCCGTAGTTGTAGTCGCCTGCGCTCTCGTGCGAGTGCATTTGTGTGGACGTAGCCTTGCTCACCCAGCTTTTCGGAAGAATCCTCTTTCCCTCGAAAACACCGCCCGAGAGCATCATGACTCCGAGCTTTCCCCAGCTCTCAGCTGAAAGATGAAGTCCCCAGCCACCCTTTTCTATTCCCTCGGGGCCGAGCTCCCAAAAGGCGTTTTGTATGCCCATAGGGCGAAAAATACGCTCGTTTACAAAGCTCATAAGCGACATACCCGTAAGCCTTACCGCAATTCTCGCGAGCATATATGAGTTCATGCTGTTATACGCGAATGCCGTGCCGGGCGCGAAGGATAGCTTTGATTCGAAAAATGCCTTTGTCCACTGTGTTTCGGTAACCGAGCCGACCTCGGAGAAGGGAACGCCGCTCGACATCGTCAGAAGATGATGCACGGTTATACTGTCAAAGCGCTTATCCTGAAAGCTGTATTCGGGCAGAATATCGGCAAGGCGGTCGTTCAGCGAAAGACGCCCCTCGCTAACGAGTATACCTATTGCCATTCCGGTGACTGTTTTTGACATAGAGTGGGAGAGGTGTCGAATATTTACGTCATAACCCGGGCGCGAAGCCGATGAAATAACCTCGCCGTCCCTGATTACCATTATATTATGAACGCCTGCACGGGGGCTGTCCTCGAGGGCGCACAGCATATCGTAAATTCTCTTCGACGAGATTCCGCGCCGTTCGGGGCTCGTACGGTTGAAGTGCCTTGTTTCATAAGAGGATATTTCGGTTTTTGAGGGAATGAACGGTATGGGTGACGGATTCTTTTTGCCTGTAAAGGCAAGTCCTATCACAAGATCTACCGCTCTTCTTTTCCATTTAGTTGCCATAGAAATTCCTTTTCTTAATTATTATATCAGCGAAGAAAAATTCAAAACGTCTGCTAAAAATCCGAAAAACGTACCCGCGAGAACGAGAATTCCAATTACCGTAAGATTTTCCTTTAAGTTCTTGTTGACCTTGAAGAGAATGAGAATTCCGACGCCCGCGCCCGAGAAAAGTCCCGACAGCATAGTTCCGACCGATATGAAGCCCGAGAGGCAGAAATCGGTCAATATAACCGAGCTTATACAGTTGGGAATAAGACCGATGACCGCCGCTATAAGATGGCTTATGACGGGTATTCCGCTTTGAATTTTCGAGATGTTGTCCGCGCCGACAAAGAAAACGATAAGGTTTATAACGAGCGTTACTATAAGTATAAAGAATCCGACGGCAGCGGTGTGGTGAAGCGCCGATATAAAGATTCCGCGCTCGCATTTGCAGCCGCCCTCCTCGCAGAGTCTGTCTATATTTATTTCCTCGCGCTCACGCTTTATAAGCCTTAGTATGAAATCAAGAATAAATCCTACAAGTATTCCGACTGCCGCCTTATAGGCGAGGATGGCAAAAATAGCTTTTGCCGGGACTTTGCCCGAAATCATAAGCGGCAGCATTTCGTCGGATGTCGAGAGGAATACCGATATGAGCATTCCGAGTGTTATAACCCTGCCCGTGTAAAAATTTGCGGCAGCCGCAGAGAAGCCGCACTGGGGAACCGCACCGAGAAGACCGCCGGCAAGAGGCCCGAATTTGCCCGATCGGTACATAAATCTAAAGGTCTTTTCGGTTGCCTTATGCTCTATAAGCTCCATAAGTAAATAGGTGAGAAAGAGAAAGGGGAGAAGTTTCAGGGTATCAAGAATTCCCGAGAGGAGCACCTCTTTGTATATTCCGTGCCAAATATCCGTATGCTCCGCGGCGTGCGTATGAAGGAGTGTATTCATTTTGCTCCTCCTTCTCGTGAAAAAATACACCTGTCGCACCGTCCGTAAAGAAGCGCACCGAGGTCGAGTGAAAAGCCTCGCGTTTTTAGTATTTCTTCGCCAAGCTGACTTGAGGTGCGGTTGTCAAGGTGTATCAGACGTCCGCAGTCCTTACATTTTAAGTGAAGATGCTTAGAGCAGCCCCCGTTGGAAATATATTGGTAGGTAACACGGCGGGTTTTAGCATCTGCTATTCGGCGCAGCGAACCCTCGTCAACAAGCCTTGAAACAAGGCGGTATACCGTGCTTTTTCCGCTTCCG
This sequence comes from Eubacteriales bacterium, assembly GCA_045614425.1. Taxonomy (GTDB): domain Bacteria; phylum Bacillota; class Clostridia; order Oscillospirales; family CAG-272; genus UBA1740. Next base: position 13,641 of record JAZLCX010000023.1, on the reverse strand, counting down.
TCGGTAAGGATTGCGTCGCATATTTCCTCAATAGTAGCGGGATTATCCACGGAGGTGAGGAACTGTAAAATTTCTTTTCTTTTTTCGGTTTTGTAGGTCATACTTTTTCCTTTATAAAAATGCAAAAATGAGAGTAGCTCTCAATTATCTTATATAATACATTATTTTTATTAAAAAGTCAACTTTAATTTTTCGATGGGATAAAAAAAGCAGAGGTGCAATTCGCACCTCTGCTAAAATGTAATGATTTACTGATAATCAACTAAGGGAGAATCATCAGGGTTTGTAAAGTCAGCCGGGGGATCTTTGTAGCCATCGAGATTAGGATCGTCAGGCTCTTCGGGATTCGGCTCTTCGGGCAGGGGATATTCAAAGCTGGGGTGCTCAACCTCGGGGATATCAACGTCGGGGACTTCAACGTAGGGGTCGTCGACGTCGGGAGCTTCAATATCCGGAATCACGGTGTCGGGATCGTACTCATACGTGCCGTTTATGACAACTCTATTGATAAGCTCGCCGTTTTTGTCAAGCTTCTCAACGTAGATAAGCGTGTCGTTAAGGAAGGTTGTCGTTTTAAAATACGTGCTGTACATGCTCTCGTAGTCGTATCCGACGCTGTCCTTGATAACGATTTTATCGGGAGCTGAAACGGGGTTGAGGTTTTTGTTTGAATAAATTCTCATACCTTCGTTTACTATGCCCTTGAAATCCGCAATAGGAATACCCTTGTCGGGATCCTTTACCGTGTATTTTCCCTGATCGGCTTGGCCGTCGCCATCCGTGTCAAAATAATAGTTGTTGTAGTATTTTCCACTCGGATGCGCAATGGTGTTATATAAGCCCTCAGTACCGTCGATATATCCGTCGCCGTCATTGTCCACTACCGATAAGACTGCATCGGCGCCGGAGTTGCCAAGACCGCGGGTTTCTTCGAGATGAAGGTCGGGCTGCTTCATAAACGACGCATTGTTGGATACGAGCTTGATGGGACCCATTTCGTCGGGAGTAATCATTCTGCCCGAAAGTCTGCTATGGAATTCGAGACCGTCTATTACAACGTTCGGGAACTGAGATTTGTAGCCGTAGTACCAGTTGGTATACGCGTGACCGACGAGATTAACCTCGTAGCCGTTTTCGTAGGTTGCCGTTCCGTCTTCGTAGTTGTACTCCTCGGTTTCATAAGGATAGTAATCCAGGTTCTTGATTTTCACCGTGCCGTCCCAATGGTTTCCGTAGTCGTTACGAAGGGCGAAGATTGCGCTTGTCTTGCTATAGGAGTATATCGTGGAATCCTGTATCAGCATTTCGCCAAAGCCGGTAAGCTCAATGCCGTTTATGGTGGAATTTATAATTTTTCCGTTATAAAGACCGCGGTGGGCGTCGAAACGGGAAATGGTGGAGTTGATATAAGTGAGGTTCTTACAGTCGTTGCTTCCGCCCGAGCCCCAATACGTGCCCTTCTGCATGCTTGTTGTAAACTCCGTTGTATCTTCGGTAGCCTCAAATCCGGTGTTGGCATCAACCCAGAAGTTCGACTGTACGCAGGAGTCGAAGGTTACATTGTTGGATTCCAAAACTCTGACCTCATAGCTGCTGGCGTTTCCGCGTACTACGTTACCTTTGCTGTCTATAGAATAGGTTCTGTAGTTTCTTCTTCCCTCAAAAGTGCATCCGAAGAAGGTTACGTCGGTTGAGCAGTTGGTACTGAAGAAGCCCTCGTACGGAGCGCCGAGCTTCGGACCGCCGGGATTCGTAGGAAGCTCTTCGTCAGGAGTAAATTCTCCGATTACCTTGTGCGTAACGTTCTTAATTATGGTGTTTGAGCGTCTGACGTCAATTCCGCGGAGGATGTATTGGTCGTTCTGTTTTGTTACGGTGTTTCCGCCATCCCATATTGCACAGTTGATATCGCTTTCCACGGTGTAGAAGACACCGCCCTCAACCGTGATTTCGGGAATGTCGGTTCTGTAAACTCTGATACTGGAAAGGTTTTCGTACGTGAAGAGAACCGGTGTTGAGGAGTCAATGTTACCGTCTTTGTCTATAATGAGAAGCTCTTCATAGACTTCGCCTCTGAATTGGCCGGAGCCTTTGCGCCTGTAAATCTTGTGGTCTGCGGGAGTATTATCCTTAGGTATTATCATAGCAGGGTAACCAAGCCCAAGGTTGATTTTCTTGGTATCGGTATTTATGCCACCCGCATCCTTTATAGCTTTGAGATATGAGCCGGATGTAATTGTTGTTACAGCATACGGCGATTCTATTACGAATACGTGCTTTCTGCCCTGATTGTATTTTGCGTCATTAACTCCGGTATATGCAGGAATATCGCTGTCATCAATAATGAAAGCCGCATTGCCGAAATCGACGGCGGTTTTTATTGATATTTGTTCTACTGTGCTGCCCGAGATAGTCTCGCTTATGTAATAAACCGCACCCTCGTCTGCGCAAAGCGTATAGATTGTTTTTGCGTTATTTACATAGTCGTGCGCTGCCTTAATCTCAAAGAAATGATTTGTAAGCGTACTTCTGATCGCGGAAAGGTTGTCGCCGTGCCAAATTGAAAGGTCAAGGTACTTTGTGGGGAGGGTGTCGAGATTAACGCCCTCGATACCGAAGTCGGAATAGTAAACGCGGTCGGTATACGACTGCTCGATAAAGCCCTCTGCGAATATCTTATTTCTCTCAATGGGCGCAATATGCTTTTCGATGAACGCGCTCATAGCCGAGCCAATGTAGGATTTAAGAGAGCAATCAAAAACGAGGTCATATCCCGAAACCGTTACTTTAAAGCTGTAGAGCTCGTCGGGAAGCTCGCTTGCAGATTTGGTAATCGTGTTTATTTTAAAGCTGTTTTTGCCGCTTACCTTTTCGCTTACTATACTAAGAAGCTCGCCGGTCTTGGCGTAAATTGCCGCCTGAAGCTCCTCGGCAGCCAAAAGCTCCTTCTCGCCCGAGGCTACGATAACGTAGCTTTCTGCGGTTACCAACTTCGTGGTTTCGCCTATTGCGAATTTAATCATAGGAGTACCGTCATCGGGCGTCGTAGCGTACTTATAGGCAGCATCTCCGTATGCATAGATTGCATCAAGGAGCATGTTAAGTGCGGTGTTGCTAGAAGAGTTGTATGTTGCGCTTACGTAGTTTGCAAGGCCGTAGCGGTAGTCCTCACCGCCGCCGGTCGTGGAGAGGTCTATTTTTACATACTTAAGAAGGTCAACCGCATAGACGGGAATGTCAACTCTGTAATATTCGCCCTCCTTCACGGAGTTCTGAGTCTTGCTCACTACCATGTCGGTGCCGCGTCCGTAAACCTGATAGCTGAAGGTTACAGTATTACCCGCCTCGAGATATTCAGGCTCAATAAGGAATGAGAACATAACCTTGTCGCCGAGAAGAAGGCTCAGGGATTTGAATGCCGCCGATACGTCAGCGGAGGGTTTCGAGCTGTTTTTGTTTTGGTATGCTACGCCCGAAATTGCGCTGAAATCGGTGAGGGGATAGGGAAGCGCGTCTCCGATTTCGCCGGACTCGTAGTTGCGGGCCGCCTTTATGTAGGTGAGAGCCGCGTTTACCATATTCTTGGCAGCTTCGTCGAACTTACCTTTATTGACTCTTTCTACGTAGTCGGGAATTGAGAAATTCTGTACGTGGGTGATTTCGCCTCTGTCATAGTAGCCGTCAAGGTTAAGAACGAGACGGTATTCGGTGTCGCCGTCGTTTGCAAAGATGCTTTTGGAGATGACATAGCATTTTTCGGTGAGAGTGTCCGAAAGAGCGATGGTTTTGATTGCGCACATCGAGAGGTCAACTACTGATTCTACCTCAAATTCACCGTTAACCTTCTTGTCAATTCTCGCCCATCTGAAGCTGTCCGAGTCTACAACCCACGTGGGAATATAAAGGTTATATACGAACTCTGCCTGAAGCGAGAGGTTTGCTCTTACGGTAAAGTTTATACGGGGCGTTAAGGTATATGTAATACTGTCCCCAAGCTTTTCTGTGGTCGTGATTTTCGGAGAATACTCGTAAACGTAAAGGTCGGTTGCCTTTGCAGGCGCGGGATTAACAGGAACAACACCTGCCGATTTAAACCAGTTTTCAGAAAGCTCGCTGTCGTGAGTTTCCCAGGTTATGTTTACTATTCTGTCAGCCGAGGCGCTTGCTACGGTAAAGCTGACCGTTTTTGCTTCAAGGTCATAAATATCCCAAGAGGAGATTTTGTTGCCGGTGAAAATCGGTGCGGCATTTGCGAGCATAATGCTCCTTATGGAGTTGTTCTTTACCTCGGCATTTATTCCGTCGTTATAATAAACGCTCTTTGAGGGCATATGGCAGTTTTCAAATACGGGGTTAGACGCATTGCCGCTCTTTGTTGTAAGAATCGAAGAGCCGTATATGTAGGAGTCGGAGAATTTGATGCTGACACCCGAGGACGCATTTACGTTTTGAATAACGGTTGCCTCAGAGTAAAGAAGCGAGTCCTTAACCGTCAGGTTTGCGTTTATACCGTCAAGCGAGAATATACTTCCGCCGACAGAGATAAGCGTAGCGCCCGAAACATCGGTTTCTACGCAGCCTGCGTTGAGAAGCGGACTTGCGCCCGTTGCATAATAGACACCGCCCGAAACCGAGAACTTAGAGCCTACGGGAGCCGAGCCGGTGTAAGCAGAAGAGATAAGCTGCTTTGTAAATACGTCTATGCTGTTACCGCTGCAAACGGTATTGGATTTTGAGCAGGTTGTGAGATTGTCGATATTTTTGTATGAAAGAACCGGAGTTGCCTCTGCGCTTCCCATATACACTTTAACGTTGCTGCTTGAAATATTAAAAAGCACGTCTGTTCCGCTTGATGCGTAAGTACATATAGCCGCTTTATTCGCTTTATCTGAGGAATAAACGTAGAGCTTACAGCCTGAAGCCGGATTTATCAAATAGTGTGAGCCGGTCGAGGTGCTTGTCGTTTCAAGAGAAAGCGTGTAGCCGTTAAGGTCAATATAAATACCTCTTCCGGGGGGTGTTAAAAGAACATCGCTTTCGGTCACGGCAGTAACGTCGGAAAGAAGCTTTATAACGTCGCCGTCTGCCATACTGTTAAACGTAGAGGCAAACTCGCCGTTTGCTTTCAGAGAATATTTGTCCGACGCGCCCGCATCGTAGTCGTAATAGAGGAAATATCCCTCTTTTTCCGGAGCTTTTGCTATTCTTTTTTCGCCTGCAACGGAAGAGCCCGAGCTTGCTGCGAGAGCGATGCATCCGATAACCGTAACGGCTAAAAGAAACGTTAAAAGCACCGATAAAAGTTTTGCTGTTCTTTTCATAATGGTCTCCTAACTGTGCGATGGTTTTCTTGCGCGCGTTAAAATACGCGTGCAATTATTTTACCATTAATATGTATTTTTGTCAACATTTTTTGATGATAATTTTGACTTTGAATAAAATTTTGGCAATAAAAAAGACCGAGGTTGCCCTCGGCCTTTTTAGAAAAACTTTTGCTTGGATTACTGATAATCAATGATGGGAGAATCCTCCGAGCGAGAAAACTCAAGCTCCGGTTCGGGTTCGGGTATGGGTTCACCGTCAAACTCTCCGTTGATAACGTCTCTAGAAATCAAGATTCCGCTTGCATTGACTCTCTCAACATAGATGAGAGTGTCGTCAAGGAATGACGTAATGTCGAGATATCCTCTGAGAGCTGTGACGTAATCATAACCCACTCTATCGTTTCTGATGATGATTTCATCAGGTGCTTCAATCGGGTTGAGATTCATTCTGGAGTTAACTCGGATTCCCGCATTTTTGTTTGCGAGGAAATCCGCAATGGGAATACCGAGCTCGGGGTTTAGAACCGTGTAAGTTCCCTGGTCGGCTGCGCCGTCGCCATCCGTGTCAAAATAATAGTTGTTGTAGTAACGTGTGGTGACGGTCCCGTTTGGATATAAGCCTTGAGTTCCGTCGATGTATCCGTCGCCGTCGTTATCCACTACCGACAGAATCGCATCTGTACCCAAGGTGGTGTCGAGGTGCATATTTGCCTCTTTCATGAACGAAGCATTTTGAGATACGAGCTTGATGGGTCCCATCTCATCCGGCGTAATCAGTCTGTCCTCTTCGCCAAGGTGGCTGTAAAACTCAAGGTTGTCAATCACAACGTTCGGGAACTGAGATTTGTAGCCGTAGTACCAGTTGGTATATGCGTGACCGACGAGATTAACCTCGTAGCCGTTTTCGTAGGTTGCCGTTCCGTCTTCATAATTGTACTCCTCGGTTTCATAAGGATAGTAATCAAGGTTCTCGATTTTTACCGTGCCGTCCCAGTGGTTTCCGTAGTCGTTACGAAGGGCGAAGATTGCGCTCTTTGCGGAATAGGCGTATATTTTTGAATTCTGTATCAGCATTTCGCCAAAGCCTGTAAGCTCGATTCCGTTTACGGTGGAATTTATAATTTTTCCGTTATAAAGACCGCGGTGGGCGTCGAAACGGGAAATGGTTGAGTTGATATAAGTGAGGTTCTTACAGTCGTTGCTTCCGCCCGATCCCCAATATCTGCCGCCTTCCATACTGGTTGCGAGCTTTGCAGTGCTTTCGGTAGCCTCAAATCCTGTTTCGGCATCAACCCAGAAGTTCGACTGAATACAGGAGTCGAAGATTACGTTGTTAGAGAGGTTAATCCTGACCTCATAGCTGCTGGCGTTAGCCGTACCAACGCCGTAGTTTCGTCTTCCCCTAAAAGTACATCCGAGGTAGGTTACGTCGGTTACGTTGTTGGTGTTAAAGAAGCCATCGTACTGAGCTCCGAGCTGTGAATCAAGGGGATTTATAGGGTCTTCCTCAGCTAAAGTGAATTCGCCTATTACTTTATGCGTAACGTCCTTGATTACCGTGTTTGAGCGTCTCACGTCGATGCCGCGATAGATATAACCGCCGTGTCGCGTTACGCTCTCACCGTTTATTACAGCGCAGTTAATATCGCTGTCTACGGTATAGAAGATACCGCCCTCAACTGTAATTTCGGGAATATCGGTTCTGTAAACCTTTATATTTTTGAGGTTCGTGTAATTGAAGATTACCGGTGTTGATGGGTCAACGCTTCCGCTTTCGTCAATAAGGATAACCTCTCGGTAGTTTTCGCCTAAATACTGGCTTGAACTTCTGCGCCTGTATACCTTGTGAGTGGCAGGCGTGTTATCTTCCGGTATAATCATAGCCGAGTAGCCAAGGCCGAGGTTTATCTCGGTAGTGGTGGGATTGAGACCTAAGGCGGTTACCGAATCAAGCAGAGTCCTGTCGGTCAGGATTAACTCGCCGTAAGTCGATTTCACAAGGAAAAGATGCTTTGCACCCTGAAGGTATTTTGAATCGTCAAGTCCCGTGAAGCTCGGAATATCGCTGTCATCTATAATGAAAGCGGCATTTCCGAAATCAACCGAGCGCTCTATCACTATCTGTTCTGCGGAAGTACCGTCGGATGAGAGGGTTTCGCTTATATAGTAGACTGCGCCCGTATCGGCGGTGAGAGTTTGATTTTTCAGTGATTTATTTGCAAAATCGTGAGCAGCCTTTATTTCAAAGAAATTATTCGTAAGGGAGCTTCTTATAGCGTTAAGGTCGTCCCCGTGCCAAATTGAAAGGTCGAGGTACTTTTCGGGAAGTGTGTCGAAATTTACTCCTTCAATACCGAAATCCGAATAATAGATGCGCTCTGCAAAGTACTCTTCGCAAAAGTTCTCATCAAAGTTCTTGTCGGTCTCTATAGACAGTATGTGCTTTTCAATGAAGTTGCCGATTGCCGTTTGGAGATAGGATTTTGTGTAGCAGTCGAAAATAAGGTCGCTTCCCGAAACTTTAACTGTGAAATCCTTTGTAAGACTCGGTGGCAAAAGATTTATTTTTATACTGCTTTTACCGTCTTCTTCTCCTGTTACTATTTCGAGAAGCTCGCCGGTTTTTGCGTAAATTGCAGCCTGAAGCTCAGCGGCAGCCTGAAGCTCTGCATCACCGAACGCAACTATTACATAAGAGGTGGCGCTAACCGAACTGTCAGTACTGCCTACCGTGATTTCAACGTTTGGGAGGGCATACCCCGGAGTTGTCATGCAGTTATACGTAGCCGACGAGTACGCCCATATTGCATCAAGAAGCGTGTTTAGCGGAGATTCGCTTTCGGTTGGGTTGTAAACCTCGTTGACGTAATTTGCAAAGCTATAGATATAATCAGTACCCGCTCCGTTTGACGAAAGGTCTATTTCTATATTTTCCCCAAAATCAAATGCGGAAAGTGAAATTTCGTATTTAAGGTATTCACCTACGTTAGTACAGTCGGATGGTGTCACGTTAAACGAAGTATTCGTTCCGTAAACGGGATAGGTAAAGGTTACAGTGTTTCCGCCCTCAAAGTAATCTGGATTTATCAAAAACTCAAATTTTACTCCGTCTGCAAGCGAGATGCCTATTGACTGAAAAGCATCGCTTACAATAGCGGGGGGCAGAGAAGCCGGAACTCTGTTGTTGTATGCGGACTCAAAAACAGCAACGAGGTCGGAATTGGTTAGGTAAGGATAGGGGAGGGTGTCAGATTCTTCGGCATAGTTGCAAGCCGCCTTTACATAGGTCAGCGCTGCGTTTGCCATGTTTTTCATGGCAGCCCCGAAATTACCCTCGTTTATTCTTTCGACGTAGTCAGGTATTGAAAACTCCTGCGTGTGAGTGATTTCGCCTTCCGAATAGAAACCGTCAAAGTTTATTACAAAACGGTACTCGAGGTCGCCCTCGCTTGCCGGTATTTCTTTGGTAAATACATAGCACTCTTCGGTAAGCGTATTTGAAATTTGTACGCTTTTTATTTCACACGCATCGGCATCAATGACATCGCCGTCTGAAAACGTATCGCCTGTCTTCGAGTCAATTCTCGCGTAGTTGAACAGCTCGGAATTTACAGCATACACGGGAACGTAGATGCTGTATATGAAGTCCGAATTAAACGAAAGACTTGCTCTGACAGTGAAATTTATCTTTGGGACAAGGGTGTACATTGCGCTTTCACCGAGATTTTCGGTGCTTGTAATTTTGGGCGAATATTCATACACGTATACGTCACTTGTCCTGTTGGCAACGGGTGGGATAGGTGTTACACCCTCGGATTTAAACCAACCTTCTGTAATAATTCCCTCGGGAGTGTTCCAAGTAATGTCAACTGCACTTTCCTCGGTGGCGCTTGCAGCGGTGAAGCTGAGCGTTTTTTCGCCGAGGTCGTAAATATCCCACGAGGTAATGCTTCCCGCCTCATTGAATACGCCGGTTGCAGAGGCGAGCTTTACGGTTTTGTATGCATTGCTTCTGACCTTGGTATTTATGCCGTCATCAAAGTAAGCGTCCTCGCTTGACATATGACAGTTTTCAAATACAGGTGTTCCGGATTTCTTTTGCACAGCTTGAGAACCGTATATATAACAGTCGGTGAACTTTATCTCTCTGCCGGCGGCTTCGGCAACGTTTGATACGGCAGTGCCCTCGCAGTAAAGAAGAGAGTTATCGACCGTGAGGTTCGCGTTGGTTCCGCCAAGAGTGAAAATACTTCCGTCTGAGTCAGCAGATATAAATGTAGCATTCGAAACGTCTGTTTCTACGTATCCCACGCTCATAAGAGGCGTAGCCGCCGCAGCGTAATATGTTCCGCCGTTAATACAGAACTTAGAGCCTATCGGTGCGGTTTGGCTTGATGTATTGTAATACGGAGAGAAGAGTTCTCTTGTAAATACTTCCATATTGTCGCCGGAGCTGAGAACGTTTGACGTTGAATAGGAAGTTTGGCTGTTGAAATTTGTGTCGGAGTAGGTGAGAACCGGTGTTTCACCCGTGCCGCCGAGATGTACTTCGACGTTGCTGTAACGAATGTTAAAAAGCACGTCGCTTCGGGTAACAGCCCCGTTCTTTTCGTACACTCCGTATGTACATATCCTGCCTTTGTTTGCGTTATCCGACGAATAAATGTAGAGCTTACAGCCCGCTTGAGGCTGAATTAAATATGCGCTGGAGGATGTGCGCCTTGTCGTTTCAATAGAAAGGTTGTAACCGTTGAGGTCAACGTAAATTCCCGCACCCTTTGGTGCTGCAAGCGTGCCGCCGGTTGTGGTAGCCGTGACGTCTGAGAGCAGCTTTATAACGTCTCCCTCGGCCATGGACTTGAAGGTTGCGGCAAACGTGCTGTTTGCCTTCAGGGAATATTTGTTTGTCGCGCTTTGGTCATAATAGAGGAAATATCCCTCTTTCTCTGCGACCTTCGCAGGCATCGGCATGCTCGGTTCGTCTTGGCTTGTCCCGGATGCAAGTGCTATGCATCCGATAACCGTAAATGCCAGCAGCAGAGCAAGGAAAACAGACAGTGTTTTGTTGATTTTTTTCATTTTTTTCTCCTTATTTTTTCTATACAAGTTTGTACGTATCCAAATTTTACCACGACGTTTTTAGGCTTGTCAACGTGGAAAATTTCGCACCCCTACCTATTTATTGCGGTTTTTTGACAAAAAACGGCGGAAGCCGACAGGACTTCCGCCGTCATAAAACGAGTTATGTCGATAAAGCTGAAACTTTAATGTTTTTTAGTTGCATAATTTCAGAAAAGCGTCAAGCAATCTCGATTTTGTATCAAGCCACAGAGGAAGCGTGCGCCTCGTATAATTGTATCCCGAAACGTATCCCTTAAAGCCGATGACGAGAAGTGACGAGAGCTTGAAAATGCCGTCTATCACTGCTCCCGCCGTAAGATTTTCCTTTGCGGTGAAGATGACCGATACCGTAAGAAGCATACAGAGGGTTGTCGGGAGCATCTTGATGAGCATGTAGAGGATTCTTGAGGTCTCGGGGTTTGAAAGCTCGCTTTTCGTTTTGCCTCTTTCCTTAGAAAGAAGGGTTTTCGGTGTCAGTGAAACGGCTCTCAGCCTGTCAGCGCGTCTTGCCGCACGTCGAAGCTTTTTGGATGCCGCCTTTCCGGATTTGTATTTTTCGTACTCCTCACGGGAAAAACCGTAGGACATAAGAAGGCTTTCCCGTCTGAAATTCAGCTCTTCTTCGGCGTACGACTTGCAGAAGTCCCGCAGCAGAGGTATTGCCTCGCCGCCGACGCGCCCCGAAAGCTCCGTGCATTTCTTCAATGCGTGCCTGTACTCCTCGCTTTCCTCACCCGCCTGCTCTCCGGCATCCGCCATTGAGAAGTATATAAGATACGAGGCGAGCAGCAAAACGGCAAGGGTTGACGTGAAGCTTTCGGTGCCAAAGTCTGCAAATCCGACGTCGGTGAATAAGACGAGCGCTGCGACTATAACGGTAATAGCTGCGATTATTCGGCCTATATTTCCGACGATTGCCGCGCCGCCTCTTTTCATAAGGTCACCCGATTCGAGAAGGGAGGTTTCAAATTTATCCTTCATTTTTCGACTCCTTATTCAGGGCGTGACGCCCTGCAGCCCTCCAGAAGAAAGCACCGACGAGGTTTCCGATAAATCCCAGAAAGGAAATTACCGTCATTTCGTCCGCGATTTTCGAAAGCATAAAGAAAAGAGCAAACGAGATAAACCACATCGTATAGGATGACGGTGATTTGAGACGCTCCGCCGCGACCTTAAAAAGCGGGGAGAGAGTCATCAGTATGAGAATGAGACCGATGCCTGATACGGCGCTGCCGTCACCGCGGCTTATCCAGTCGGGGAAGTAGAGAAATATCGCGAGGGCAGGCGGGATGATGCAAAAGCAAAGACCAAGAGCCTTAAGGAAAATTTCCCGAGTCCTACTCTTAATCATTCTCTTGCTCCGTAGGCGCAATTGCCTTTTTCATAGCCGCGATTTTTTCTCCCACCGATTCCTTCTGGTATGCCGGTATGGAGCTCGACATAAAGATTTCATAGAGCATATCTATCTGAGCTTCCATAACAACTCTCAGGCTCTCGGCAGCCTTTGCGTTATCCCTTGCCGAATTGAGTTCGAATTCAAGGTCGATGACTCTGTTTATTACAGAGTCGAGTGTGGAAAGCGCGGCGCTTACGTGTTTCTTCGTCATGTCAAACAGCATGGTTGCATCTTCGCAGAGCTTACTGTTTTCATCGGTGATTTTTGACACCGTCGAGCCGAGTGTGTTAAGCGAGCCCTTGATTAGCGGTATAAACGCCCGCTTATATGTAAAGGCGAGTATGAGCGAGCCGAGGAAGGCAAGTGCCGAAAGTATTTTGTCGGCGTTGTCAACGCAAAACGCATAGAGAATTTCAATAATGTTTTCACCTTCATTTGTGCTCTCCACACTCTCGGCGGCAAATGCCGTCACTGAGAAAAGTGCAAAAAAAGCGCAAACGATAAGGAGAATAGAGATTAATCTTTTCATATCTTTTCCTTTCTTAAAAATGGATTTTAGGGGATATTTTATCCTTGATTTTTTCGATTTCGGCTTCGAGTGCCGAAACCTTTTTAAGAAGCGAGTCGGTTGCTTCAGCAAGCGACCTCACGTAGTCGGCGTCGGGGTGCTTTCTAATCACCGCTCCGCGTTTGAAAATAAAGCCTTCGAGCCGCTTCGTTCCCGACGAGGTGGATATTTTAGGCGACACCTCCCCCTCCGAAAGCTGATCCGCGGGGATTTTTGCTATGCCGCGCATTAACGGAAATACCGATTTCCCAATTAAAACATTGCCGTCCAGCGGCTCTTCGAGCTGCAAGGTGATTTCGTCCTCGCATCCCTCGGAGATTTTTGCTATTTCATATCGCTCAAGGCAGATTTTGTAAACTATTGTTCGCATAAATCCCCCTTTTTAGAGCTTTACGCCGACTCTTTCGGCAATTTTGTTGATATCGGCTCTTATATCGGCAAGGTATTCGGCAAGCGTCCCGGACGGTCCTGCCATGTAGTCGAGAAGATTGCCGTTTTCAATATCCGAAAAAAGCTCCTTCAGAGTGTGGCCGTCCTTTATTCCTGTTTTTACGGCATCGCATATATCACCGCCGCCGGTGCCGTTTATGTCATCAATAAGAGCGTTGAATCGCTCAACTATGTAAAGCGGCAGTCGGTCGAAGGCGGCTTTAAGCTCGCTTGCCGTGTATCCCTTTCCGCCAAATGCTGCGGGAGCCGTCGGGCGTGTAGGGAGCGCTGAAACCTTTATATCCGCGATTTCCGCGTCTGTGATTTTTGTCGTTTTCATATGTTCGACGTATCCTTTCATTTTGTTTTTCGGTTGTGTATTTGCCCTTTACTTTATCCTTCCCTTAACGAAAAAGCGATAGCTTAGAGATGATATTCCAAAGGGCGAGGCGTATTTATCCGAATAAAATCCGACACTCTTTTCTATCCAGCCCTTTTCCCGTTCACGTAGGGGAAGTGTTATGAAATCGTTATTTTCAAAGGACAGAGAAGAGAAGTCGAATTCCGAAAAATTGAGTGTGGCATCGGGGAGCCTTGCAATTTCCTTATAGCCCCTTTTTTCCGTACCGACCTCGCAGATGATATCACCCGTTCCTATCGAGCGAAGCTTTACCGCGAGGGAATGCTTCACCGTGCTTTTTGTGAGGTGAGGAATTCCGCCGTTATCGTTGACAGTCGTCATCGCGAATCTTGCGGGGTGCTTGTCAAAGGTGTAAAACGAGGGGTGAATTCTTCTGCCGTAA
>JAZLCX010000022.1:0-31258 GCA_045614425.1 Eubacteriales bacterium | reverse complement strand
TAATATTCCATCGCATATAAAAAGGATTTTGTTTGATGCAATACAAGCATATAAAAGAAGACAATATGCTTTAACCGTAAGTGCTTTGGCCCCTTTATGGCAGGGCTTAATTCAAAATAAAGCAAAAGGGAAACAAGAAGGAAAAAGGGACGATAAAACGCGGGCGGAATTTAAGGAGCTCATTCTTGAAAATGATTGCAATAGTTTCGTGCAGTATTATTTTGAAGAATACATTTTTTATCCTTGTTATAGTATTGACGAGGTTAAAGATGATGTACCAGGGAGAAATGGTGTTTGTCATTCTTGGTATAAGAAATACCCTTCAAGAAAAACAGCGTTGAATGCAATTATCTTTACTGACTTTTTATTGGAGTTAGAACCTATAATAAAAAATGAAAAATCGCAGTAAAGGAAGTGAAAAATTGCTAAAAAATTGGACATGAAGAATGATGGTGGGATAAAAAATGGGGGTGACGAAATCAATCGTCACCCCTCAAAATTTGATACGCAGTAAACAAAGAAAAGGGAAGTTGAAAAAATCAGTAAAAATAAGCAATAAAAAACCCGTGAAAATCGTTTGATTTTCACGGGTTTTTGGTCGAGGCGACGGGATTTGTAGGCGGAACCGCAAAACAAGTAACCTTTATTTTCAAAGGGGTTTAGGGAGCTATTCCCCATAATTCCCCAAATTCAAAAATTCACTTTTCCGAATGTCATCAAGCCTATTAAACAAAGGAGAAACAAAATGTCAAACATAAGAACGCAGGGTGACGACATGTTATCGTACCGCGAGATTGTAAGATTTTTAGCAAGAGCCAAAGAAGAAGGCTACTACGAATTGTTTTTACTGGAGCTTTGGACGGGCGTGAATCGAGGAGAAGTTCTTGGACTGAAATGGGATGATTTAAACCTTACCAACGGCACTATGCAAATTGTTCGGCGTGTGATTGCAACCCCGAATGGGATATTAGTGAAACCACCTAAAAGAAAGCAAAATTTGTGTATGATTATGTTGCATCCATATATGGTGGAATGCCTTGCAGGAATGAAAAAGGGTAAGACATGCGAATGGTTATTTCCGTCGCCCGTCAATGAAGGTGAGCCGAGAAATCCCACTTCGGTCTGTCGCCGCTTTAAATTGATTTTGCAAAGGGCGGGATGCAAGGATATCCGTTTTAACGACTTACGCCACACCTTCGCAACGATAGCACTTGAACCCCTAATAGAGAAGAATGAACCGCCACAAACCGTATGTGAAATTGGAGGCGATTTTAAACCGTACAAGCCCAAGATACGAAAATCGGGGACGGGTTGTATCACCATGATAAACGAACATCTATACGAAGGTCGCTATTCTCCGAAAATCAACGGCAAGACAATGGCGCGAAACGTATACGCCAAGACGAGAGAAGACTGTGAGGAAAAGTTGGCCGATCTGATAAAAAGGATGAATGCTGAAATCGCAAGGCTAAAAGAATCACAAAAAAAAGGGTGACCGTGTTGGTCGCCCCTTAATGGTTAGTTTTATTTTTAAGTATATTTTCTTCAAACATTCTGCCAGAATTATGTTTTTGAAGGAAAAAATAAAAGCCAGCCTAAATGAATTGGGAAACTGCGGTGGCTGGCTTTTAAGAAACGAACAGCGTCGTTCGTTGAAGTGGTTGTATGTTAGCATACTAATACGGGTATGTCAACTACTTTCAAGAAAAATTAATAAAAAAAATTATGCCGATTGTTTCAAACGAAGCAGTCGGCTTTTTTTTACAAAAAATCCAAAAGGAGGAAAAGAAATGCGCTTTAAAAACAATTCACACAAAAGGCGGTTCATGGATGCCATTAAGAAGATGGACCCAAAAGATAACACACAGATGTCGGTAGTTTTCTTGGTGACGGCAGATAAGTTGCTGTGGAATCGTTGCCGTATTTATATGGTCAACAATCAAATTCCCATTCACCGCGTAAGGCTCAAGCAAGCCAAGGAAGAATCCTACTTGCTGTTCTGCGCCGCGAAAGATATCGCGCTTGGCACGACGCACGTATCTATGGGTGACCTCGTAGACAAGGATATGGTATCAAAACAACTTTGGCAACTTATCTTCACGGCACTGGAGATTAAGCGTTTCGGTGTGGGAATGGTCATTCCTTACCCGAAGCAAGCAGAAAAGAAAAAAGGAGGGATGTAGCTATGAATCAGTTTGAGAAAAAGAGAAGAATGGCGCAAAGGTACAAAGCGGAATATCCGCCTGGGACGCGCGTAGTGCTTCATCATATGGAAGATCCGTATGCACCTGTAGAAAGCGGGACGCGCGGAACGGTGAAGCACGTGGATGACGCAGGTCAATTGCACATGCAATGGGACAACGGCAGGACACTGGCGTTAGTGCCTGGGGAGGACTCATTCCGTAAGCTTACTGCTGAAGAATTGGCGGAAGAGCAGGGGCAGGTGTTAGACGAGGAGGTGGTAGACACGCCCGTACAGAGCATGTAGGGCTGAAAGCAGAATAAAAAAATAAAGGAAGCGGATAGCATGGCTATTCGTTTTTTTGATATGTTTTCAGGAATCGGCGGATTCCGCAGCGGCTTGGAAGCCATAGGCGGATTTGAGTGCGCGGGGCATTGCGAGATAGATAAGCAAGCCAACCAAGCGTACTGTGCAATATATGACGTGAAGCAAGAGGAGGTGTATTTCAATGACGCAACAAAAATCGATCCAAAAGACGTACCAGATATCGACCTTATATGTGCAGGATTTCCTTGCCAAAGTTTTTCAATTGCTGGAAGACGACGAGGGTTCGATGATGTCAGAGGTACGCTATTCTTTGAAATTGCCAGAATCGCTTCCTATAAGAAACCTGCATATATGCTACTTGAAAACGTTCCCGGACTGCTATCTCATGACAGCGGGCGGACGTTTGCAACCATCCTCAATGTCCTTTCAGAATTGGGGTATGATGTCGTGTGGCAGGTGCTTAACAGCAAGGATTTCGGCGTTCCTCAATCCCGAAAAAGAGTGTACCTTATCTGCTATCTTAGAGAGAAATGCACCGCAGAAATATTTTCTTTCTGCGACGCAAATGGAACGGCTCCTGTACAAGTCTTGCCAGGCAGATCAGGAAGCCGAGTGTACAGCCCCGTCGGAGTCGGAATAACACTAGTTAGCAGTGTAGGCGGATTTGGCGGTAAGACAGGTTTATACGATGTGAACCTGCCCATAAAAGTCAAAACCAAGCAGGGCTATCAGTTGGCGTATCCTGGGGATAGCATTGATTTAGCGTATGCGAACTTGAATACCAGACGCGGACGCGTAGGCGAGCAGATTGCGCACACGGTAACCCCGACGAACACGCAGGGTTATTTTTTCATTGATATGAACGCGCCGCCGAACTTAACGGACGAAGCACGATGCATTACAGCGCGCCAAAACGCGGGGATTAGCAACAGGAAAGGGGAACACTCAGGAATCTTCATTGAAGACGAACCAAGGGCAGTTCTAACGCCAGAAAGAGAAACTGTAAGGCAACAGGGAAGGCGGATAAAGGATATAAACGAGCCTATGTTCACTTTAACGGTTTGCGATAGGCACGGGATATTGCGTTATGGGAAAGTCCGACGGCTGATGCCGATAGAATGTTGGCGCTTGCAAGGCTTCACGGACGAGCAATTTTATAAGGCAGAAGCAACGGGACTGAAAGACGGCCCGCTCTACAAAATGGCGGGGAATGCTGTAAGCGTACCCGTTATTTCTGCTTTGGGAGAAATAATCAAGAAAAATTATGAAAAATACAACAAATAGGAGAGTGAATTATGCCCAATTGGGTAACGAACTTTATTGAGCTGGAAGGCGATGAAAAACGCATCGCCGAAATGAAAGAAAGCATAAAAAAAGATGATTTTGGCTTAGGGACGATAGATTTTAATAAACTCATCCCTATGCCGAAAGAATTGGATATTGTAGCAGGCAGTTCCACGGATAAAGGCTTGAAAGCGTATTCGCTGTTTGCGGAAATTTATCAGCTGGGAACGAAACGCACGAAGGAAGAACTGTTGAATATCCCAGAAAAGAGCGAACAAGCCTTTTTGAAATACAAGAAGAACATCAAGCCCGAAGACTGGGAACTCGGCAGACAAGCCTACCGAAACGTATTGCAATACGGGTATCCGACATGGTACGAGTGGGCGTGTAATAATTGGGGTACGAAGTGGAATTCCTGCGGGTATACGGAAGACGTAGATTATAACTCTGAACCGAATAGGTTATGGTTACAAACCGCGTGGTCGGCCCCTCATCCCATTCTGCAAAAGCTGTCGGAGCAATATCCCGATATCAAATTTACGCACGAATGGGCTGACGAAGACCTTGGCTCGAATTGTGGGCGTAGGGTATATTTCGGTGGCGAATGCGTTGAAACATATCTACCTGAAACGAACAAGGAAGCGTTGGAAATGGCGGCGCGGATATGGGAGCTTGACTTGGAAGATTGTGGGTTAAGACCGAATGCGTCAGGGACGGATTACGTGTATACTCACCGAAAAGAATTTGGGTTGATACAGGTGTTCGATAAGTACGCTTTGTATACCAACGAACGCCTGACGGAAGCGGATATTCCGCAGGGAACGCACTTGTATCATTGTAGGTACACGGACGATAACGAGCGTATCGGTTCGATAGAAAAATCCGTTCAAGTTAATCACGCGGGCTCGGTTATCACAAAAGAACCTATTGATTTTGGCGGGGAAGACCATATCACGTTTACGAAAGATACAGAGCCTTGTTTCCTTTGCCAGGAAATTACGATGGAGGACTATCTGGACAACTATGATAATCTGGAAGAGCTATACGACCAAGACCAAGGCATGGGAGGTATGACGCAATGATACAAAAAATCAATGCGGAAGACCTCCGTAAAATGGAAGGCAAGGAAGGGCTGATTTTGCAAGGCTGCGGAGGTGATCCGCAAGAATGGCTGGACGGAATCAACGACCTGTTGACGAAGGAAGGCATTTTGCAAAACGGAACGAAGTTCGAAAATATATACGTTTTCCAAAACGAAGGGATAACGAATATCCTGTTCCCCTTTGAAGAGAACGTGCAGGTAGACATCGGCAAGCTGGCAATGTGGCGGCTTATGACGCATTCGAACTTCAGCGGAAAATGGCTGTCCGATTACGTGGATAATCGTCTGGGCGGTTTTATCCGCGCAACGCAAAAACCGGACTGTCCGCTTATCGGTGAGGACGGCAATATTTTTAACTTAATGGGCATTGCTTCGCGCACTCTACGCGACCATGGTATGCCCGAACAAGCAAAAGAGATGTCTGAACGTATTCGCGCAAGCGGTAGTTATGACGAAGCGTTGAATATCATCGGCGAGTACGTAAATATCACTTCCGCAGAGGATAACGGTATGGATATGGACTGTAAGCCCGATGATTTTAATATGGAGATGTAGACTATGACAAAGTATCAAATACGCAATTATGAAAAGCAAAACGCGCCATTCTTTTTAACTGACCTTGAAAACGGGTTGTATAGTCTCGGGATGGACAGGCAGGACTATAAACGCACTCTGTTCAACTCTTACTGCAAGAGTAAGGGTGAACCTATTAAGGATAGGTACGGTCTATATCTTCATGGCAGCGGTTATGAATGGGAAGAACTCTTCCAAAAAGCCTTTGAGGATGATCCAAGATTAGAGCAGTTATCCTTTGACAGTGAGGCGGGAGCATTCTACTGTTACAGTGAAAATCCTAAATTACTCGCGGACATGGGTAGGGCGTTTAAGAAAATTTGCGATGATGACGTGAAGTTTTTAACGCTTGTAGAACAAACACTCGGCGCGCCAGATCAAAGTCAAGATATCGGCTTTGGTCTAAAATAATAAAATAAAAGGAGGTAAACGGTATGGAAGTAGGATTGTGGTTCATGGTAGGCTTTCTTATCGGCGGCTGTACGGCTGGAACGGTAATGTGCTGTTCTTTGCTTAAACAGGTCGCTGGCAGAAAAAGTAAAAACGACTAAGTAAAGTAAAACCCAAAGCGGTATCAATCGTTCTTAAAAAGGAGATTGGTGCCGCTTTTTCTTTTTAAGACGGTTGTGAACGCGGCGGAAAGAGAGGTAAAAAATGAAAACACCCGTGTCAAGAGTAGGGAATAAATCTTCTATTCTACACATTTTGTACGCCGTGTTTCCCAAGAAATACGGCAGGTTTATTGACGTATTCGGCGGTTCGGGAAGCGTGCTTCTCGGTAAGCCCGAAGTGCACCCGTTCGAGGTGTATAACGACTTTGACAGGAACCTTGTCAACCTTTTCCGATGCATGAAAGACCGTACGATGGCAACAATCCGCGAGATAGGGTTTTGCAACCTGAACTCTCGTGAAGATTTTATCGCCATCAAGAAATTTTTTGAATGCGGAGATTTCACGGACGAGTATTTGTCGGAAGAGTTGCAGATGACAGAGCTTACTTTGCCACCGCTGGAAGCAGAGGAGATAAAAGAAACGCGCCTGCGCATTATGCAAGACTATGACGTAAGGCGAGCGGCAATGTTCTTGAAGCTTCTCAGATACAGCTATTCCAGCAGTTGCAAATCGTTTGCAAGCCAGCCATTTGATATCCGTAAGCTGTTCGGACTCATCAAGGAGCTGGAAGACAGAATGGCAAATGTTGTGGTGGAGAATCAGGACTTTGAAACGCTGATTAAGCATTACGACAGACCTGACAGTTTCTTTTACGCAGATCCGCCGTATTTTTCTACGGAAGACATGTACGAAGTAGGCTTTGGTTGGGACGACCACGTGCGATTGCGGGATACCCTGAAAAATATTCAAGGCAAATTCCTGTTATCATATAACGATTGTCCTGAGATTAGGGAGCTGTACGAAGGCTTTTCCATGTTCGATTTTTCGCGCACGCATAGTATGGCGCAAAGATACGAAGCGGGCAAGGAATTCAAGGAACTGTTGATGGCCAATTATGATTTATACGAAAGAGCGAGGTCAAAACCCTTGCAGATGACGCTGTTTGAATACAAAGAAGAAGATTTAGACGTAGAAAAAGTATTAAAGGAGAGCATAGTAACATGCAAAAAAATAAGAAATTAGAAGAAGAAATGGAACTTTTTTTGATGCCTGTAGAGGCATTGAAGGTAGCGGGCTTTGAAGATGGCGACAGGCTGTGCATCAACGCCAGTGAAGGCAAAATCCTTATTGAAAAGGTCGAGGACGAAGACGATTTTGACGATGATGATTTCGACGACGAATTCCCCATTTGTCCTTGTTGTGCAAATAAAAGAAAATAAGAGGTGAAACATGAAAAAAATTTATAGAATTTTAGGTCAAAGGGGACGAATTACAATCCCTTACGCAATTAGAGTAAAGCTCGGTTTTAACGCAGACGATGTGTTGTCGTTTAAGGAATCGAAGGACGGGAAATCGGTAATTATCTGCCGTGAAAAGATTTGCGACGGCTGTCAAACCAGCTGTGCGGTTAAGCCCAAGAAAGGTAAACTTAGGGTAGATGTCGCGGAAGATAAAATCACGTTGTATGATTTCTTGAACGGTTTATCCCCCGAACAGCAACGCGCGGCACTTGTGCATTTGTCGGTGAAATGGGCAGCATCGCAAGGCGGAGAAAAGAATGCCTAAGCCCTTGTACACGTCGTCTCAAACGGAAGCTCAAGAATGGGGAGAAAGTGACCTTTGGTTGGAAAGTTACAGGGAAAATTGTGTCTGCGCAAGGGCGATAGAGCTTGCGATCAGGCAGGGATATAAAGAGAATTCGCTCGATAAAGATTGTGCAAAGAAAGTCATTGAGGAACACGGTTTTGACCGCGTGAATTGGGTGCTTGCGAATACCATTCAACGCGCAGGGGCAGACGGTCGGTTCAGTCAAGAAAATCAAAGCTGGGCAAGAAACTTTTATATTCCCGACGATTGGTCGCGTTTTCGGGATACCTTTTCCGTGACGTCGCACCCTGGGCTTGTCAATATATTCACTGACCAAGCGCGTAGGGAATGGGACAGCTTAAACCTGTTTACAAGCAACCATGTCTACGACGAAGGCACTGCAGGTATTGATTATACGGGCAAAATCGTGGCTGTTCGCGCGGACGTTTTGAAGGACGATTGCAAGACTCCTGAAAACCAGCTTTTCTATGCAACAGGCGGTAACGGTTGCCGACCTGACGCACTTGGAACAAAGGTTTACGGACGGCATCTCAAAGACGGAACAAGGGACTGCTTCAGACGCGGAGAAATCCTTGGCGTCGTAAAGCTCAATCTTTTGCCTGAGTGGGCGCAGGAGAAATTTGCGGAATATTCCGTGGAAGAAGCCGAGGCGGAGCAGGCAGAAGAAAAGACAGAAGAAATGCAAATGGGAGGTATTCAGCAATGAAGATCAAGATATTCCAAATCGATAGAGAGAAGGATAAAAACGGTGTAAAGTTCATGCACACAGACCGTTTGGAAAAACTGCAAGGCACGACGGATATTGACGCGAGTATATACACGGAAGTGTTTAACGGTGACGTGAACGCATCATACTTGGAAGATGTGTATACAATGTTTAATTGCGAGGGACATCCCTTGTATAGAGGGCATTCGATGTCTATCTCCGATGTAGTCAAAACGGAAGACGGCGCGTATTTTTGCGACCTTGTTGGATTTAAGAAAATCGATTTTGACGAAAGCAAAACGACGAAGCCCGACAACCTTCTGAACGTTGTGTACGTAGAGCCGAATAAGCCTGCGTATGCAGCGGAGGTAGAACACACTCTGGACGGAGAGCAACGCGCGGTAAAAGGAATGATAGAGTGTATCTACTGCCACGATGATAATACGTGTGTTGTAGCAAACGAAGAAGCCAAGCTCATTGGAATGGAAGGCAATAGACGGTTCGGCGATGGGAACTCGATTATCGCTGGACCGTTTTTTGTTGTCGGTTTAAAGGGGGACGGCTTCCGTTCGCTTACGGAAGAAGAGCAGGCAAAGTATTTGGAGAAATACGCAGAGCCGGAACAAATCAGTCAAGAGGAGGTGGAGGCGGATACAGGCATGACGTTCATCGCATTTAGATGATAGACGTGCGCAAAAGAAAGGGGCGGTCGTATATGAAGAAAAAGATATACGTCTGCGCGCCGTTTGGGGAGAATCTCCAAGAAGAACTCCAGAACGCAAAAACCTATTACGATTATGTGTTAAAAAGTGACTGCGTACCTGTTGGACCGCATGCTTACGCCGTGATGCTCGGCTGTGAGAATGAACAGGAAAAGAAGCAAATGCGTAGGGCAGGTATGAGTCTACTTTGGTTTTGCGACGAAGTATGGGTGTTTGGGGAAGCCCAAACGGGGAACATGCAGGAGGAATTATCTTTCTGCAAAAATATGAAACTCAAAACAAAAAGAATTAAAAAATTGGAGGAAAGAAACCGATGAAAAGAAAACATTGGATTATTTTAATCAGCGTGTTGGCGCTTGTGTGTATCGTAGCGGCGTTTACGATTTCGGGCGTAGTCGCGTCTGCGGATACGGGCGACGTTGCAGGCGCGGTGGAAAACACTTGGAACGACGCACAAGGTCAGATCAAACAGGTAGTAAATAACGTCGTCTTCCCGATTATCGACTTAATCTTGGCGGTTATGTTCTTTATTAAGCTTGGTACGGCTTACTTTGACTACCGCAAACACGGTCAGTTCGAATTCGTAGCGCCTTGTATTTTGTTTGCCTGCCTTATCTTTACGCTGACGGCACCTTTGTACGTTTGGGACATTTTAGGGATGTAGGCTAAATGTTTGGTTGGGTACAAGACATTATAGACGGCATTAGTGCCGCGCTGTCGAGTGCGTTCGAGGCAATGGGCGAACGGCTGTCAAGCACCATATGGACAACGATGATCCATTGGATGTACGACACGATTTACGGAGCAATAGCGGACTTCTTTGCGCTCATGGGCAACATGGGCGCAGAAATATTCGACCTAAAATGGGTGCAGGCAACAATCCATTTATTCACGTTACTCGGTTGGTCGTTGTTTATTGCAGGTGTTGTTGTAGCGATATTCGACGTTGCAATAGAGTACCAGACAGGCAGAGCGAACATAAAGACGACGGTCTTGAACATATTAAAAGGCTTCTTCGCGTGTTCGCTTATCGGCATTGTGCCTGTAGAGCTTTATAAGCTCTGTATTAGTCTTCAACACACGTTCGCTTCAGACCTGGGTACCTTGTTTGCTGATGTGCAGATATCTGACATGGCAACGCTATGCAAGGAAGTCTTCTTTGCAAACTTCACAATAACGGGCGGAGCGCTAAGGGGGTTATTCCATTTAGTGACGCTGATTATGTTCATCTATTGCGTTATTAAGGTGTTCTTCCAGAACATCAAACGAGGCGGGATATTGTTGGTGCAAATCTCCGTCGGATCGCTGTATATGTTCTCTGTGCCACGAGGGTATACAGACGGGTTTACGCAATGGATAAAACAGGTGATTGCGACGTGTTTAACGGCATTTATGCAAACGACGCTTTTATATCTTGGGCTGTTGACCTTGCCAGAGAACATGTTGCTTGGTATTGGCATCATGCTCGCGGCGAGCGAAGTGCCGAGAATAGCGCAACAATTCGGTATGGACACCTCAATGCGGTTTAACGTAATGAGCATGGTACACGCCACGACGACGGCGATTAACCTTTCCCGTATTATTTCCAAAGGTAAATAAGGGGGAGCGGTTATAAGAAGATTAGCGGCGTTAACACTCGCCGTTTGTTTATTGTTTGGGTTTATACTCACCGCCAACGGCTGTCAAAGCGCGCGGGAATTAGAGAATACTACGCAAGACTTTGACTATACGGAAGCGGATGGGGAGGTGAAACTAACGCTGACAAACGGTGAGGTAGTCCGTATGCGGTTTGGGGAGAATGCTGTTACGATTTACGAAAGCCACCTATACAAGTCCGACGTGTATGAAATTACTGCGTTTATCTATGTGTATGGAGAAGAAAGCGGAAGTGAGGTTCCCAGAAAAGAAAGGGAAATCGCAGGCGAACTCAAGCTCCACAACCTATTGTATATGGTAGGTTATGAACGCGGAAGAACGAAAGATGCAGACGTGGAATACACGGCGGACAAGCGGTGGTACGTTAATTTGGCGAGCGTTGTTCTCGGCTGATACGGAAAAAGAAAGAAGGAGAAAACATGAAGGAATATATTTATCCAAAAAACTTAAAAGCGAAAGCAAATTTATGGCTGTGGGGGATGAAAGATTTTATCATCCTATCTTGCCTTGCTTTGTTGTCTATTGTGTTAATGGTAGGCTTAGGCTGGGTAGCGCCCGTGGCTGTAACGTTGTGCTTTGCAGTTTTAACGATCCGAAAGGATGAAATGACGGTGCTGGACTATATCAAGTACGCAACGCGGTACTTTGTAACGGACCAGCAAATTTATAAATGGAGGTAACAATGGCACAAGAAAAACAGAACGGCGCAAGCGTACAAGCTTTGCTTGGTGTAAAGACGTTTACGGAGTACGGTTTGGCAACGAATAAAGGAGAGCTATTGTTCTTTTTGGTCACGCCGAGCAACATCTCGGTGTTGTCTACAGCAGCGGTAGAGGTGAAAATCAGGCAACTGATGCTGACGCTCTCGGCACTTCCCGACGTGGAAATCGTATGCGCGGACTCGTCCGAGTGCTTCGACGAAAATAAAGCATACCTTATCCGACGCAAGGAAGAAGAACCGAACGCGAAAATCAGGAAACTGCTCGGCAAGGATTTGGAGTTTTTAGGCGAAATCCAGCTCGAAATGGCGACGGCAAGACAGTTTATGTTCGTGGCGCGGTGCAGGAATATGAACGCTATGCAGGTGTTCAACTACGCGAATACCGTACAGAAAACGATATCCGAGCAAGGGTTCGATGCGCACCGCATGACAAAAGCGGAAATAAAGCGGTTTTTAGCAATTTATTTCGACGTTTCGCTTCGAGGCGAGTACATGCCCGACGTGGACGGCGCACAGTTTTTTACGGGCAAAGAAAAGGAGGGAAAGGATGGCTAAAAAACAGATATCCCCTGAAAAGCAAGAGCTTATCAGGACGAAAGATTTTTTTGATTGTATTGCGCCTGGCGTGATACGGTTTTTTGTGGACCATTATATCGTAGGCGATAGCTATCGCTGTGCGTGGGCGGTGCGTGAGTATCCGCCGAGTACGGAAGAACAGGCGGTACTTGCAAGAATCGCAGATAGAAATGGTGTAACGGTACGCATTTACCATAGGCTGGTGGAAGTGATGGAACAGAAGAAGATTATCCAGAACGCCACCAGAAAAAACAAGATGAAATCTACCGCAAATGATATGAGTGAAGCTGTGGAAGCGGAAGGCAACTTGCAGGACGTAATAGAACTGCTTGCGGATATGCGCAAAAGCAGGGAAGCGTTATTGCACTGCGCTGTGTTTATTGAATTAAAAGCAAAATCTTTGGATAGCTTGAAAAACCTGCAAGAAGAAATCCAGATGGAACTCGCGAGGTCTAAAATTACCGTGGATAGACTGACTTTACGACAGAAAGAAGGGTTCCTTTCTGCTATGCCGACGGGCTCGAATATGTTTGGGACGATGTACGAACGGGTACTGCCAGCGAGCTCGGCGGCGAATTTATATCCGTTCAGCTTTTCTGGTAAGACAGACGAACACGGGATGTATATCGGCAGAGATAAGTTTGGTACGAATATTCTTGTTGACCTTGATAAGCGCGCGGACGACAAAACGAATAGCAATGTGTTAATCCTTGGCAACAGCGGTCAGGGGAAGTCGTATCTCATGAAATTGTTGCTTACGAATATTCGTGAATCGGGCAAGCGCGTAATCGTCCTTGATCCAGAAAGTGAATACATCGACCTGTGTGAAAACCTTGGTGGATGCTACGTGGATTTCATGTCAGGCGAGTATAAAATCAACCCCTTGGAGCCGAAGGTGTGGACGGACGGGCTGGAGGAAGTAGATGCGGACGCACCCGAAGCGTTTAAAAAGGTGACGAGATTATCGCAGCATATTGCGTTCTTGAAAGACTTTTTCAGGTGCTATAAGGACTTTGCGGACGAGCATTTGGATACGATTGAAATCCTGCTCGTGAAACTGTATGCGCGGTACGGTATCACAGATTTGACAAATTATAAAGAGTTAAAGCCCTGTGATTACCCGATTATGGAAGATTTCTATCATTTGTGCGAAGAAGAATTCATGACCTATGACAACCAGCGCAAGTATCTTTATACGGAAGCGACTTTGCAGGAAGTGTGTTTGGGAATTCACTCCATGTGCGTAGGCAGTGAGAGCAAATATTTCAACGGGCATACGAACGTAACGGACGGCGACTTTTTGTGCTTTGGCGTGAAAGGTTTGCTGGATACGAACAAGCGCTTAAAAGACGCGATGTTGTTCAACATTTTATCGCATATGAGCAATCAACTGTTAAGCGTGGGGAACACGGCAGCGAGCATTGACGAGCTGTATTTGTTCTTGACGAACCTGACGGCAATAGAATATATCCGAAACGCGATGAAGCGTGTCAGAAAAAAAGAATCCTCGGTGATTTTGGCAAGTCAGAACATCGAGGACTTTTTATTGCCCGATATCAGGGAATTGACGAAGCCGTTGTTCAGCATTCCGACGCATCAGTTCTTGTTCAATGCAGGACAGATAAACCCCAGAGAGTATATGGACGCGTTGCAGGTCGAGGAATGCGAGTTCGAGCTTATCAAATACCCTGAGCGCGGTACTTGTTTGTATCGATGTGGTAATGAAAGGTATTTATTACAGGTCAAAGCGCCGGAGTATAAATCGGCGTTGTTCGGAAGCGGGGGCGGTAGATAATGGCTGCCCCCATTATTCCTATCTTAAAGAAGATTGCCGTGGCGCTTGTGTCGGACAAAAAAGGAAGGAAATGGCTCCTGGGGATAATCCTCGGCGTGCTTTTTTTAATCCTCATGCCGATTATTGCAGTGCTGGGCATCTTCTCTGGTGGGATAGATCTGAACACAGACGGACTGTTCGACAAAATCTACGAACAGCAGGCGCAGATGGAAATCGTAGCGCAGGAAATCGAAGCTGAAATGTTAAACGCAGGCTACACGCAGGTGGAGGTGCAGGAAGCGCAAACACTGTATCTGTTTGCGTTGCACGACGAAGGCGAAGAAGACGGGTTCATACTGAGGCTGGTTGGCTGTTTCGAGGCAGACCAGACGGATGAAGAACTCGTCCAGAAAGTGAATACAGAGTTCGGGAAGGAGATTACAACAGAGGACTTCCAGAACGCTGTTCAAGAATTTAGGGATACCCAGGTATCTAACGAATAAAGAAAATAGGAGAAACGACTATGAACAAAAACAAAAAAAGTGTGCAAGAAAAGCACGAAGAAGAAGTACGGGAAACGACGGATATGATTACCGCCGAAGACCTTACGGAGCAAGCGGTGTACGCAGCGAACGCTCCTAATTGTTGTTCAGCGGAACAGCAGGCGGAGAATATGCTGGGAATGCTCGGTGCAAACGTTGTCGAGCCTGAGATTTATCATACGGAAGAAGAGCATGATGAAGTGATGTGCGAGGACGAAACGGAATCGGAAGTTGCAGAAATCAAGGAAGAAGAAACTGAAACACTTGAAGAAACGGAGGAAACCGAAGAGGAAGCCGAAGAGGAAGAAACCGAGGAGCTTGAAGAAGAGGAAGAAAAGCAAGAACTTGTTATGGGAGGAATGTAAAAATGGCAACCAGAAGTTTAATTGCAAAGCAGATTGCGGAGGATAAATTCAGGACGATTTATTGTCACTGGGACGGGTATCTTGACCACAATGGAAAGGTACTCTTGGAACATTACAACACGCCCGAAAAGCTGGACGAGTTGTTGGCGCTCGGTAGTATATCTTTCCTTGCACCGAAAGTCAATCCCGATCCCGACAGACCGCATACGTTTGACGAACCGCAGGACGACGTGACGAGAGCGTATGCAAGGGACAGAGGAGATGAGCTTCACCCCGCTCAGGATTTAAGTTATAAAGAGTTGACGGACGAGCGTAGCTGGGCGGATTACGTTTACGTGTTCGGCGAGGACGGTAAGTGGAGATACACGCAGCCTTGGCAGGAAGATAAATCCTTAAAGGATTTAGATGAAGCGTTGAATCCGCCTGAACTGACGGAAGAAGAATGTCCTGACATCGACGACGTAGACGACAGT
The DNA here is from genome assembly GCA_045614425.1 of Eubacteriales bacterium. Classification (GTDB taxonomy): domain Bacteria; phylum Bacillota; class Clostridia; order Oscillospirales; family CAG-272; genus UBA1740. Next base: position 16,035 of record JAZLCX010000022.1, on the reverse strand, counting down.
CCTCAGCAAACGATGTAGGAGGTGAAAACATGAAGAAGACGGTGACGGTATCTTTTGACGATGAAAAGCTGTCTGCTTTGAAAATGTATTTAGAGCAGAAAGACTTAAGCGTAGAGGGCGAGTTGGAAAAGTCGCTGGAAAGTTTGTACACGAAGACTGTGCCTGCAGGTGTAAGAGAATTTATTTCTCTGCGGACGGGCGTGACAGAAAAAAAGAAAAAGCCTTCTTCTGCTATCGGTGACGGCACGTGAGAGATCAAAGGTTTGGTATTGAGATAGAGATGACTGGGATAACGCGGGCAACGGCGGCTCGTGTTATTGCCGGTCATTTTAATACGACGGCGACGCACGTAGGCGGAGCGTATGATGCGTATTCTGTTCGCGCGCCAGACGGAAGGCAATGGAATCTTGTGCGTGACCAATCCATAGACAGGCGTAACAGTCGCGGTAGAACGGACAGGCACGAATACTCTGTGGAAATGGTATCGCCGATATGTAAATATGACGACATCACAACGATACAAGAAATTGTGCGTAAGCTCCGCACGGCAGGCGCAAAGGTGAATGATAGCTGTGGTATTCACGTACACGTGGATGCGTCCAAGCACGACGTGAAAACGCTGAGAAATCTTGTGAATATCATGGCGTCGAAGGAAGACCTTTTATATAAGGCGTTGGACGTGGAAGTGGAACGGGAACGGTATTGTAAAAAGGTGGACTCGAAGTTCTTGGAAGAGTTAAACAAGAAGAAGCCACGGCAAATGCAGGACCTTGAAGATATCTGGTACGACGGCTACGGTTATAATCGTCACGCGCACTACAACAACTCCAGATACCGTGCGCTCAACCTGCATAGTGTGTTTACGAAAGGAACGGTGGAGTTTCGTTTGTTTAACTCCACGCTCCATGCTGGCGAAGTGAAGTCGTATATCCAGCTGTGCCTTGCGATAAACGACCAAGCATTGAAGCAAAAGAGCGCGTCGCGTTCAAAGACGCAAAGCCCGAACGAGAAATATACATTCCGCACTTGGCTGTTAAGGTTGGGTATGATCGGCGACGAATTTAAAACGGCGCGCGGGCATTTGCTTAAAAAGCTGGACGGAAACATTGCGTGGAAGGATCCCGCGCAAGCGGACGCGCAGAGAGAACGGCTTGCGGCGCAACGGAGAATGTTGGAAGAAGCGGAACAAGCTACCGAAACGGAAGAGCGCGAAACGGTTGCAGAAGAAGAAACGCAAGACGAAGCGCCTGCGTTTGAAATGACAATGTAAAAGGAGAAAGGAAAAATGAAACGAAGATTATACGTTGCGTATGGCAGCAACTTAAATCTTGAACAGATGAAATATCGTTGTCCGACGGCAAAGTTGGTGGGGACGGGCGTAATTGAAAACTGTGAATTGCAGTTCAAAGGGTTTCCTACGAGCGCATATGCAACGATAGGGCAAAAGCCTGGAGCGAGCGTACCTGTGGGTGTGTTTGAAATCCAGTCGATGGATGAACGCAGCTTGGATAGATACGAAGGATATCCCTCGCACTACTTCAAAAAGACTGTGCCTGTGCAGATGACGAACGGTGATAAGGTGAACGCGATGGTATACATTATGAATCCGAAGATGCAGTTCGGTATGCCGTCGTCCAATTATTATTGTGTTGTGCATCAGGGCTATAAGGACTGCGGATTGGATACCCAGGTATTGAACGAAGCTGTTCAAAAGAGTGCTGGGAAGTTCTATGAGAATGCAGTGAATACACACGTGCAACAGCTACGAGTATGTGTTCCTACTGTGGACGCAGAGGATGAAGAAGAACTCGACGAGGATGAAGAATTAGACGAGGAGGACATCGACTATGAAGAAGGTCTGGACATGGGCGGTATGCAATTATGATTTGGCGGTGGCAATATGAGCCGCGCCAAAGAATTACGCAAACGCCTTGGAGATAGATATTCGTTTAAGAGAATGGTAAGCGGACAGGAACTGTTCCGCTTGCAGAAACGTCCGCCAGAAGATTTCACAGACGCACTGCTGGCAGAACTCATTGTGGGTTGTGTGAAAATGGAAGCGGTGGCGTATCGGGACGGAAATAAAATTGAAGTCGGCTATGATATTTTTGTGAAAGACTCGCCCGACACAAGGGAGTGGATTTGCTATGACGTAGTCAATAAAGCGGTGAAGCTCAAGGAATCGGATATGCTGTTCGAGCTTGATAAAATCGTAGAAAACAACAGGCTCTCGTATACGGAATGCTGCTTTGAAAAACTGGACGGCATGGTACTCACGGATGAGAAAAAACCGATTGAACGCCCGCCATAAAACAGGGCGTTTGGTCGGCGGAAAGGACTTGGAATCGGCGGCTGGTGCTACCGATTTTTTGTTTGCAGGAATAAGCGACGGTGCTGTAAAGCCCCATTTCGCGGTTCACATCTGCCGGCAACGCCGACAGTTCAAGGGGTTCAGCGATTTTGGACTACGGTGCTGTAAAAGGCAAAAAATAATAGCTACGGTGCTGTGAAACGCTGAATCGCAGGTGTTTGGCGGAGAAACCGCGGTGCTGTAGCAAGAAAATTAAGAAAAAGGAGGTAAAATATGGCTTTTCAAGACGAAAAAAGCAGGTTTGGGCTTTGGATAAAAGACGAAACCAGAGAGAAAGTAGAGCAGCATTATAAGGTAGTAGGTTGCGATTCAATGTCGGAATTTATTGAAAAAGCGATTGATTTTTATTGCGGATTTCTAACGGCGGAGAACTACAAAGAGTATTTCCCCGACGTGATCGTTTCTACGATAAAGGGAACGTTGGATTCACTAGAAGACAGAATGGCAAAGCTTCTTTTTAAGCTGGCGGTGGAGCAATCGCTGATGATGCATATCGTTGCAGGTACGAACGACGTAGATGAAGACTCGCTGAATGCCTTACGCGGCAAGTGTGTTCGTGATTGCAAAAGCATCAACGGCGTGATTTCTTTTGAGGACGCTGTGAAGTATCAGTACGGCGAGGATGATTGATGGCGCGGTTTATATTGAAATGGCGGTATCTAAAAGCAGGCCGAAAACATAGCAAGAACCTAATCACGTACATCGCAACGCGGGACGGCGTAGAAAAGTGCGACGAGTCTTGGCGGAAGAAAAAGGTAACGAAGGCGCAGGAGAAATTGATAGAAGAGCTCTTGAAAGATTTTCCCGACGTGAAGGAGAGCCATGCGTATCAGGACTACGAGCAAAGCAAAAATCGGTATACGGCGTCTCAGCTTATCAATAGAGCGATAGACGAAAACGCGGACCGCATTGATGCGCGTGAGAACTACGTAAAGTATATTGCTATGCGACCGCGTGTAGAAAAGGACGGCGAACACGGCTTGTTTTCTATAACGGACGAGCCTATCCATCTTGGTGGCGTGGCGACGGAAGTATCCGAACACGACGGCGCGATATGGACGATGATATTTTCTTTGCGCAGGGAAGATGCGGCAAGGCTTGGCTACGACAACGCAAAGGCATGGAAAAACTTGTTGCGAGAAAAGACGGCAACGCTTGCGAAAGAAATGAAGATACCGCCTGAGGACTTGCAGTGGTACGGAGCGTTTCATAATGAGGGCGACCATCCGCACGTGCATTTGGTTGCGTACTCGAAAGGGAGAGAACCGTATATGACGCGCAAGGGTTTAGAGCGTTTGAAATCAAGCTTCGCAAACGAGATTTTTAAGCAAGACCTATACCATGTCTTTGATGAACAGACCCGTGTGCGTGATGAACTGCGCGGGGAAGGTAAGAAAAAAGCGGAGTGGCTGACTGCGCAAATAAAGGCAGGCGGCTATGACAATCCCACGGCGGAAGCGATGCTGAAAGCGCTCGCAGAGAAACTGAAAGGATACAAGGGAAAGCGCGTCTACGGATATCTTCCGCAAGAGGCGAGGAATCTTGTCAATGGGCTTGTAGATGAGCTCATGCAAGACAAACGGCTTTCAGAATTATACGAGTTATGGTATCAAGAGAAAGATAAAATCGTTGGGCTGTATCAGGACGGGCCAGCAAAAAGAATTCCACTCTCGGATAATGAAGAGTTCAAAAGTATACGCAATGCGGTGGTGAAAGAGGCGTTCGATTATTTATATCAAGATAAGAAAGGCGGTTCTAAACAAGGCAAAAGCTCGTCGCAAGGCGGAGGATATTCACAAAAGAAAAACAACTCTAACTATACACCGCCGTCAGCGGCACCTGCGGTGGTGAGGCTGTTTCATCATTTAAGCAGAATGGTGCAAAACAGGCTGGATGATTATTACAATCATAAACACGGCGGTGTGGAAAGTAAACTGCGCCGTCAGATAAACGAAAAGAAAAAAGCGCAAGGCATGAAACAAGAATAAAAGAAGGAGGAAGGAAATGTCTTACAAAAAATTTACGGACGAGCAGATAACGCGAGCCGCGGAAACGGACATTGCGGATATGCTGCGAAGGCAAGGCGAAGAGCTCAAACCCGTTGGCTCGGAATACGAATGGCGGCACGGTGCGGACAGAATTACCATTCGCGGATCGCAGTGGTATAACCATTACGAACAGAAGGGCGGGAATGCGATTAAGTTCGTGCAGGAATTCTACAATAAGAACTTCAAGGAAAGTATGGAGTTTTTATTAGGCGGAAGTGCAGGCGAAGTCAAGCAGGCAAAGCCGACGGAGCAGAAGCCCAAAGGCGTATTCGAACCGCCTGAAAAGAACGACAGTATGCGCAGGGTGTATGCATACCTGTTGACCAAACGCGGGTTGGACAAGGACGTGGTAGTGGCATTTGCGAAGAAAGGCTTGATATACGAGTCGGCGGATTATCATAACGCCGTGTTCGCAGGGCAGGACAAGGACGGCAAGATACGCCATGCCAGCGTGCGCGGTACGGGAACGAACTCGAACTACCGAGGCAACGCGCCAAACAGCGAACCTGAACACAGCTTCCATTGGTTGGGCAAAAGCGACAAGCTGTATTTGTTCGAAGCGCCGATAGATATGCTGTCGTATATCTCCATGAACAAGGACGGCTGGGAAGAGCATAGCTACGCGGCATGCTGCGGTGTAGGTGATAAGGTGCTTTGGCGGATGCTGAAGGATAAGCCTGAAATCAAGAAAGTATACGTTTGCTTGGACAATGACGAAAAGGGCAGGATGTTTGATAAAAAGATTTCGGATAAACTCTTTGAACAAGGCATTGCAAGCAAAATCCTTTTGCCGACGAAAAAGGATTGGAATGAGGATTTGCTATGCGCGGAAGGTATGGATCAGCCGGACGAAGAGTGTGAAGAAGAGGAGGAAACATGTCAGGCGTTACAACCTTAATGATAGTCGGCGCGGTGATGCTGGCGGTGTTAGCATTGATACCGCTTTTAGCGTATATCTATAACCTTAATCACATAAAAAGTAAGACGGTCGGGGACGGTCAGCACGGTACGGCGAGGTGGGCAACGAAAACGGAAGTCAAGAAAACCTATCGGCATATTCCGTTTACGCCGAGTAAGTGGAGAAAGCAAGCAAAGGACGGGAAAGAGCCTACCATGTCCGTATTAAAGAAGAAAAAGCTCTTCAGCAGAAACCCTGCGATTATAACGGAAGAACCGCTTCCGCAAGGGATTGTGGTGGGGTGTAAGGGCAGGAGAAACAATACGGTCGCAATGGTGGATACAGGCGACGTGCATGCGCTTATGATTGGCGCGGCTGGCGTTGGTAAAACGGCGTATTGGCTGTATCCTTGCATTGAGTACGCATGCGCAAGCGGTATCTCGTTTTTATCGACAGACACCAAGGGCGACGTTATGCGAAACTACGGTACGATCGCCAAAGAGTACGGATATCACGTCTCGGTCATTGATTTGAGAAACCCTACGCGTTCGAACGGGAATAACCTTTTACACTTAGTCAATAAGTATATGGATTTATACAAGAAAAATCCTGAAATGTTGGTATATAAGGCAAAGGCGGAAAAGTACGCGAAGATTATTTCCAAGACGATTATTCTATCGGGGATGGACGCGGCATCGTTTGGGCAGAACGCATACTTCTACGACGCGGCGGAAGGCGTGCTTACGGCAACAATTTTATTGGTGGCGGAATTTTGTAAGCCTAAAGAACGGCATATTGTATCAGTGTTTAAATTGATACAAGAGCTGTTGGCTCCGACTTCGCAAAAGGGTAAAAATAAGTTTCAGAAATTAATGGATTTACTGCCGAACGACCATAAGGCAAAATGGTTCGCTGGCTCGGCGCTCAATACTTCGGAACAGAGTATGGCTAGCGTTATGAGTACGGCGCTGTCGAGATTGAATGCGTTCTTGGATTCGGAGCTGGAACAGCTTCTGTGCTTTGATACGGAGATAGACGCAGAGAAGTTCTGCAACGAAAAGTCGGCGATATTCATTATCATGCCAGAAGAAAATCCCAACACATTCTTTATGATTTCGCTTATTATCCAACAGCTGTATCGAGAAATCCTTGCGGTTGCGGACGAAATGGGAGGTAAATTAAAGAATCGGTGTATTTTCTTCTGCGATGAATACGGCACGCTTCCCAAGATACAGGATGCGGAAATGATATTCTCGGCATCGCGTTCGAGAAGATTGCAAATCGTGCCGATAATCCAGTCTTTCTCACAGCTCGACAAAAACTACGGCAAGGAAGGTGCGGAAATCATTGTGGATAATACGCAGTTGACGATATTTGGCGGTTTTGCGCCCAACAGTACGTCTGCGGAAGTATTGTCAAAAGCACTGGGCAGTAGGACGGTATTATCTGGGAGTGTAAGCAGGGGGAAAAACGATCCTTCGCAGAGCTTACAGATGATAGAACGACCGCTAATGACGCCCGATGAGCTTAAATCCATGCCGAAAGGACATTTTGTCGTGATGAAGACGGGCGCGTATCCAATGAAAGTGAGGCTGAAGCTGTTCTATGAGTGGGGTATTGCGTTTGACGAGAAGAAGCCTTACGAAGTCGAAGAAAACGCAAACCGCGAAGTAAAATACGCAAGCGCGAAGGCATTGGAAAAGGCAATTATCAAGAAATACGTTGAACCGCTTGCACAAGCAAGCGAAACGGAAAGCGTATCGGGCGGAGGCGGTATGGTGCAGACGGAGAGCAGAATGCACGAACCGCAACGATCGAAGTCTCACAACGGCGTAAGGTCGCCTGACAGCAAACGTCAGATTCCGTTATCCGAGGCGGATGATTAGGTGGGAAGACATGATTTTTTGTATCAAAACCACGATTTGTCCAGTAGAGCGATTATCGTATATTTGTACTTGGAAGACCGCGCGAACGCAAAAGGCGAGTGTTGGCCGTCCCTTAAAACGATGTCGCAGGAGCTTAAACTGTCGCAGTCCACCATTCGCAGGGCGTTAAAGGATTTAAAAGCAGTAAAATTAGTAGCAACACGGCAGCGATACCGTCCGAACGGCGGAAAGAGCAGCCTATGTTATACAATTAAAAAAGAATAAACACCGCTTATCTAAAAGAAGGTAGGCGGTGTTTTGTTTTAGGAAAAATAAAAAAAGGAGAAGAAAAAGAAACATGAAAAGAAAGAATAAATTTATTCTTGGAACAGCAGGCTTGGCGCTATCGTTAATGGTGTTAGGTGGTGGCATGTACGGGTTGAATACAGAAACGAAGACGGCATCGGCGGATACGGTGGCGACTTCGCCGTATTGTTTGACGAATGGCATAACGACCTCGGATGGTGTATCGAGTTTAGGCAGTCCGAGTAATTTCGACGTTTATATGAAGGCATCGCGAAGCAGCGGTTCGGCAACAATTGCTAACGGCTATACCTCGAATTGGTCGCAATACTACGTTATAGTAGACGCGATTGACGTTACCGAGCATTTGAGATTGGACCTTTACAGGGGTAATTCGTTATATCAAGCAATTGATGTATCTGGCGATGAAGATATTACTACGAACTTTGGCGGTTTGCCAAGTGGGTATTATACGCTTAGATACGAATGTCGTTATAAGAAAAATATCTTCACGAGCAACGTATATTTTATTTATGAATATGGTTTTGAAGTGGATATTGATAAACCCACGTATACGCTGACGGCAGGCACGGGGTCGGGTGTTAATAGCTATTACACCAATAAAAATATCACTTATACGGCGAGCGATTCCAATTTGAGTTATATCCGATATAAGCATGGTTCGGATGGGGAATATAAGTATTCGTATTCAGGAACGGCAGTCACAGTATTGGCAAATGAAGCGAATAACGGATTTTGGTTTTTCCAAGCGTATGACCGTCTTGCGAACGCTACGGCAATCGTTAATAGATATATAGATACGATTGCGCCCACGGGCTCTGTGGAAACTCAAGATAGGGATATCATTCAAAACGGCAGCGCAACGAATCGTCCGTTTATTTATAATCCGACGGATGCAGGAACCGTAGCAAAGGTGGAATATAAGTCGCCTACGGTTACAACTTGGACGGCGTACCCTGGTGACGTAAGGATTTTGAAGTCGGACGGCTGGTATTATTTCCGTGCGACGGATGGCGCGGGCAACGTTTCGGACGAATATCGCGTGTATTACGATACGACGAACCCGCTCGGCTCGGTGTTTGATTCGGGGAGTGCAAAAGGCAGCGGTTCGATTACAAACAAGTCGTATGTAAAATACAAAGCCACGGATTCGGGTTCGGGTATTGATAGAGTTTACGTGCAAAAACCTGGTTCGAGCTCGTTTGTAAGCTATACGAACGACAGTCAATTGACAGCGGAAGGGAAATACTATTTCAAAGCGTATGACAAGGCGGGGAATGTAACAACGACCACGCATGAAATTACGCTTGATAAAACGGCTCCCGTAGGACAATTGAAGACCAATGGGGCAAATATTTCAAACAACAGTTATACAAGCAAGTCGTTTAGCTACAGTGCAACGGACTCGGTTGGTGTTGCAATTCTGCAGATGAAACGCCCGAATTCAAGCAGTTGGGAAACATACACGGCAGGCACGGAAATTACAGGGACGGAAGGTTGGTATAGTTTCCGAGCTACCGACCTTGCAGGCAATGTATCGGGAGATAGCAATATTTTCTATGACAAATCAAAGCCGACGATAAGCCTTATAAAAGCTGACAGTGGTGCAAGTGGACAGGTAGCAGAGAGTGGTTCGCGAGTAAACACGGAATGCATTAGAGCAACTGCGGTGGATATGGGTTCGGGAATTTCTTACATTCGTGTTTGGGGTACGAATTATAGTGCTTCGGCAACGTATACGGCAGGTACGGAATTAACGAAGGAAGGCCGCTACTATTTTGAAGCGGTTAATAAAGCGGGCATTTCGTCGGGAACGTATGAAATCCTTTTGGATAAAACTCCTGCGACGGGTTATATTTATGCTGGGAGTAGTTTCCCGACGAGCGATACTATAACGAATGCGGCATACATTTGTTATGAAGCCTTGGATGTTTATTCGGACGAAGTAACTTGCTATGTTAAAAAGCCAGGTTTTTCATCCTTTGAAGAATACACGGCATTGACTAAGCTCACTGTAGAAGGGGAATATCAGTTCTATTCGGTTGACCAAGCAGGGAACCAGTCGGCAATTATAAAAATTACCGTAAACCGCAGTATTCCTACGGCGCAGTTGTATGCGGATGGAACTACGATTACAAACGGTAGCTACACGAATAAGAAGTATATTAAGTTTATGAGTAACGGTACTTGCTACGTGAAAAAGCCTGGCGCGACGAGCTTTATCTCTTATGTTTCAGGAACAGAGTTCTATGAAGAAGGGAGATATGAGTTTTATGCTGAAAACGAAGCTGGCACTAGAACGGAAACGTATGTTGTAATCATTGATAGAGAGCCTACAGTTGGTATGATTTCTAGAGTGGATGGTGGCGCGAGATGGTATAACTATCAATTGTCCTGGCTGAAATGGAATCCTAATGAGAATGCGCCTGTAACGAGAATTACCGTCAACGGATATAATTATGAGTTCGACTCGGTTATTTACACGTTAGAAGACAAGGAATATAAAGTGGTCGTATACGACGCGGCAGGAAACGAATGGACAACGAGTTTTAAGGGCGGCAGAATAGATGTTCCAACTATAACTTTGCAAAAAATCTACTGGGAATATACGGATATTTTCACAAATCAATCCTATTCCAGCAGAGAATATGAAACGGCGTTGAATAATGCTGTGAGCAGGGAAAGGGCTTTGTGTGAGTTCAAAAGCTGGAATACGGAAACTTGGGACCAGGGCGTTCCTATGGATACTAAGGATAGTGTGAACGCCAAGAATGGGACTTATTATTTATATAAGAGCGAAGAAAACCCCGATAAAAAGGTGGCGTATTTTACGGAAGAAAGATTGAATGAGGTTTGCAAAAAATATGCGGCTGAAAACGTAAAAGCATACTATTATTGGGAAAAAGAACCTGCGGAATGTATAGACTTTAATTTAGATGCATATATCGGGCAGAGAAAAATTGTAAATACGGCAGTGGAACTTCGCGAAGGTTTAACTTATACCTTAGACGGCGTTGGCTATACGCAGTTGACCATTACCGAACCTGGCGCGCATACCTTGCTGATTGAAGACGGCTACGGCGGCAGTGTAGAATATGAAATTTATATTTTGGATTCTGCGCCTACGCTCCAATACGCACTTGGTGAAAACTCTCTTACAAATGCGGAATTTGACAGAACCTACTACTTTAACGGTAAGGTAACGCTTTCCGTGCCGAGTGAAGGGGATGAACTTTCTATGATTGTGCTTTATAACAACAAAGGCGAAGTGCTTGGATATTATGACGTTGAAAATGCGTGCGTCGTTGAACAAAGCGGCAGTTATGTGGCGAAAGCTGTAAACCATTATGGGTTCACGGAAGAATTCAAGTTTGTTGTATCTATGAATGCGCCTACGGTTACGTTGACGGAAAACGCAGAAAAGAAAACGCTTGATATTAAGGTGGGGGAAAGCACGGATAAAGTATCCCATATTTCCTTCTTGGAAATCGCCAAGAGTGATGACGGCGGCGAAACTTGGATTGCGCTTACCGAAGACGATTACGGTAAGGCAATTACGGTGGATGCGTTGGAATATCGTTTCCGCACGAGCGGTCTTTACAAGGTAACGGTGATGGACGAATTCCGTACTGGTATTGATGCCATTACGCAGGCGAGCGAATACAATCAACCCATTCCCGTAGGTACGCTTGCGGGGGTAGAGGATAAAGGTTATACGAGTAAAGCGGTAACCTTTACTTGGAAAGACGAAGCAGTTGTTAGTCTTACCAAAGACGGCGTTGCATTGGAATATAAATCGGGGCAAAAGTTGACTGCAAACGGCGCGTATGTGTTGACCTTCTCCAATTATGACGGCTATACCAAGACGTATACTTTTGTGATTGATACCGTTGCTCCTATGGTAACGCTTGAAGGCGCAAAGAGCGGTGAGTTTGTCAATGCTGGCGTAAAAGCACATTTTGCAAAGGACGAAACGGCTGAAATTTTCAAGGATGGAAAGTCGCTCGGCTCGTACATGGTAGGCAGTAATGTTGAGGAAGACGGCGAATATCGTATTGTTGTAAAAGATAAAGCGAACAATGAAACGGCGGTAACGTTCACCATTGATACGACTGTAGATTGGAGTATCAATATCAACGAAAAGGGGTTGTCCAACTGTGTGGTTGTTACGGCAGGCGAAGACGTGGAGGTTATCTTGACGAAGAATGGCGCAGTTGTGGAATATGCGCTCGGTGAGGCTATCACGGAAATCGGCGAATATTCGCTTGAAATTATCGACTCGCTTGGTAATACGGCAAGCAGAAACTTCGCGGTTGTAGCCCCGATTGTGCGCGAATTTACGCATAATTTCGATGACGTGCCAGGGTTTGAAAAAGTGCTTGTGAACGGCGAAGACAAACGCTTGAATTACGGGACGCTTGAACTGTTTGCGGATGGTGTATATGAAGTCGGCGTTGTGGTAGCTGGCGAAACCTATACCTTCACGGTAACGGTGGATTCGACCTTGCCTGAAATCACGCTAGGCGGCGTAGAAAACGGCGGCGCGACGAACGGCAACGTCACGATTGCAACGACCGAAGAAACGGCAAATCTTACGGTGTATTTGAGCGGCGAAGAAATCGCTTATACTGCAGGCGGCGAGTTAACCGCAGAAGGTGAATACCGCGCGGTGGCAACTGACCTTGCAGGGAATTCCGTAGAAGTGACTTTCACTATTGATAAAACGGCTCCTGTCTTGACCTTGACAGGTGTAGAAGACGGTGGAGTAACGAATGGCAACGTGGCAATTTCCACAGTGGATTATACGACGGTATCGGTATATCTCAACGATACGGAAATCGAATACGTGCTTGGCGACGAGTTGACGGAAGAAGGTTCGTATTTCGTGCAGGCTTGGGATGCAGTTGGCAACGTAGCGGAAGCGGTGTTCACGATTGATAAATCCGCACCTACGATTGCTTTAAAAGGTGTAGCGAATGCAGGTAAAACCAACGACAACGTAACGATTACCGTAGCAGACGATGCGACGGAATTCAAAGTATTCTTGAACGGCAAGGAAATCTCCTATAAAGCTGGTAAAGAATTGAAGGATGAAGGCGCTTACAAAGCAACGGTAAAGGACGAGCTTGGCAATACCGTAGAAGTGAGTTTCACCATTGACAAGACGGCGGCAACGCTTGTGTTGAACGGTGCGGAAAACGGCGGTAAAACCAAAGGCGAAGTAAGCCTTACGGACCTTTCTGAAACGGCAACAGTTGTCGTTACGAAAGACGGTGAAACGCTTGCATATACGCTTGGCGATTTGTTAAACGGCGCAGGCAGGTATTCGATCACGGTCACGGATGAATGCGGCAATGTTAGCGAATATTCCTTTGAAATTACGAAAGGTATCAGCGGTTGGGCAATTACAGGGATTGTTGTAGGTAGCCTTGTGTTGCTTGGCGGCGCGCTGTTCATTATCCTTAAAAAGCGAGGAACGATTTAAGGATAGGATTTAGTAGAAACTGCGTTGGGAAAAGCGTAGTTTTGAAGTAAGAGTATAATAAAAGGACTGTAAATGTGCAGGTGGCGGGGAGGAAAATCTCCAAAGCCTGCATTTACAGTCTTATGCTCTGATTTTTTCGCGGTTTTACTTACAAGGGCGTACCATATCAAAGAGGTGGAAGGTGGTACCTGTCATCATGGCAGGTGAAGGAACTTTCTCATTGGAAGAAAGGTTAACAGAGAAAAGAAATATAACACGCGCGAGGGTTGACAAAAGGGAATATTTTTGTTATGATAAATACGCTTGGAGGGGGAAATGATTTACACTTGCGAAAAATGTTTATACACTTTTTTAGAAGATGAGGGCTGTTGTCAATGTCCTGATTGTGGGAAGAAAGCGATACGAGTAGCCACGGAAAAGGAAGAGCTTGAATATTACAGAAACCGTAAGGAATTTACGACGGAAATCAAGCGGTTTGTTTTGGTTGCGGTTCCGTACAGCGATAAACCTGCATGGTATCTTGATGAAGAAGATAAGGTGACGAAGGGTTCTACGGTGGAAGTGGATTACGGGGTTCATCAGGACGTACAAGGCGTAGTAGTGCAGGTGTTGCGTTGCGATAAGCATTATCCTCCCTATGCTGGGAGAATATATCCTATATGGGAAATTATTGAATTAAAAGAAGAAGAACCGAGGCGTTGACCTTGGTTTTTTATTTTCTCTGGAAAAAATTAACAGTAAAAATCTAAATATTAAACAAACAAATGTTCGTATTTTATTGACAAACGTGAAAGTGTTTGCTATAATAATGCTCCAAAGAGTTGTAAAAAAGGGGGAGCGTATGGCAGAGAATCGAATCTACTTTTGCGTGGACATGAAATCATTTTTTGCTTCTGTGGAATGTGCAGAGCGCGGCTTGAATCCCTTTGAAACAAACTTGGTGGTGGCGGATGAATCCCGTGGCAGCGGTACGATATGTTTGGCAATAACGCCTGCGATGAAAGCGCTTGGCGTAAAGAACAGATGCCGACTGTTTGAAATTCCCAAGGATATTAAATACATAACGGCTATGCCGAGCATGAAAAAGTACATTCAATACAACGGAGATATCTATGATATCTATCTGGATTATATGTCGCCACAAGACATACACGTGTATTCGATAGACGAATCCTTTTTGGATGTGACGGATTACTTGAAAATGTATAAAAAAACGCCAAGACAATTCGCAAAGTTTCTCATCAATGAGATAGCGGAGCGCACTCATATACCTGCGACGGTAGGGATGGGTTCAAACCTGTATTTAGCAAAGATAGCCTTGGATATTACAGCGAAAAAGAAGGCGGATCATATAGGCTGGTTAAACGAAGATGTGTATCAAGCAACCTTGTGGAAGCATAGACCGCTGACGGACTTTTGGCAAATAGGAAAAGGGATTGAAAGGCGATTGGCGAAGTATGCAATACACGACATGGAAGGGATAACCCGTGCGCCGGAAACGCTTTTGTATAAAGAGTTTGGCATTAACGCAGAACTTCTTATCGACCACGCCTGGGGAAGAGAATCCTGTACAATAGCGGATATAAAAGCACATAAAACGAAGGCAAAATCTATCTTCGGTTCGCAAATCTTATTTGAGGATTATTCATTCGAAAAGGCGGAGATAGTGGTCAAAGAGATGGTTTTAGATGCTTGCCATAAGATGATGCGGCAAAAGGTCGTGACGAACAGTCTGACGCTGTACATAGGTTATTCCAAAGATGCAATACCGCCAACGGGCGGAACGGCAAAATTGCTTTCCACGACAAACGTTTTTTCGGAAGTGTTGGGCGGGGTGCTGGACGTTTTTAATAAGACGACCGACAGAACAACGCCGATACGAAGAATAGGTTTAACATGTAATAATGTTGTTGGGGAAGGCTGTGAAGGTTATAGCCTTTTTACGAACTTTGCAGCGGTGGAAAAAGAAAAGAAGTTAGAAAAAACGGTATTAGAATTAAAGGACCGATTTGGGAAAAATAGTATGTTGCGTGCCATTGACCTTGAAGAAGGCGCAACGGCAATAGAAAGAAATCGCTTGATAGGTGGACACAATGAATAAAGCGGATAGGGCGGCGCAGTTTCAGCCGTTTGATGCGTTAAAGGGGCTTCAAGAAGAACTCCGAGCAAGAGAAGAACGGCGAACAAGAGTGGAGAAGAAAGAGCTGTCGGAAGAACAGATGGAGATGATTTCGACTGCGCTTGCAAAAATATATAAACGTTCTGATATTGAATTGACTTTTTATTCGGGAGGGCATTATTATAGCCTAACGGGAACTGTGGTGGAAAAGAATGATATTTATAAATATCTTGTTGTCGGTGAAGGTAAAATCTTCTACGATGATATTTATGAAATAAAATTGTTATGATTGAAAAAGTAGAAACGCACATGCGGTTCTACTTTTTTTCTCTGGGAAGTCTTGGGAAATTAAATAAAATTGTGTATAGTTGTGCCTAGTGAATACGGGGTTGCTTGATTTTTGCTGTTAATGATGGAAGAAACTTTATTTGTACTGTTTTAAGGTGATGTTTTTTAGGGAATTGTGGTAGGAAAAAAGATTTTATTTTTTGAAACGTCAAAAATGGGCAAAAAAATAATTTTCATAAAAAGTAAAAGAGAGAGCTAATCTTATTGGGATAGCTCTCGTTTTTGTTAAAAACCAATATTTTTGTGAGATTTACGATATTGCAGTGGGGAAACGCCTGTGCGTTCGCGGAAAAGCTTAATAAAATACGTATAGGAAGAAAACCCTGTTTTTTCCGCGATTGCCGTTATATTGAGCGTCGTGGTCATGAGAAAATTTTTTGACATATGCAGGCGGTAATCAATTAAATAATCGTGCAGTGTCTTTTTTGTGTGTGCCTTCATTAAACGATTTATGTGATAGGGGTGATAATTAAACGCCTCGGCAATTTGTTGATTGTTAAGTTCTGGGTTGTTGTAATTGTTTCTTATAAACTCCTGAACGCTTAAAATAAGTTTGTAATCGTTTTCTTTGCTTTGC
>JAZLCX010000021.1:0-5704 GCA_045614425.1 Eubacteriales bacterium | reverse complement strand
TCCTTAACGGAGAACACTCAATGAATTGCAACGGTGTTGCATGAATTGACACTGCGTGTCATGAATTGCAGTAAACTGCATGAATTGCCCTACGGGCATGATATTCGTTGCAATTCAATTCATGGAGGAGGCGAGGCACCGACGAGAAATCATGGCGAAGCCAATTCATGATGCGTAAGCATCAATTCATTTATAAAAACGAACAGAGCAAGAATAGAAGGTTTTATCCTTTTACTCTTGCTCTTTCTGTCTTTTTTTATTTGCCCGAAACGAAAATGTATCCGAAGGCGTTCGGTCCCCAGTGGCCTGCTATGGCAGGAGTGAGGTTGTCGTAATCCGTCATCGCGGATTTGTATTTTTCGTCGGTCATGCCGATGAGGGTGTCGAGATTGTTCGGCTTATAGGTGTAGGATGGAACTATCGGGTGGGTGGTGTCGCAATTTTCGCTTTCAAGAAGCTCGGCGAGGGTTTGCATAGCCCGTCTGAGTCCTCTTTCCTTGCCGTAGACGCCAACGTGTCCGTCAATGCTTGAAAGCGTGATAAGCGGCTTTATCTGAAGAATACTGCCGAAAAGCCACGCTGCCTTGCTGAGTCTGCCGCCGCGCTGTAAATAATCAAGCGTTTCGGGTATTGCAACGACCTTTATTCTCGGAATAAGTGCGAGAAGCGCCGCCTCTACCTCAGAAAGAGGCTTGTCGAGCATCTTATTTGCCTCGTTAACGAGTATCTTAACACCGCCGACTGCGGTTTTTGTGTCTATAACGCATACTCGGGACTCATCGGCAAAGAGCATACGGAGTGAGTTATACGTGCCCGAAATTCCCGAAGAAATCGGGAGAACGAGAACCTCGTATCCCGCCTTAAGCTCGCGGTCGATTCGCTCCTTAGCCTCGGCAAGAGAGGGAAGAGAGGTTTTCGGGAATATTTTTTCATCTATAAGCGCGTGATAGAAGGTGTCGAACGGAATATCCACACCGTCTGTGTAGTTATTTTCTCCGAGAGATATTTTCAAGGGGAGAATTTCAACCCCGTACTTCTCCTTTTCATATTCCTTGATACTGCTTCCGGAGTCAACGAAAATTTTAATCATATAATTACCTTTTTACTTTTAATACCCGATAGCGACTCCGAAGAACAGAATCAATATCGTCAGAATGAAGACGAACAGCTGAAGCCTCCAGGTCCACTTTACCCATTTTCCGTAGGATACGTTAGCTATTGAAAGTCCTACGAGAAGAACGGGATTTGTCGGAAGAATAACGTCGGTGAAGCCGTCAGCCATACAGTAAGCCAAAATTACAATCGCGGGAGAAAGCCCGATAGCCATTGCAATCGGCATTACTATCGGCATGACCAGCATTATCTTTGCCGAAGCCGAGCCGATGAAAAACTGAAGGAAAAGAATGAGGAAATATATAAGCACGATTGCGAAAAACTTGCTCTTACCTTCAAGAAATCCTATAACCGAATTCATTATAGTGTCTATGATTCCGCTCTCGGTCATAACGAGCTTTACCGATGATGCAAGAGCAATCATAAGTACAGCGGGAAGCATCGCAACAGCGCCCCTCAATATGTGAAGGAAGACCTCGCGCTTTTTCTCTGCGAGAAGCAATCCGGAAATAATTCCGCCGATGAGGAAGCTTGCCGCAAGAAGCGGTATTGCAAGTCCGGAAATTGCTCGTACGGAGGCTATAAGAATGAGAAGAAGCACTTGAAAAGAGAAGAATACCGCGTATACCGTGAATATTTTGTCGGAGTCCTTTCTGGTTTTGCAGTCCTTTTCAAGCTCAAGCGTCGCTCTTTTCTCAAGGTCGATTTCGTAGCTTGGCGACAGCTTCGGGTCCCTCTCGATTTTTCTTAAGTGCATCATAAGGTAGACGCAAAGAGTGACGTATATTATAGCGAAGAATACGAGGCGAAGCCATACGCCCGACGAGGGGCTTACGTCCGCAACCTCGGCGGCAAGACCGACCGAGAAGGGATTCGTAATCGCCGCGGAAAAGCCGAAGCAGGCAGCCAGCATACAAGCGCCGAGACCCGTCATCGTATCCATATTCATCGAAAGCATAAATATGATAATCAGGGGAAGAAGGGTGACGAGCTCCTCAAACATTCCGAAAAAGCTGCCGAAAAGCATAAAAATCAAAACGGTTATGCATACGACGGGGCCGCCCTTGTCGCGAAGCTTTTTCATAATGCGGCTGATGACCGCCTTGATGCCGCCTGTTTTTTCAATAAGGTTAAAAACGCCGCTCATAACGAGAAGAAAGAGGCTTATCATTATGATTGTGAGCGCATCCTCAGAGAAAAACACTCGCACGGGTGCCGTAATTACACGCCATATTGCAATTCCCCCGATGCCTTCCTTTTGATACGTATGGGGGATTATAGAACCGGTCTCATCGCGCGTAAAGCTTCCCTGCGGTATAAAATACGAGAGAGCACCGCTTAGAAAGAGAACCGAGGTAAGAATAATAACTACCGTAAGAAAGGACTTCAGCCCTATATTTGAAAAAGATTTATTTTTGTCTTTATTCATAAGGTCGCTCCTTGACGATTAAAAGCTAGGAGATGAGAGCGGCGTTTTGCATATCGGTCAGAACGATTGACGCGATGTACCAGCTTATAGCCGAGCGCTTCTCCTTGGGTACGAAAAAGTGAATTGTCTTGCCGACGTATATTTCAAAGTTTTCACCTGCTCCGAAAAGCAGACGGTATATATTTTTTATCGGGAAGTGAAGAGTCACGTCCTCGCCGTCCCTTGTGCCGATATAGGTAAGACCGGAGCGGTCGAGCGAGCATACGCCGTGACCGGCATCGCGCAGCATACTCTTTCCGTCAAGAGAGGGAAGCTTCAGCTCAACCTCGGAGCGAAGAACGTAGTTTTCGTTTTCCGAAATTTCCCGCTTGATTTCGTCAAATTGCCAGTCATACCACTCGGCAAAATTTGAAAACGGTTCGCTGTCGGTGAAGGCGTATCTTTTGTCAAGTGTCGCAATTCTTCCGCACTTCTCGCAGAAGACGTCGTGACCCTTTGTGAAAACGGTGTAATTTCCGTTGCATTTCGGGCATTTTACGAGAATATTTTCAAGTCCCTCGGCAAGATTTTTTGAGTGATATTTGATATCCTTGTGCCCGTCAAGCCATGAAAATTCGTCGTAATAAAGGCGCTCTTCAACTCTTGCCTTTATCTCTTCGAGTGAGAGGGCGGAAATTTCGTCCTTGGTAATAAGAGTGTCAAGCTCCGCTTCGACAACCGCACCGCGGCGGAGTCCCGATTTAGCCCATTTCGGCTTTGCGAAATAGTCGCCGCATATTTTAACCGAATAAACGGTTACGCCGGATTTCTTTAAAAAGGCATAGGTGCTTTCCTGTATGTCCTCGAATTTTCCGACCGTCGAAAGCCTGGCCTCGGGCATAAATGCGAGAACACCGTTGTTTTTCAGCACCTTGAGGCTGTTTTTCGCGCTGTCAATGTCGAGCGCAAACATACTCTTCGGGAAGCAGCCGATGCTTTGTAAGAAGTTTCCGACAATATGGCGGTAGAAATAAAGCCGAGCCACTATGAAATTGGGACTCTTTTTACGTAACAGACTTCCTGCGTATGCAAAATCTATAAACGAGCCGTGATTGCAAAGAACGATAGAGGGCGTCTCTATATCCTTGACCTTCCTTGTGTATTTTACTCGCACGCCCTTGAAAAAGAAGACAATGCGAGATATAAGGTAGGCAACAGAGAGCTTGATAGGACTGTATTTTTTCACCGTGTATTTTTTCGGTGCGTGCGATTTATCTATAAAATCGTTAACCTTGTCGAAAATTGCACGTCTTTTTGCCATAACAACCGTAAGAAGTATGACGATTACCGCAAAAATTATAATCGAAACCACCCAGCTCGACGCAATCGCAACGTGTCCAAGACCGACACCTATGCATACCGAGGGAATAGCGCCGAGCGTGGTCACTGCTATAAATCTGGAATAACGCATTCCGACGCTTGCCGCAAAAAAGCAAATCATTCCGTAGGGGATCGCGGGGAGAAAATAGAGTATGAATATTATTAGAACAATTCTCTTCGAGGTAGATGCTTTTTCAAAGTTTATATGCAGGTTTTTCACGAAATACTCTCGAAGCTTGTTTCCGTATGCGCGGTAAAGCAGGAAAATCAGCGTATTTCCGAGTATAACGCCTGCTGTACAGCATAAAAGTCCGACGGGAAATCCGAAGGCGATGCCTGCGATGACCTGCACGGGCTCGGCTGGCAAAAACGTAAAGACGACCTGCAGCATCGCAAGGATTGCCACGGTTATATATCCTCTGAATCCGAGGTCGGAAAGCCTGTCTTGGACTTCCTCTTTCGTAAGGTTTGTATCAAATACGCTTTTTATTATTTCAATATTACCGCCCGAAAAGAGAAGCCAGAGAAGCAGTGCCGCTGTAATTGAGAAAAAAAGGAGGCAAGCAATTTTGAATTTTGTACCTTTAGTCAGTTTCATCATAGTTCCAAATCCAGAAATTAAAGCGTTCGTTCAAAAAATATGGTGGCAAGCTTTTATATGATTGCCACCGAAGTACCTTGTTATTTTAGCATAAAAGAGAGAATTTGTCAAGCCAAGATATAAATATGCGATGTGCGCTCGCGCGCAAAAGCAAAAACCTCTTCCGACAGCTTAATGCCAAAAGAGGTTTTTTCTGTTATTGTTTTTCTTCAGCCGAGTCTTCTTTTTTCTTTAAAAAGTGCTTTTTTGTCGCGTCAACAACGACCTTGGAGAGAAGCACGAGAGCTATAAGGTTGGGGATTGCCATAAGAGCGTTGAAGCAGTCGGCAATCAGCCATACAATGCCGATTTCCGCAACCGAGCCGATGAAAACGAAGGCAACGTAAACAAGTCTGTAAACGAAGACCGCGCGCTCGGGGTTGTTTTTGAAGATATAGCCGGCACAGACCTCGCCGTAATACGCCCAGCCGAGAATGGTCGAGAGGGCGAAGAAAATCGTAGCAATTGAAATTATCACGTCGCCGACGTAGGGAAGAGCTTCGCCGAATGCCGCGGCGCTGAGAGCCGCACCGTTTGCCGATGGGTCAGCACCCGTGTTGAATGCGGAGAGGTAAACGTCCGAGGTAAGAACGACAAGAGCCGACATCGTGCAGATGACGATGGTAGTGATAAACACCTCAAATACACCCCAAAGTCCCTGCTTTACGGGATCCTTGGTGCTTGATGCCGCGTGGGCTATGGGTGCGCTTCCGAGACCTGCTTCGTTTGAGAAAACGCCGCGTCCTACACCGAATCGCATAGCACGCATAATGCCGTAGCCGGCAACGCCGCCGAATGCAGCCTTGAAATTGAAGGCTTCCTTGAATATAAGAGCAAATGCCGTAGGTATTTTATCGCCGTTAAAGGCAACTGCGAAAATCGAAGCAAGAATGAAGAGCACAGCCATAAGGGGCACGAGCTTTTCGTTTACCGATGCGATGCGCTTTACACCGCCGAGGATTACCGCACTTACTATAACGGTAAGAATTATACCGGTTATCCAAGGGGCAACGCCGAAGCTTGAATCAATAACAGAGGTTATGGAGTTTGACTGGGTGGTGTTACCCGTTCCGATGCAGGCAATCATCGCAAAGAGCGCGAACAGAGCCGCAAGCC
Source organism: Eubacteriales bacterium (assembly GCA_045614425.1). Classification (GTDB taxonomy): domain Bacteria; phylum Bacillota; class Clostridia; order Oscillospirales; family CAG-272; genus UBA1740. The sequence goes on along the minus strand of JAZLCX010000021.1, from coordinate 47 downwards.
ACTTCATTCCGAGACCGTTCTTTATATAGTACATAGGACCGCCTCTG
>JAZLCX010000020.1:0-8262 GCA_045614425.1 Eubacteriales bacterium | reverse complement strand
CTCACCGTATTCTGCGGCATGGATGCTACAATGGAGGAGAGGGAAGCGCTTGAAAAGAATATACGCGAGAGCCATCCCGACGAAGAGATATACTTTATAGACGGCGGTCAGGAAATTTATCCGTATATTTTTGTTGCGGAGTAATTTTATGGGAATTAAAGCTGTTTTTTTCGACCTTGACGGCACTCTTTTGCCAATGGACCAGGACGTATTCATAAGCGCGTATTTTTCATCAATGGCGCGTTTTATGACGTCCTACGGTTATGAACCCAAAAAATTTGCAAGGTCTGTGTGGCTCGGCTCTGATGCTATGCTGAAAAATGACGGACAGGCAACTAACGAGGACGTCTTTTGGGAAACATTCTCCGAAGAATACGGAAAAGAAGTGCGGAAGGATGAGGAGTATTTTAATGCCTATTACACGGAGTGCTTTGACAATGTCCGTAAGGTATGCGGATACAACCCGAAAGCGCGCGAATGTCATGAAAGGATACTTTCGCTCGGTCTTCGCACCGCGCTCGCTACAAACCCCGTTTTTCCCCGTATAGCAACCGAAATGCGTGCGGCTTGGGCGGGTATTGATATAAATGCCTTTGAGCTTGTAACGACCTACGAAAACTCTTTTTACTCAAAGCCGAATGTCAATTATTATAAAGAGATACTCTCACAGATGAAGCTTTTGCCAAACGAGGTTCTTATGGTCGGAAATGACGTCTCCGACGACATGGTCGCAAAAGAACTCGGCATGAAGGTTTTTCTCCTTACGGACAACCTTATTAACAAGGATAATGCCGATATTTCCGAGTATCCTAACGGAAACTTTGACGCCCTGATTGAATATATACAAAACATCATATAATGTGGCTTATTTAGTGGCAGAAATAATTTTAAATAAAAAAGAAGAGACGAAAAACGTCTCTTCTTTTTGTTGGTGCCGGTAGTCGGGGTCGAACCGACACGGTATTGCTACCTTCGGATTTTGAGTCCGACGCGTCTGCCAATTCCACCATACCGGCAAATAGTGAGGGGCGAAATCCCGCCCCGTAGGCTATTATACCATAGTCTTTTCTAAAAATCAATATCATTTTGCAAAAAAAGCGACACTTTTGTATCGTGTCGCTTAATTTGTTACTTCTTCATTGTGGCTCTTTGCCTTGCGAGAATATTCTCAAACCACAGATCCGGATTTGGCATTGCTGAAACGGGTGAGAGAAACGATACCATTCCTTTTGTAACGGTTCGTGTATCACGCAATTTTTCGCATTTGTTACCTGGCTTTCGGTCGACAATTGCCGAGCCATGCGTTCCGATGGCTTCCGCTGAATAAATCATAGCTGAAAGGACTGAGCGTTGCGTCAATATCATATCGTATAGTTTATAAAGACTTACCGTCTCGGATATATCGGAAATAGTGGCGACATCAAAGAATTTTTCGCATAGTGTTGAAACTTTTTCAAAAAGCGAGCGCATACCGTCGGTAGAACGGTCAAAATCGGCTACACGGCTCATTTCAAGTTGTAGCTCGGCTCGTATGTTTTGTATGTTGGAAACCCCAATCTTTAGCTTATGCTGTGCGAAGAATGGCTTTGTGTGTTCGTCCGATTTGCATTTTGCTATATGTTCGGCAGCGCGAAGGCTGCCTACCTGTGTAGAATTAAGGGCGCTTCCACCGGGGCGATAAACTCCAAATGTGCCGGCCGCCTCACCCGCTACGTAAAGTCCTGAGATTTCACTTTCCCAGTTTTCATCTACCAGAACTCCGCCGTTGCAGTGTTGCGCGCAAACGGCTATTTCCAAATATTCGCTGTGCAAATCAATTCCGTTTGCGGCGTATAGCTCAATAGCTCCTTCGTTCATTTTTTTAAGGCGTTCTATAGGAGTTCCAAAAAGAGCATCGGAACGGTATAGGTAATCGTGTGCTTCGTCCGAGAGGATTGAAAATCCGCTTTCGAGACCGCGCGGATTCTTCGTGTAGTCAAGAAAAACTCTCCTGCCGTTTTTGATTTCATCCGCGACGAGCAAATCAACAAGCGAAGAGCCCTCAGCCTTTCTTGTGTCAAACGGCCACTGATAGCCTTTTAAGAAAATGGCATCAAGCGAGCTATTGCCGAGCTTCTCGTATAGAAATTCACGCTCCACTCCGGTATTGTCCACGGATATATAACGGGGAAGAACCTGCTGATACGTTCCGGATAAGTTCCAACGAAATTTGATGCTGGCTATTCCATATTGCCATTCCTCCATATTAGAGAGCGATGCGCCAACATCTATCGCAAGTCCCGTTGCACCGTGCTGACTTTCTGGATAGACGGAGTTCTTGTATATGCCGGCAGGTCCGCCGGTAGCAAGAATTACGCTATTACATCCGATAACGTTTATTTTACCGTTTATTGCCGACGCTATTGCGACTCCGTTTACGCGTTTTCCGTCTGTGATGATTTTTATAACCCGTTCGTTGTCGATTATTTCTATGCCTTTGCTGAGAACCGACCTTTCAAGCGCCTCGGTCATATATTTTGAGGTAAGTGGCCCTGTGGATGTTGCGCGAGTTCTTGGGTCATGGTCGGTTTTATAACCTGCGTATTCACCGTATTCGTTGGTCGGAAACGGAACGCCAAGCTCTACAAGACGCATAAAGCAACGCGTTGAATACGCTGCCTCGCAAAGTGCGTGTTCGCCCATAACACCACCACCGGAATAGAGTGTATCCGCCATTTCTCTAACGCTGTCACCTTCTGCACCGCAAAGCGAGAGCTTATAATAGGTTTGCTTATCGCTGCCGGTATTTCGTGAGGTGCCCATAAATCTTCCCTCGGTAATTATCGCTATATTGCGTACGCCAAGGTCGTGAAGTTTGTCAGCGGCGTTGTATCCGGCACAGCCCGTGCCTATTATTAAAGTACTGTAAAAATCTTTCATAGCTTTCTTATATGCATTCCTCCGTCCAGAATAAAGGATTGTCCGGTCGTATACCCAAAGGTATCGTTACAAAGAGCAACAACAGCCTTTGCAATATCCGCGGGTTGTCCCCAGCGTCCGAGAGGAACTAAACCGTTCTCAATGAGGCGGTCGTACTTTTCTTTAACCGCGGAAGTCATTCCTGTTGCGATGATTCCGGGGCATATTTCGTTTACTCTTATATTTTCTTTCGCAAGGCGGTCTGCAAATAGCATTGTAATCATGGAAACGCCCGCCTTGGAGATGCAGTATTCTCCGCGGCTCGTAGAGCTTGTATAGGCGGAGCAGGAGGAAATATTGACTATACTTCCGGAAATTCCGCTTTCTACCATTTTATTTGCAACTGCCTGAGTTAAAAACAGCGTTCCCTTAGTGTTTATCCCCATAACGAAATCGTAGCTTTCTTCGGTTAATTCAAGTATATCGCGCCGCACCTTCGGAGCAACGCCGGCAACATTGACAAGCGCGGTAATGTCCCCCTTTTGTGCCGCTGTTGCAACCAGCGTCTCTCTGTCAGCAGCCTTTGAGAGATCACCTTTTACGTATGTAAAGTCAAATCCGTCAAATTCGCTGAACTCGCCGGGGTTTACAACGTCCATACCAACAACAGCGTATCCTTCTTTTGCAAGCAGAAGGGCACTTTCTTTACCAATTCCGCCAAGAACTCCTGTAACTATTGCAACCTTCATTATTTTATCTCCTTATATAAATTTCTGTAATATTCATTAAAAACCGCGCATCCCGAAACCCTTTTGTTTCTCATAAGCAGCGTACACTTTGAACAGGCGAGGCAACACTTTTTAGACTGGAAATTGCTGTTTGTAAAATCTCTGTAAAATTCGGGATAAGCGAGCCACATTCTTCCGTATCCCACGAGGTCGCATGCCCCGTCCTTTAAAAGCTCCTCGGATTTTTCAATAAGGTTTTCACGGTAGTAGGAGAGGCCGGATGCTACAACAAAAAGCTCGGGGAATTTTTCCTTAACGTGCTTTTCAACAATAGCAAAACGGGCAAGTCCCGCCGCGGCTTCTTCGGGCGGCGTATATCCGCCCTGGCGATAGGGACGGTTTACATGTGGATTGTAGTAGGGATTTCCTAGCGTTATGTTGAGAATTTTTATCCCCTCAGCGGCTATTAATTTTATTAGAGAATCCGGCTCTGAAAAATCAATATTGTTATTTTCATCCGTGCCGAACCCATAAGGTTTCGGCAGCATATCCGAATAGCCGAGTCGCGAGGTCAAAAGAGCTCTGCTTGGAATTGCGTTCTTTACGGCTCTGATGCAATCAAGATACAGTCGGGTGCGATTTTCAAAGCTGCCGCCGTATTTTCCTTTTCGTGTGAATGCAGACAAAAGCTCCTGAAATAGATATCCGTGGCAGGATTTTACATCAACTCCGTCAAAACCGGCCAGTATTGCAAGCTTTGCTGACTCTGCGTACTTATCTTTAAGTGAGTCAAGGTAATCGTCGCAAATTATGTTTTCATCGCTCAAAGGACGTTTTTCTTCATAGATAGGATGCCTGTAAGCTATCATTGGGTTTATGCTTTGTCTGCCGGAATGTGTAAGCTGTAAAATCAGGATAGGTCTTACATTGCACTCCTTTTTTGCAGTTTTGTGTATTTTTTCGATAAGCTCTTGGAATGCGGGTAAATTTTTTTCAGTCAGCATCATTTGGTGCTGGTTTGTTCTGCCCTCGGGACAAACAGCGTTTGCTTCAAACCAGATGATGCCCGCACCGCTTTTTGCAGCGCGCAGATATTTTTCCCGAGTAAGTCTGCTCGGAGAGCCGTCTGTTTCACAGTCGCACCCCTCCATGGGCTGAAGTACAACGCGGTTGGGAATTTCAATCCCGTTTACAAGCAAGGGTTGATTAAGCATAATTGAGAAAACCTCCTTATTTTACTCTATTTTACCAGAAAATAAAAGCAATGAATATGATTTTTTATGCAAATAATGTTGCTTTTCTTGCAAAAATCATTTATAATGAAGTAAGTATGCGAGGAGAAGAAAGCATGAACTCTAAAATCAAAACTCAGAGCTTCGAAATTGAATATGCAGAAAGTGTAATAGCAAACGATGTTTTGCGTGAAAATCACTGTCACGGACAGTTTGAAGTCATCGGTGTTATCGCCGGTGATATTACCGTTATTCTGGAGGGAAAGCAGTACCGTTTGGCAGCAAATCAATGCGCAATTATTCCTCCTCTTGTGTATCACACAGTGGCAGCAAACAGAAACGGTGAATATAGAAGAATTACTGTTCTATTTGACGCTGCGGCTTTTCCTGAAGCGCTGAGAGCGCGATTTATGCCGCATAACGGCAACCCTACTATTTTCAACTTTATCAAATTGGAAGAGCTTAAAAAAATATGTGAGTCCGGGGATGACGGATTTTACGCACCGCTTGCCGACAGTCTCATGGTGCAAATGCTTTACGAGAGCATTACGGGTGGCATTCTGGGAAATGCCCCATACGTTGACGAATCACTGTCAAGAATTTTGAATTATATAGAAAGTAATATATGCAAAAAAATCAGCTTGAACGATGTCGCGGCCAATGTGGCGCTCTCAAAATCCGCCCTATGTCATTTGTTTGCGGAAAAAATGCAAATATCGCCTAAGCAATATATTCTCAGAAAAAAGCTTGCTTTAGCGGACAAGCTCATCCGCGATGGAGCGCAGCCAACGTTGGTTGCTATACAGCTTGGATATGAAAACTACAGTGATTTTTACCGCATATACAGAAAGCACCTCGGAAGAACACCTAGAATTGCTTCGCTGCGCGGCAGAGAAGAAAGCTAGAAAAAAACTAAAAAACGGCCGCAAGTTTTTTTATCTCTCTTGTAATTAATAAAGTAATATAGTATAATCTATGTGTAGTTGATTTTCTTTTTTGAAAATCAACCGTGTTACCTAGCGGTACCACAACGAAAATTGGGGATTTTCGCACATTCCTTGAAATATAGTCGTTCGCCCTTGCTGGCAAGCCGACAGATGCGAACTTCGTATATTACAATATATATATTAAAGAATCTTAAAGAATTGGGAGGCTCGCTGTGTATGGTAAATGACGGTATATTTTCATCAAGTGATGTAACAGCCGCAAATATCGGCAAAATATCCCATCATCAATCGCTGCTTGAAGAACAGCGTATCTGTGAGCTATCCGAGCTTTCAGCCGATGCCGTTTCCTATGCATTCCGTATGGAAAAGGAGGGATACGGTGTATATGAAATACTGTCGATTATCGCCGAAGGCTTTTTGTCCCAAAGCGAAACACCGCACGAGCCCTCGCTTGACGAAAACAAGATGCGACTTTCGGCTTATCTTAAAATGATCTCGGCATACGATAAAATCACATTTACCGAGCTCTTTTACGATATGATGAAAGAGGCGGGACATGAAATCTCTGAGGGGGATTTTTTGAAAACCGTACAGGGAGACAGCACCTTCACATATGTAAAAAACTCTCTTGCCGACGAAGCGTACGACGTTTTCACGCAGGATTTCTCTGATGCAAGAGTGCGTTATTCAAAGACTCTTTCCGACGCGGCACGTCTTGTTGCCGTTGGAGAGGTGGGATACGCCCTTCTTCCGCTTGAGGAGCGAGGCGGCGCCAGACTTTCAACTGTCGCTGAGCTTATCTTCAAGGAGGATTTGAAAATCAATTCCGTGACTCCCGTTTTCGGTTACGAGGGAACTGCTGATATGAAATACGCTCTGGTTTCAAGAGGCTTCAATGTTCCAAGTGTATGCACCGACGATGACCGATATCTTGAAATAAGACTTCGCGCCGACCTCTCCGTGCCTCTGTCGGAGCTGTTTTGGGCGGCAGAGTCGCTCGGATGTACGGTTTACAGAGTAAACACCATCGTATTTGATACCGATGACGGACCGGTTAATTATTACTCGGTAGTTTTCAAGGATGAGGACAAGGACTTTTCATCACTTCTTGTTTATCTCACTTTATTTTCCGGCGCTTACACTCCAATAGGTATTTATAAAAATCTAGAATAAGGCGGGAAGGTATACGGACATGACAAAACACATAGAATACAACACAAAGGGCACTTGCTCAAGGAAGATTATAGTAGACGTCGAAGATGGTGTAATAACCGATTGCCGATTTATAGCCGGCTGTCCCGGTAACACCCTCGGTGTCGCAACACTTATAAAGGGGATGAGTGTGCAAGAGGCTATAAAAAGGCTCAAGGGAATAAAGTGCGGGTTCAAATCGACCTCATGCCCCGACCAGCTGGCATGTGCGCTTGAGGAAGCTTTAGAAGAAAAATAAGAGGGAAACGGTATGGTAGATTTTAATACAGAATACAAAAGATGGCTCTCCAATGATGCTTTAACCGATGAGGAAAAGGCGGAGCTTAGGTCAATTTCCGAAAATGATGAGCTGAAGGCGCTCAGATTTTCCGCACCCATGATGTTCGGAACAGCAGGACTTCGCGCGGATATGTATATGGGCATAGGCTGTATGAACCGCTTCACCGTAGCGCAAACCACTCGCGGCATAGCCAAGCTTATCAAAGAAGCGGGGGGCGAGATGCGCGGAGCAGTGATTGCGTATGACTCGCGCAATAATTCCGAGCTCTTTGCAAAGGTGAGCGCATCGGTACTTGTCGGCGCTGGAATTAAGGTATATATATTTGACGGTATTCGCCCTACTCCGGAGCTTTCTTATGCCGTAAGGGAGCTTTCCGCTATGGCGGGAATAAATATTACAGCTTCACATAATCCCAAGGAATATAACGGCTACAAGGCGTATTGGGAGGACGGTGCTCAGATAAGTCCCGAGCAGGCAAAAACGGTTTCCGCTGAAATGTCACGCTTTGACGTCTTGGATACCGAGGGAATAGCCGATTACGATGAAGCGGTTAAATCGGGAATGATAACCGTTCTTACTGAAAGTTTCGATGACAAATATCTTTCAGCGGTTCTTTCTACCGCAGTAAATCCCGATGCCGTAAAAGAGGTTTCCGACGAGCTTAAGGTCGTTTATACCCCCCTTCACGGTGCGGGATATAAGCTCGTTCCCGAGATTTTTAAGAAGGTGGGACTTAAGCATCTTTATACAGTTGACGGACAGATGACTCCCGACGGAAATTTCCCGACCGTAAAAAAACCGAACCCTGAGTATGAATCGGTTTTTGAGATGGGAATTAAAATTGCAAACGAGGTTGGCTCCGACCTGATTATTGCCGCCGACCCCGATGCGGACAGAGTAGGCGTCATGACAAGAAACTCGAACGGTAATTTTATCACCATAACGGGCAACCAAATGGGCGCGCT
>JAZLCX010000019.1:0-2255 GCA_045614425.1 Eubacteriales bacterium | reverse complement strand
TATTCGTAAACCGCAAGAAGAACGCTCCTAGGGTTGCTTCCCGCAATTATACCGCCCGTCGTATCGGTATCTATGTAAAGAATATCGTCAAGCTCGGTATCATCGGCATCGGAAACGTCAAGTCCGAAATCCTGCATAAGTCCAAGACGGAATCCGTCCTTTGCGTCGGGGGCGTATTTGATTACTACGTCGCCGCACTCGGGCATCATCATTCTGAGGTACTTTTTAAGCTCCTCTGCCGCATAGTCAACGGGGCTATACGATGAAATCTTGTTAATTTTAAGCATTTTCTCACTCCTTAAGTCTTTATCATGATTATTGTAGATATATACCTTGGTCAACTGCTGATTTTGCTATATTCGCGTAGTAATAATCGCAGAAATAAAGGTAGTGGTCATAGTAGGTCTGAATTTCCGCCTCACGCCTTCCGAATTCAATGCGTGCCTTTGCAAGAAGCTCGGTAGCAAGCTCATCCTCGCCCTTTGCCTTTGCGAGCATCCAATCTGAAACAAGGTCGCAGAAATCAGCGTGATATTCAAGAAGCCTTACCGCAAAGGTTCTCATGCGTATATCGGAGTTGTAGTGAGCCTTTATAAGTTCTCTGCCTTCTTTTGTTATTTCTCTTATAGTAGCTATCTTTTTCGCCCGCTCAAGGTCATAATGAGCATTTGGTCTGTTAACAGCCATATCGCGCGAGAAATATTCAAACGGAAGCGCGTCGTGCAGCTTCATAAGATAATCACGGAACTCTCTCCAATCCTCACCGTATGCGTGACTGAAATAATCCTCAACAATATCATCGAATGAAACAGAGGTATCGTAAAGCGTTCTTGCATAGGTATAGAATGCAATACCGTTCGGGAAGAAGCTACGCTGAGAACCGTCCTGTATAATTCCGTCAAGACCGCGCTCCTTGTAAATCTTTACGTCGTCGCAAATAAGCTTTGCGTGCTTAAGTGCAGAAATGTCATAGCACTGATGGCGCCAGAAATGATATTCGTAAACCATGGAAGCACCCGGCCACATTTTCTTCCATTCATTGAAATATTCAAAGCTCCAGGCGAGGTTGTTCGGATAAACGTTATCATTTCTCTTATATTTAAGCGCCTTCTCGGGCTCACCCTCAGGAAGAGATATTGCATAGCTTCTGTGCACGGGTGCGAAAAGCATAGTAAAACGTGAAAGATTTTTTATTTTCTCTTCAAGCGGAGCAAAAATTGTATCGCAATAAGCAATAAATACTATGCGCACATCTATACTTTGTTTTGTGAGCTTTTCATCTATCTCGTTAAGGAGAATTGTATACCAGTCGGAAGGAGTCTTTTTCTGACATTCCTCGCACTCACAGTGATTCAGCTTGCTGTCAGCCAGCCATACGTGAAGGTAGTCAGAATTTGAATGCTTTTTCGCATACTCCACAACGTAGTCAGAAACCATTTCTCTCGCCTTAGGGTTAGACATACAGAACTGTGTCATATAGGGAGCGTTGTTAAAGAGCTTTCTTTCCCCCTTAACCATAGCAAGATATTGACGGTACTGTTCGGGCACAAGTGACTCGTAATCGGTAATTCCGGGTCTTCTGAAAAGTCCGAAGGGACTTGCCGTAAAGCCGTGACCTATATCGTGGAACTGAAGTCCTCTTCTTGCAAGCTCGGACTCGCACTGACGTTTCCACTGAAGTATCTGCATTTCGGACACCTGCTCGGGAGGACGGTTTTCGGCATTGGTAGTGTGACCGTAATAAGAGTAGTAGTAGCTGGGAATAAAGAATTCCATCATAAAGACGTTCATTCCGACCTTGGGCAAAAACTCAATAAAATCAAGCATACTCTGTTGGAATTCTGCGCCCTCGTTACACATTCCGCGGTAACGGCAGGAGGGCTTGAATCTGTACTTAACGGGTACTATATCCTTCATAGGAATATATTCGCCGTCAACGCCGGGCATAAGCCAACGGCAATCGTTCTGACGAAGGTATTCGTAAACCGCAAGAAGAACGCTTCGTGGATTGCTTCCCGCAATTATACCGCCCGTCGTATCGGTATCTATGTAAAGGATATCGTCAAGCTCGGTATCGTCAGCATCGGATACGTCAAGTCCGAAATCCTGCATAAGTCCGAGACGGAAGCCATCCTTTGCATCGGGGTCATACTTTATTACGACGTCGCCGCACTCGGGCATCATCATTCTGAGGTACTTTTTAAGCTCCTCTGCCGCATAGTCAACGGGGCTATACGATGAAATCTTGTTTATTT
>JAZLCX010000018.1:0-3901 GCA_045614425.1 Eubacteriales bacterium | reverse complement strand
GGCACGGAGGCAACCCGTACGGGAATTATCGATAACGCCAAAAAGAGCGGTTACATCGGACTTAAAAAGGACGTATATACCATTCTTGAGGGCGGCGAGCATCTCGTTGAGTCGCTTGAAGCACTTTCAATCGGAATGGATAAATACAAGACCAGTGAGCTTGGCAAGGCGCTTAAGAGGGTTTTTCGCGGTGAGATTACTGTTATGGACAGCGTAAGCCTCGCTGAGCGCGAAATTGCCGAAATATTTAAGCGCGGCGGCTCTGCTCCCGTACCGACTAATACAGATACGGGAAAATTCGGCGAGATAGTCGGCAAATGTCCCGTTTGCGGTAAAAACGTGGTGCGCGGAAAAACAAGCTACGGCTGTATGGGATATAACGAGGGCTGCGAATTCCGCGTCGGAATAAATATATGCAAAAAGAGTATTCCGATAAGCGAGGTAAGAAGACTTCTCGCAGAGGGCAGGACCGCGAAAATGTCGGGATTCATCTCTAAAAACGGAAAGCGCTTCGAGGGACGCCTCGTAATAAAAGACAAAGCCGCGGTATTTGATTTTAATTAACCTATTTTTGCCTTACGCATAGTATGATACTAAGCGGAACGAAATCCGCAAAGTAACTCCCGGAGGCAAACATATGAATAATAACTGCTTATGCAATCTCTTTGACGACAACTGCACTTGGATTATCATCCTCGCAATTGTTATCGTTTTCTGCTGCTGCAATCATTGATTTAGTCAGCAGAGAATAAAAAGCGGTTGTGCTTCGGCACAACCGCTTTTTTCCGTCACGGAATTTCCTTGTAATAAAAATATCCCTTCTCCCGTATATTTTAGTAAAAACACTACGTGGAGGGAAAAATATGTTCGTATATTCGGTGCGGGCGTCAACCGTAAAATTTTTCTCGGTGATTGCCCTGACGCTTGCGGTGCTCGTGGGCATACTTATTTTGGGCGGAGGTGAGAGCGATGCGGTTTACACCTCGTCGGGCAGTATTGATTTTTCGGACGTAAAGACTAACGATGACAGATTGAGATTCATCTCACAGTTCGGAATTTCGGTCGAAGGAGAGGCGAGCGAGACCGTCGAGTTCAGAGTTCCCGAAAACTTCGACAGAATTATAAACGGCTATAACGAAATTCAGAAAAAGCAGGGGCTCGACCTCACAAAATACAGGAACAAAAAAGTGACACGGTATACCTATAACGTCGAAAATTACAGTGGACGCGGCAGCGCGAAGGTGAATCTTATAGTCTATAAGGGCACGGTTGTTGCATGCGACGTTTCATCATCCTCGCCCGACGGCTTTGTCGAGCCGCTTTTAAAAAGCACCAGAGGTGCTTGATATCAAAAAAACACCGCACCGCCCCGACTTTAGAGGGGGCGTGCGGCGTTTTTTGCTTTTTTTCTGTTAATTTGAGGCTTTATTTAATTTCCTTGAGAGCTTTACGAGTAAAAGCGAGACTGTAAGACCGACAAGGAGGAATAAAACAGAGAAAATCGAGTGCCATACCGAGTGCGGCAGGGTGGAGAGGGTATATCCCGCTTCCTTTGCCGTGGAAACGTAAATCGTCGGAATCGAGCCGAGGATAAATCCGAGAATTGCAAAATAAGTACCCCTCGGATAATTCCTTAGAAGAAGCTTCATAATCACCGAAATAACTATGAAGCCGACACCTATTCCGAGAGCCGTTGCGCCAAGCACGAGTATAGATGCTCCTACGTTCTTTCCGTGTAAGAGATGGTGGGTTATCATATTGACTATCGGGTTATAGTATCCGAAAATAAGCATAAGCATACTGCCGGAAATTCCGGGGACTACGAGTGCCGCCGAGGCAAGAAAGCCTATCAGAACGAGCAGAAGATATCCGCCGAAATTAAGCTCGAAGAGATTGACGTCGCCGCCGACCGGAAGGAATGAAAGCGCCGCCGATGCAAGAAACGGAATTGAAATGGCGAGAATGTTTTTGTAATTTACCTTGCCCGAAAGACGCTCGGTGATGGAGGGAAGTCCTCCGACGGCAAGGCCGACGAAGAGACATACTGTCGGAAAGGGATAAGCCGTAAGCGCCCAACCGAGAGGGTAAAGCAGACTGAAAATTCCGATAATCATACCGAGTCCTATCGGAAAAAGCGTTTTTATACTGCGAAGAAAATCCTTGAATATATCGGCTATCGCACCGACGAGCCTCTCGTATATGCCGAGAATTGCGGCAACCGAGCCGCCGGAAAAACCCGGGATTATAAATGCTATGCCAATGGCAATGCCGCGAAATATGTCAAGGAAAAAGCTACTCGGCGAGTCTTTTTTTAAAGCTTCGGTGTCTGTGCTGTTCATCGCTCATATTCCTTTCTGCTACAAAGAGAAATTCTTTTGAGGTAAAATGTTTGTTTTGTTATATTATTTCTCGTCGACTTCGAGCACCGGGGATATAATCGGCTTGCCCTCGCGGTCAACGAGAACGGTAAGTCCGCCGCCGTATCCCGAGGTGTGATAGAGGTAGTTTACTCCGGTTTTTGTGTCAACCCATATTTCATTACCCGAGAACGCGCCGTCGTCGTGTATTTTCTGAAACCGTTTTTCTTTTGCCATTATCAAAGGTCTCCGTCTGACATATCGTCAAAGGTCTTGTGGAGTATCGTTGTTGTGCCGTCACCGTTATAGACTATTCTGTTACCGGACGTGCAGATGCTGTCCTGATATTCGAGGAATTCCTTTACCGACGGGAACAAGGGCTTGAAATTCTTTATGATTTCGTTTGCGCGCGAAGCACCGTTTTCGAGAAGGAGGGTCAGCATTGCAACCTGCCACTTTGCACAGTCGACGCAGGCTGCCTTGGGGTCGGAAATCTCGTAGTTGCTTCCGTGGCTTGTGCCGACAGAACCGCCTGAGAAGGGGTGTACTACCGGCATAATGCAGGAGAGGTCGCCCATATCCGTGCTTCCCGTGGTGAAGGTCTCGGAAATTTCAAATACTTTTCCCGGGAATATTTTCTCGTACGCCTCCTTAGCCATAAGCGACATGTTCGGGTCGTTGTTAAGGGGCGAGTAGCCGGGCATATCGATAATTTCGATATTCGTGCCGAGCGAGTATGCCGCGCCGATGAGCGCCTGATTAATACGGGCGTTAGCCGATTCCATAGCGGCAAAGGTCTTTCCGCGGACGTAGCTTTCGAGGGTTGCCTCCTCGGGAATTGCGTTAACTATATCTCCGCCCTTTGTGATGATGGGATGGAATCTTATGAGGTCGGAGTCGCGGAAGGTTTCACGCACTGCGTTGGCCGCTGAAATTCCGGTTGTGGCAGCGTAAAGAGCGTTTCTTCCTGCCCAAGGTGCGCCGCCTGCATGCGCTGACGTGCCTTTATATATTATCTGCTTTGCGATACAGCCGTTAAATCCGAGATTGGATCTGAATTCGGTCGATGTGTGTACCATAAAGGCAAGGTCGACGTCGTCAAAATATCCGCGCGAGAGGAATTCGCTCTTTCCGCCGAAATACTTGATTTTGCCCTCGCTTTTGAGGCGGGTTCTGTATTCTATCTCAAGAAGCTCCTCTGCGGGAACGGCGCAAAGCTTGATTTTTCCCGAAAGTCCGTCGATAACGTCCTTTTCGGTGAGTGCTGCGGCAATACCGAGAAGAGCCGCGCACTGAGCGTTGTGACCGCAGGCGTGAACCGCACCCGTGTCGGGATTTGCGGCACTGTGTCCGGGGCAGATTATAGAGTCAAGCTCGCCGAGAATAAGGAGCGTAGGGCCGTCTCGTCCGGTGTCGCACACGGTGTAAAAGCCCGTGATTCCCTCGGCATAGGTGAGCTTGTATCCAAGCTCCTCGAATTTTTCCGCCATATACTTTGACGTCTCAAATTCCTTATATCCGGTCTCGGGATGCGCCCATATATA
>JAZLCX010000017.1:0-14031 GCA_045614425.1 Eubacteriales bacterium | reverse complement strand
ATAGCCTTGCCGGTGTTGCGGCTTGGCGAAGGACAGGCGGAAAATATAAAAAGAGAGTGCGGGATTACGAGCACTCTCAATGTCTTGGGCGTGAGATTATTTCATATCAAAGAAGGGGTCCTTCAGGGTTATGTTTTTGATTATTTCGATGCCGTGTCTGTCGGCGAAGCGGAGGGCGGCTAAAATTTCGTCTCTGTCGGCAACCCTGTCGGGGTCGTGCGCGTCAAAGCCGAGAACGGCGCCCATTCCCTGCCGCGCGGCGAGCTGCCAGAACTCAGAGGTCGGGTAGTTTCTTTTCGCACGCATGCCGAGTAAATTTATTTCAAGAGGTGTACCCTCCTCTTTTGCGGCGAGGATGAGCCTTGTCATTTCGGCTCTGTAAAAATCAAGGTCGCCGAAGAAATTAAATATGTCGGGGTGGGCGATATAGGTGAAACGCCCCGTGCGTATCGCCTTTATCACGTTGTCAACGTAAAGAGTAAGCGCAGCTTCGCTGTCCGTACCGTCTGCCGAGTGAACGGCATCGGGGGTATATTCCTCTTCGGCATAGTGCTGACCTAGAAGAAGATATTCGGGGCGAGATTTGCCCGACGCCCAAAATTCAAGCGTCCTTTCCCATACCGAAGGATAATATTCTGCCTCGTAGCCGATATATATTGTGATTTTATCGCGGTATTTTTCGCGCAATGCCGAGAGGGTGTCGAAATATTCCGGCGCTTCGTCGGGTGTCATTTTATAATAAGACTCATATCCCCCCGGGTAAAGGCAGGGGGCATGGTCAGAAAAGCCGAGGATTTTAACACCCTCGGCTATAGCTTTTTTTACGTATTCCTCGTCAGCGCCAACGGCGTGGCGGCAACGGGCTGTGTGTACGTGGTAGTTTGCAATCATCAGAAAAGCTCCGTTTTATTTTGAGGCAAGGAAATATACGACAATTCCAAGAGCTGCCGCAAGAAAGAGTGCCGCCGCTGTCACGTATCTCTTTATTCGGCGGTTACGGGCATATCTGCGCGCGCGCTTAAGGTATGCGGAAATCGGGTCCTTGCGCCTTATAATGTCCTTGTTGAATTTACGCACCCAAGTGATATCGGCTTTATTGATGTCGCTCATTCTGCGGAGCGAGCCGACCTCATGCGCCATTTTGTTGCGAATGTTTCTGTATTTTACAAGTCTCGGCAATGCTTCCTCGCGTCCGGGTGCAAAGCGGGCATTGTTGAGCCTGTTTATATATTCGGTTACGCCGCCGGATGAAATTCCGAACTTTTCGCAGCAGTCACGGTCAAGCTCAAGATAGCTTGCGAGAAAGCGCTCATTAAGCTTTCTTCCCATAGGCTCACCGCCCTTCGTCAAATTTTTAAGGGAAAATTTCTTGTCCCTTTTGTATATTGTACTACAAATTAAGGCTTTTTGCAATAGAAATTTGAAAAATTAACTATTCTGATATAAACTATGGGAAAAAAAGAGCTGTTTACACTACTCTTCCCTGTCAAAATCCCGCTTTCTTTTACGGAAAAGAAGCTTCATAAAATCGTGTGCGTTGAAGGGAATAAGCGGTGAGAGATAGCCGCCGCCCGTTACCGTTTTGTTGGTTGCGACAAAGATGACAAACAGTAAAAGGCCGAGGACAAAGCCCCATATTCCGAAGAAAAAGACGAGCCCGAGCGTCATCATACGCATAAACTTAAAGGCATATCCAAGCTCGTGGTTTTGCTGGGCGAAATTGGCTATTGCCACGAATGCCATATAAAGTATAACGTCGGCAGAGAGCCAGCCGACCTCTACGGCAAAATCTCCGAGTATCAGCGCGCCCACTATCGAGAGCGAGTTTGACAGCATATCGGGCGTGTTCATCGAGGCAATTTTCAATCCGTCAATAGCAAATTCAACGAGAAAGAGCTGTAAAATTATCGGCAGCGCCCCGGGGTTATCGGGAACAAGGAAAAGGAGTGCCGAGGGGAGCGTGTCGGCATATTCAAGATACAGATACCAAAGCGGAGTTATCACAACCGACAGAAGCAGAATAAGGGTTCTTATTATACGGAGATAGCTTCCGGTAAGAGGAGGAAAGTAATAATCGCTCGTTTCTTCAAGATAATGGAAAATCGAGGTCGGAAGAATCATAACCTGCGGGGAGGTGTCGCAAATAACGAGAATACTGCCCTCAAGAAGCTGTGCCGCGGCGGTATCGGGGCGCTCGGTTGTCCTTATCTTCGGAAACGGGTTGTACCAGCGAGAGCGAATAAGTGTTTCCGCAAGGCTCTGAAACCCGAGTGTAAGCGAGCGCGGGCGTGCCCGTGTCAGCTTTTCTTTGACGGTATCGACGGTTTTTCGGTCGGCAACGCCGTCCATATAGCAAACTACAACGTCGGTTTTTGACGAGCCGCCCATATCAAAGTGCGCCATGGTAAGACGCGTGTCGCGTATTCTACGTCTTATGAGCGCGGTATTGATGATGAGGGTCTCGACAAATCCGTCGTGCGAGCCCTGCATAACTCTGTCGCTGTCGGGCTCTTCGGTGCTTCGCGCGGGGTAGGTGCGCGCATCAATCAGTATGGCGCTGCCGCCGAAGCTTTCCGCGATAAACGCCGCCTGTCCCGACATGACGGCGCGTACTATTGATTCGATATCGCTTGAAAGCTCCACCTCGACGTATGGGAGAATACGAAGGGTGGCGTCCGCCCCCGAAAGCTCCTTTTGCGATATGAGGTATTGCATTATGCGGAGCATTTCCCCGTCCTTTATAAATCCGTCAATATAGAAAAAGCACCCCTCGCGCCCGCCGAGCGTGAGCCGCCTTTCAATAACGTCAAAGCTTTCGGTGACTCTCAGGCGGTCGGAGAGTGCCGTGCGATTTTTTTCATAGCTTTCCGATAGGCTTTCCATTTTCTTCTCCGAGCTTTTTTGTATATTTTTACCGCCATGACATTAAATATACGCAAGCGGCGTTTTTCTTGACAAAAAATAACGGGTGTAGTAAAATATATCCTAGAAAGTAATTTGACGGCGGATTGGAATTCAAAATGCAGATTTTCAAATATGACATAACCGATTCAACAAACGAAAGAGCGAGAGAGTACGCAAGGAGCGAAGGAGCGCGTTTCCCTGCCGTATTTATCGCACGGGGGCAGACGCACGGCCGCGGACGTAGGGGCAGAAGCTTTGATTCCGAGCTTGGCGCAGGTCTTTACATATCCTTCCTTATTAAAGAGGACACAAAAGCCGACGAGGCGGTAAAAATAACAGCGCGCGCCGCCGTTGCAACCTCTCGCGCTATCGAAAGGACCTCGGGGCTCTCCCCTGAAATCAAATGGGTGAACGATATATACTCGCGCGGCAGGAAGCTTGCCGGAATTCTCACCGAGGGCGAAATCGACACCGCAACGGGAAGGCTTTCGTATGCCGTTTGCGGAATAGGGATAAATCTTAAAAAGCGCGACTTTCCCGATGAGCTTTCGGATATTGCCACAACGGTTGAGGACGAGTGCGGAATCACCGTTGATGCCGAGGTCTTGGCAGAGGTGCTCGCCGAGGAATTTTTCTCGGTGGGCGATTATATGAATGAGTACCGCGAGCGGTCGCTTGTTCTCGGAAAGAAAATTACGGTGAGAAGACTTACGGGTGAGGAATTTACCGCGAGGGCGGTAGAAATAACCGAATCCGCCTCGCTCATTGTGGAAAAAGAAAACGGAGAGCGCGAGGAGCTTTCGAGCGCCGAGGTCAGCGTGAGCGAAAAATGCAAAAAAATCAAAAAAACATAGCTTTTTCGCTAGACAAAACGTGATTGCTGTGCTAAAATATAACCGTATAATATTTTTAGGAGAAAAAGATGAACGTAAAGGATTACATCAAGGAAAATACAGAGGAGCTCTACGAGCTCTTACATACACTATGTCTTATTCCCGCGCCATCGAATAATGAGGAAAAACGTGCTGAATTTTGCCGCGAGTGGTTTTTGAAAAACGGAATGAAGGAAGCCTATATTGACGGGGCAAAGAATGTAATCTTTCCATATCAGGCACAGGGAAGCAAAAAGCTTACCGTATTTGCGGCGCATACCGATACCGTTTTCCCCGACCTCGAGCCTATGCCCTATACCGATGACGGAGAGTATATTCATTGCCCGGGTGTCGGCGACGACACGGCAAGTCTTGCGGTGCTTATGCTCGTAGCAAGATATTTCGTCCGAAACAATATAAAAACCGACGGTGTTCTCTTCGTTTGTAATTCCTGCGAGGAGGGGCTTGGAAATCTTAAGGGAGTCAGACAGCTTTTCAATGACTACGAGGGGCGTGTCGCGAATTTTGTAAGCTTTGACTCTTCAAAGTTTACTCATGGCGTTGACGCGTGCGTCGGCTCGCACAGATACGAGGTCGAGCTTACTACCCCCGGCGGACACTCCTTCGTGGCGTTCGGCAATGAAAATGCGATAGCCGAGATTTCCAAAATAATAAATGGAATCTATTCAATCACCCCGCCCGAAAAGGCGGGCAAAAGGGTTACCTACAACGTGGGAATGATATCCGGCGGCACGTCGGTAAATACCATAGCTCAGAGCGCAAAGATGCTTTGCGAGTACCGCTCGGACGATAAAGACCTTCTCGCTTATATGAAGGCACAGTTCGAGGGAATTTTTGCGTCAGCAGAGACCGAGAGCGTTCACGTAAAGGTTGAGCTTGTTGGCGACCGACCCTGCGCTTCTGAGGTTTCACCGGAGGCGATGGAGAGGCTTAAAGGCATACACAGGGCGGTGCTTCGCGAGGTTATAAACGAGCAGCCCGTTTATGGATCCGGCTCCACGGACTCTAACATTCCGCTCTCTCTCGGAATCCCGGCCATCACGATTGGCGTTTACCAAGGCGACGGAGTTCATACGAGGGCGGAGAGACTTAAAAAGGTATCCCTTATCTCCGGATTTGAAATCGGACTTAAATTTGCTCTTAATTTGACTGAAATATAACGGAGGACATAAAAATGAAATTTGCAGCAGCGGGTGACGCGATAATCGGAAGAAGAATTCAGCCGGACTTTGCCGGATATGAGGAGCTTGCACCCTATATCGAAGCAGCAGACGCCAGCTTTTTCAATCTGGAAACCACGCTTAACGAGGAGGGCGAGTGCCCTTCCGCACAGCAAAGCGGCGGAACCTATCTGAGAGTTACACCGAGAGTTCTCGGCGACCTTGAAAGATTCGGCTTCAATATGACCACCTTTAACAACAACCACGCCTTTGACTTTTCGGTTGAGGGCTTCCTCACAACCCTTGAGCATCTTGAGGACACCGACTTCGTTCACGCGGGTGCGGGCAGAACTCTTGCCGAGGCGTCAAAGCCGAGATATCTTGAAACGAGTGCGGGGCGTGTGGCTCTTATCTCCGTAAATACCAACTTCTCACTTGATATGCTTGCAGGCGAGCAAACCGTCAGAGTTCCGGGAAGAGCCGGAATCAACGGACTCAGAATAAATACGCACGTTAAGGTTACCGAAAGAGAATTTGCTCTTGTAAAGGAGCTTGCCGAGAAGACCGGCATCAACGTATCGCGCAACATTATAATCAAGGAGGGCTACGCATTCCCGTCCAAAGAGGGCGAGGAGCTGCTCGGCGACCTTAAATTCGTTCTCGGCGACAAGTGCGAGTACGTTATGGAGGCTGAGCGCGAGGACGTTGAGCGCGTAAAGAAGGCTATATATGAGGCAAAGCTTCAGGCTGACTACATAATGATATCAATTCACTCGCATCAGTTAAGCGGCGACGCAAAGGAAAATCCCTCGCAGTTCCTTATCGATTTTGCTCACGAGTGTATTGATGCGGGCGCTAACGCAATTATAGGACACGGCCCCCACCTTCTCCGTCCTATCGAGGTTTATAAGGACTGCCCTATATTCTATTCTCTCGGCGACTTTATCGTTCAGCTTTACAACGTAGAGTTCGCGCCGGCGGAGTTCTTCAAAAAGTACGGACTTCCGTCCGATGCAACTGTACACGAGCTGCTTAAGACTCGCTCGAAGGACTTTACCATAGGACTTATGGAAGACCCGAGAATGTCGCTTACAGTAGTTCCTCTTTGGGAAACCGAGGACGGAAAGCTTAAATCTATGCGTCTTATCCCCGTAAGAATGCCGATGAAGGCAAATAAGTCCGAGAACGGACTTCCGAGAATCACCGATGCAGAGAGCATTGTATCCTATCTCGGTAAAATGTCAGAGCCCTACGGCATTAAGCTTACAGCGGCAGACGACGGACTCGTCGACGTTAAGTGGTAATGGGTGCGGAAGCTTCCAAAGCTTTTTTCGCACGGCGAACCCCCGAAAAAAGAGTTAAAAGCGCACTTTTTCGAGTAACGCCCCCCGAGGAGTCAACGAGTGCTCATTCGGAGCGCAAAACCGCAAAAAAGAGTTAACTGTGCTCTTTCTCGTAAGGAGCAAATAAAATAAAAAGGTTCTTGCCTGATTTTTGGCAAGAACCTTTTTATTTTATAGCATTTAATTTACGGCACTATTTATTGCTGAGAGCAGGTCGGGCAAAAACAGTACCGCGAGAACTAAAACAAGAGCAAGAAGGGCCGTGAGCGCAATTGGCTTATAAATTGACGGAGTGGATGAAGAAAGCATCGCGTTTGCCTTTTCTTTGGCCTCGGGAGAAATATAGAAGCGCGCCTCGTCAAAATTTATTTTCTCGGGCTTTTGCTTCAGCTTTACACTTTCCAGGTATTCCTCGTAGGTGAGTGTCTTTTCCCCTACCCTTTTTACGATACGGGTGACACCGCCGCTTCTCGAAAGGATAAAGCGGATATATCGAGAGGAGTCGAGATGCAGTTCTTTTAGCGTTCTTGCAGAGAATTCGCTGAACGCCCCGAATCGAAAGAGCTGCTTGTAGATATCGTACGACCTTGCATTTGCAAAGTTCAAGTAGAATGCGACGAGTGATGCACACACCACGGAAAAAAGAATGACGGCACCGATGGGGAAATTAATTGCTATGTTGTTGTATTGATTTAAATTAAGAAACAAAAAATCCTTTATAAAACCCATAAAAACTCCGTTTTTGTAAACAATTATTGACATATAACGCGATTTAAAGAATGCGCATTATATTTCGTTAAGAAAATCCTTGCCGCAAATTGTTGCGAGAAGCTCGTCCAGGTCCTCGTTATCCTCGTAGTAGAGAGTAAGAGTTTTCTTTCTTCCCTTGCCTTCTATTTTAACCTTTCTGCCGAGGTGAGACTGAAGACGAAGCTCCATCTCGCGGAAGTAATCAACCAGCGGAAGCGACTCTTCCTTTTCTTCCTTTTTCGGACGGTTAAGACGCTTTACCTCTTCCTCAAGGCTTCTTACCGAGAGATCATCAACAATTACTCTCTCAGCGAGAGGAAGCATGTCAGAGCGCGATTTAAGGCCGAGCAGGGTTCTTCCGTGTCCTGCGGAAAGCTCTCCGCTTGCTACAAGTGTAAGGACCTCCTCGGGCAAATCTAAGAGTCTTGTGGAGTTTGCAATAGCGCTCCTTGATTTTCCCACCTTCATTGAGAGCTCCTCTTGGGTGAGCTGATATTCCTCGGAGAGCGCCTTGTATGCCATAGCCTCTTCGACGGGATTCAAGTCCTCGCGCTGTATGTTTTCTATAAGAGCAATCTCGGCAGCGCGTCTGTCGTCCTTGTCGAGAATTATCGCGGGAATTTCGTTAAGACCTGCGATTTTTGAGGCGCGGAAACGGCGCTCTCCGGCAATTATCTGATATCTGCCGCCACCGTACTCGCGCACGAGAATCGGCTGCAAAAGACCGTTCTCTGCTATGGAATCCGCAAGCTCCTCGAGAGACGCCTTGTCGAAGTGCTTTCTCGGCTGATCGCTCTTGGGGTCTACGAGAGAAATTCTGAGGTGAGATATTTGATTTTCCTTGTTTTCGGCTTCTTTTTCGAGCGTGTTTTCAAGGAATATAGCGTCAAGACCTCTACCGAGACCGCTGTTTTTCTTTACCGGCATAAAACCCTCCAAAAATAAGATAGAATAAAATGTTAACGTCGATAATTGCCATAATTTACCAATTATTGACAAATTTTATGTTTCACGTGAAACAAATGCAAAATTTGAGCCTTTTTGCCTCGATTTTAGATGCGAAGCATCAGTTCCTTTGCAACTGCGGCATATTCCAAAGCGCCCTTTCCGTATGGATCGTGATAGCAAATGGGCTCTCCGTAGCCGGGAGCTTCGGAAATTCTTACTGTTCGGGAGATTGGAACCTTGAAAAGCTTCTCTGCGTAGTATTTTTTGAGCTCTGCGACCACCTGAGAGGTCAAAGTAAGTCTTCCGTTATACATTGTGAGCAGAATTCCAACTAATTGAAGGTTGGGATTATACAGCTGACGTATCTTTTTAAGCGTATTTAAGAGCTGAGACATACCCTCAAGTGAGTAAAACTCGCATTGCATGGGGATTACAACACCGTCTGACACCGAAAGAGCCTTAACCGTGAGCATTCCAAGAGATGGCGGACAATCAATGAATATGTAATCGTAGTCGTCCTTGATGCTTTCGATAGCGCTTTTTGTGAAATCTGTGCCGTCATCAAGCTCGTGCAGCTCTAGTTCGGCGCCGGCAAGGTCTATATTTGAGGAAATTACAGACAAATTCTTGAATTTAGTCTTGATTATTGCCTCTTCTATCGAAGCTCTGCCGATGATAACGTCGTAAATTGTCTTTTTGACCTTAGATTTTGATATTCCAAGACCGCTTGTGGCATTTCCCTGCGGGTCCATATCTATTATCAGCACCTTTTTGTTGCCCTTGTTTGCTATTTGAGCGCCAATATTTACACAGGACGTGGTTTTGCCTACGCCGCCCTTCTGATTAGAAAATGATACTATTTTTGCCATTTTTACCTCCGTGGGCGAAAATAACTTGTTAAGTGATAAAGCATAGCTATAATTAGTACTAATATTATACCTTTTTTAGTAGAAAAAGTCAATAGAATATATGTAAATAGACGGTTAAAAGTGATTCAAAGGGATATCATGAGAAAAAGCATATTGTTTCACGTGAAACAATCAAAAAACGAGCGAAAAAGCATATTGTTTCACGTGAAACACCGAAAATACGTGATAATAAGCACCGTTTGCTTAAAACAATCCAAATAACACAGCCACAAGCATGCTTTTCAGAACAAAAACGCAGAATATGGCTGATATCACTCGTTTCGGGTATAAATACTACTTTTTTGTGCGAATAGGCTGCATAATAAAGTCCAAAAGTACTGCAATTCACGGAAATGAGGCTAAAAACCGCAGCTTCAGAGCTGTTTTTAATAAAATTTCTCGAAAATACCCCCTAAAATCTATCGTAAAAGGGAATTTGATGATAAAGCAGTTGAACAAAAACACGCCCGATTTTGCACAAAAAACGGGATTTCATTTCAAAATCGACATAAAAATGGTAAATAATACCAATTTCTTCTCTTGCGGGTGATTTATGCGCAATTTTCGCCGCTTTTGCATAAAGTGGGGGTAAAATATGCGAAAGCATATTTTTTGGAGTGCTGAAATGGCAGAAATGCTTGGGTTTTTGCTATAAAAAATGGCGATATATAGTAATTAGTACGAATTGATATGATGGCAAAAAATGTCATTTTTGTTGCCGTTGTTTTTTGAAAAAAGAAGAAAGTGGGGAAAACATCTTGTTAAACACATGCAATATGGCTTTATAGTGGGTGTTATATTGTGAAATAGCTATAATTCGGTCGATTTAAGTGGGGAAACGCATATGTTCTGCTATTCTAGAAACAGCAACAAAAATCGCAGTTTGCACTGTAATTGCGAAAACATGGCCGATTTTATGCATTTCGTCCCCGTTTGTGCTTTTAGTGGCTTTTTAAGTGCTTTATATTGCTTTTTTTCTGCCGATAGGATATAATTATAAGGGCGAAGGGGCTTTTGCTTCTTCCGCTTTTCTATGATTTCAGGAGTTTATATATGAAAACCAAAATCTTTTTAGTGCGTCACGGTGAGAGCCTTGGAAATGCTGCAAGAATTTATCTCGGCCATACCGACCTTGATTTGAGCGAGGAAGGGCACAGACAGGCAAAATTAACCGCCGAGAGCCTTCGGAACGAGAAAATAGACGCTATATACTCAAGCGACCTAAAAAGAGCCTACAACACAGCTCTTCCGCACGCCGCGATGCGCGGACTTGAGGTTGTTACCTCTCGAAAACTGAGGGAGCTTAATATCGGTGATTGGGAGGGCAAGCGCATCGACGACCTTATACGCGATCATCACGAGGATTTTGTTACGGGCTGGCAGGAGAACTTCGGCACTTTTACTATCCCCGGAGGCGAAAACGTTTTCTCGGGCGGTATGCGCTTTCATGACGAGGTTCTGCGTATAGCGCGGGAAAACCCCGATAAAACACTGCTTATAGCGGCTCACGCCGCCGTTATACGCTGCTTTTGGTGCATAATAAGCGGTGTTATGCCCGAGGATATGGCAAAAGCCTTTCCATTCCCTAAAAACGCCTCTTATTCAACCGTAATTTGCGACGGAGAGCGCCTTTTGCCGCTTGAATATTCCGTCGGCGGAAATATTTCATAGGGAGGATGAAATGAGCGTAAAAATAATTCTCGAGCGACACGGTCAAAGCGTTGGCAACGCCAAGGGAATATACCTCGGGCATACCGACCTCGGACTCACTGACGAGGGGGTAGAGCAGGCGAGAATAACGGCAGAGCATCTTTTGCCCGAGCGGATTGACGCTATATATTCTAGTGACCTAAAGCGCGCCTATGAAACGGCTATGCCCCATGCCGTGTTGCGTAATTTAGAGGTGAAAACTTCGGAAAAACTGCGTGAGATATTCGTCGGTGACTGGGAGGGGGCGAGCGTTCCCGTCCTAAAAGCTGAGCATTACGAGGAGTTCGTAATAAGACGCACGTATAGGAATTTCGTATATCCGAACGGGGAGAGCACCTATCATGCGGCGGAGCGAATGCGGGCGGAGCTTCTCAAAATATGCGAGGAGAACCCCGAAAGGAGCGTGCTTGTTGTCAGTCACTCAGCGGTGATTAGGGCCTTCTGGTACTATCTTTCGGGATACACCGAGGAGAATATGACCGACCGTGTCAAATTTATGCCGAATGCCGCCTACTGCACTCTCACATACGAAAACGGTGTTTTAATACCCGAAAGGTATGGGATTTCAGACCATCTGCCCGAAACGAGTGTGCATCCGATTTAACAGCAAAAAGGGCTGTCTCAATTTTTGAATTGGAGACAGCCCTTTTTATATTTGTTTTTGCAAAAGATAGGGAAATGTAAACTTTAATTGTCAATTACCCTGATT
This sequence comes from Eubacteriales bacterium, assembly GCA_045614425.1. Taxonomy (GTDB): domain Bacteria; phylum Bacillota; class Clostridia; order Oscillospirales; family CAG-272; genus UBA1740. The sequence continues at coordinate 2,706 of JAZLCX010000017.1, read as the reverse complement.
ATAGGCTAAAATTGCCGTAAGTATCTCGCGGCTTCTTTCATACATTTTCTTGTCTGTTTTCTTGTTCACGAAGCTTGAGAAGTTGGTGTTTCTGAGACAAATTACGGTATCCGGCGGCAGCTTATTCAGTCCCGCAAGGGAATAGGCAGACGTTGAAGAAAGAACTATAGCCGTCTTGTCCGAGTCGTAGAAGGAAACGCTTGACAAGTCCAAAATAAGCGGCTCAAGCTTTGAGAAAACTCCGACCTCGCCGTCTTTTGTGGCGTTTCTGTAGCTCTCGTAAATTTCGGGGGCGAGGAAGCAAATGAAATAGTCGCCGGAAAGCATAGTGCTTTGCAGCGTCTGGCGGTCGTTGTAGGCGCGCTGATAGTAGTATTCGTCAAGACCCTTCATTTCCTCTTCATTTGGAATATACAGGTCGCGCAGGGAGATAGCCGTCTTTCCGTTGTCATCATAGTCCGACGTGAAGCGCTCGAGTGAATTTTTGATTTTGTTATATTCGGGAAAATCTCCGTTTTCGCTCTGATGCGATATCGGGTGGCCGCCTGCGTACAGAATGTAGGCATCGTAGCTTTCCTTATGGCACATTTGAAGTGAGAGCGTAGTAATTGTAAACACTAAAAACAAGGCAATCAGTGAGTGCCATTTATAGTGATACCAGAAATTTTCAAGCCAACCCCAAAACCGTCCTTTTAGGGCTATTTTAGGAGAGGCGTTTTCGTTGTTTTCCATGTTGATTTCTGCCTTTTTTGTTTATGATAACACACAAAAGTGAACACGTGTCGGGGTATTTGTAAAACTTTTATAAACCGAGCCTCTCTTTTTTCGCGGAGAGGCTCGAAGATTTTTTTAGGGTTTAAAAGAGTATAATATTGAAATTTCGGGCGTATTCTGCCTCGGCAGAGAGGTGAATTAAACCTCGGGCTTCATTGTCGGGAAGAGCAATACGTCTCTTATGGATGCCGAGTCGGTAAGGAGCATAACGAGTCTGTCAACTCCGAAGCCGAGACCGCCTGTGGGGGGCATGCCGTATTCGAGAGCGGTTACGTAATCGTAGTCAACCTCTGCTTTGCAGTTCGGCTCCTCCTTGCGCTTTGCCTCGACCTGACGCTCGAATCTTTCCTTCTGGTCGATGGGGTCGTTAAGCTCGGAGAACGCGTTTCCGTATTCCGTGCAATTGATGAAGTATTCAAATCTCTCGGTGAAGAGCGGATTTTCGGGCTTCTTCTTTGCAAGGGGGCTGTTCTCAACGGGATAGTCGTAAATAAAGGTGGGCTGAATGAGCTTGTCCTCAACGAAGGCGTCGAAAAATTCAACGAGAACCGTACCGCGTGTGGCGTTTTCGGGAACTTCCACGTGCAGACGCTTCGCGTCGGCTCTTGCATCCTCGTCGCTCTTCCAGTCGTTATAATCAACACCGGAGTACTTCTTAACCGCCTCAACCATGGTGAGACGCTCCCAGTTTCCAAGGTCGATTTCGGTGCCCTGGTAGGTTATCTTTGTCGAGCCGCAAATTTCCTTTGCAAGCATTTTGTAAAGCTCTTCAACAAGGTCCATCATTCCGTAGTAGTCGGTATATGCCTGGTAAAGCTCGATAGAGGTGAACTCGGGGTTGTGCTTCTGGTCCATACCCTCGTTTCTGAAAATACGGCCGACCTCGTAGACCTTGTTCATTCCGCCGACGATAAGTCTCTTGAGGTAAAGCTCGGTTTCAATACGGAGATACATATCCATATCAAGAGTGTTGTGGTGAGTTATGAAAGGACGCGCCGAAGCTCCGATTTCAAGCGGAACGAGTATAGGCGTGTCAACTTCAAGGAAGCCCTTGCCGTCAAGATAGCTTCTGATGAGCGAAAGAATTCTCGAGCGCTTAACGAAGGTGTCCTTAACCTCGGGGTTTGCAATAAGGTCAACGTATCTCTGTCTGTATCTCTGCTCGAGATTGGTAAGACCGTGGAACTTTTCGGGAAGGGGAAGAAGAGATTTTGCGAGAAGCACGGCGCTTTTTGCGTGTACCGAAATTTCTCCGGTGCGGGTTCTGAAAACAGTACCCTCAACACCGATAATATCACCGACGTCCCACTTCTTGAAAGCGGCGTAATCCTCGTCGCCGAGGTCGTCGCGGGAAATGTAAAGCTGAATTTTTCCGTCACCGTCGAGAAGGTGGGCGAAGGAAGCCTTACCCATAATTCTTCTTGCAACGATTCTTCCCGCAACTCTTACGGTAAGCTCCTCGCCGCCCTCGGTAAGAGCCGACTCGCGCTCGGTGAATTCGGCTATCGCGCGTGTGCTTGAGTGGGTGGCGTCATACTTTGTGATTTCAAAGGGGTTCTTGCCCGCCTCGACGAGAGCGGCAAGCTTTTCGCGGCGAACTGCAAGCTCGCTTGTCTGATTTATCTGGTTCTGGTTGTTTTCGTTAGCCATTTTGAAAGGTCCTCTTTTTAAAATTATTCCTTAGCTCTGGTTACGTTCTTAACTACGATAACCTGCTCCTTGATTCCGGACACAACAACCTCGTCACCCTCTCTTGCGCCGAGAAGCGCCGCGCCGATGGGGGAGGAATCGGAAATCTTTCCGTTTGCGGGGTCAGTCTCGTAGGAGCCAACAATGTGATATGTGAACTCCCTTGCACGCTCTACGTTATAGAGAACAACGATGGAGCCAACGCTGATGCGGGACTCGTCAATCTGGCTCTCATCAACAACC
>JAZLCX010000016.1:0-10394 GCA_045614425.1 Eubacteriales bacterium | reverse complement strand
CAGTCACCTTTAAAGGCGATCACTCTGCCATTTTTTGAATAATGTTTATATATTCTCATACTCAGCCTCTGTTATTTCTATAAACTGCATTAATCTATTAGTTTTCCGGAATGAATTCCATTATATCTTCAACGTTACACTCAAGAACCTTACATATTTTGCCCAAGGTATCTGTAGTTACATTTTCGCCCTTGCTCATTTTGGTAATCGTATAACTGCTCACATCTGCGAGTTCAGCAAGGTCTTTCTTCTTCATGTCTTTGTCGATAAGCATCTTCCAAAGTTTTTTGTAGCTTACTGCCATTTTGCACCTCTTAATACTCGTTTTTTCGAGTTTATAATTCTACATCTTACATTATATCACTAATTTCTGAATATTTCAAGCAAAAATCGAGTTTTATCTAAATTATTTTTAGCTATTCCAATCTCTTGATTACGCAATACAAACCTTTTATTGATATCGACACTGATATATCCGTTCCAACGTCTGTGATAGCTGTCGTGATCCCCTTTTCTTTGTTTACTGCATATCAATTTTTGAGTTCTTACAGGTGTTTTAATGCTCCTGAAAGCAAAATGCGACCATCTCCATCATGTGTGTGCAGAGGGGTTAGCGCACTGATGATGGAGATGATCGCGACGAGCTTTTTCTTTGTTTACTGCGTATCAAATTTTGAGTTCCGATTTTATTTCAAAACGGCCTTGACAACCGCTTGAAGAAGAGTTACAATACAACACCTGCGGAGGAATGAATGGAGTGTGCTTCTCTGCTCCGACCACATAGTTTGACCATGTATTTGATATGAGCATGACCACATAGTTTCTGATATTTTCTGTTGAGCAGACCACATGCGGCAGTTGGTGTGTTTCTTAGCTGCTTTCTGTGTAGTTCTTCTCTGCCGGCGGAGCTGTTTTGAGAGGCTCTTTTACACCTCAAAATGATGACCACATATCATTTTCTCGGACACGGATTTGACCACATTCTTGACCATAATCACATCCGGAGTACACGGAGATAAAATGTCAGGAGAGTATGAAAAAGCCGTTTTTGCGTAGCACAAAGGGCTAAAAAAAGCAAAAACGGCTAGAAAAAGATAATTCAATTTCTTGGGGTAAAGTCGAAATACCCCTTTTTTTCCGGAGCAAAGGAGACATAATGGAATAGAAACGACTAGAAAAAATTATTAGTGCTAAAAAGGGCTAGATACCAGCATCTTCTCGCTCTCAATAAACACATTTTTCATATCTTTTGCTCTAATTTCATCAAAATTTATAACAAAAGCACTTGAACTACTAGAATTTTGATGCTTGAACTTCAAAGTGGGCAAAGGAGGCTTCTTTCTCTTTTTTAGAATGATAGAGGTTTTTAAGCAAAAGCACTAATGACCAACTATTTACAAATACCTATTTATTTTCACTTTGACTTATGGTACAATTATACTGTACTTTGACTTTCCTACATAAACGAGGTATTTCATGCATTTTAAAAATAAAAACACTGAATTTTTTATTATACTATTTTTCGGAGCTGTATCATTTGTTGCAGGAATGAATTTAGAAGATATGCTTAATTTGCCCGAATATGCAATTATGCTTATCGGAATAGGTCTATACATCCTTGCATATGGAATTTACAGATTGAGAATAAGACTTAATCCCCTTAGGCGGATAGAACGAAAAATACATAAGCTTCCGTATAAGCACCAACAAATAGAAATGTTTTTCGATGAATATATTCCCGAGACAAGAAAAACATTTCCAAAAACAATTTACAAATACGTTTACCTCAGCGATGCCAGCGAAGCTGAGAGAATAGCACTTAGATCCTTATCAGACCAAGCAGAAGTAGATAAATGGATTTTAAACTCTTCACACCGTACTAGCAATGAAAATAAACTTTATTCACTAGCCACTAATTCTCTTTGGTTTTCCAGAAGCAACAATCCAGATCTGAATGATCCTTTCGAAGGTAGACGAATTATATATGACGATGACTTTATACCGCTACCAAAAGATGAAATTGAATATTGGAAGCAATATGCAGAAGCCGTGCGAAACAAGTTGTTTCTATGCTGCTTCTCCAAATACAGTGATTCTCCACCTATGTGGGCCCATTACGCAAATAATTATAAAGGCTTATGTCTAGAGTTCGAAATAGTAGATCCTCACGATTTATGGGAAGTAGATTATGGTTATGGGAAAAATCTACCCAACTTTGAAATCGACGGATTGAGAAAAGATTTGTGGGAAGATCGAATAACCAGAGAGGAAGCTTTTCAATGTTTGGAAAAGCTTCACATTCATTGGGTCTCATCCAAACACGGTGACTGGAAGTATGAAGATGAAATTAGAGCTTTATTTACTGATTTAGATAATGAGTCGAATATTTCATACGCGAAGATTGGCATAAAGCTCTCAGCAATTATCATTGGGCATAATTGCGACGAAGAATATTGCAAGTTTCTTGCGTACATAGCCGATAAACTATCGATACCAATTAAAATCACTGCTCTCAATACTACAAGCAGAAACTATCTCGATATTATTGATTACTTTGAGTAGCCTTTTCTTTGTTTACCGCATATCAAATTTTGAGTTATACCCGAATATATTATTAGCCCTTAAAGCACCAATTTCTGATGTTCTAAGGGCTTGTCTTTTGACCACATATTTGACCACTTACAGAACCGGAGTACACGGAGAAAAGAGCACAGGAGAGCGCGTTTTGACAACTTTTGTGTACTAGAAAGGTCTAAACGGAGCAGAAATGTCTACAAAATGGTAAATTTTACCATCGGGGTAATAGAGGCCGGAAGTTCGAGTTTTGCTTAGTGCTTTGTTTCGGGGGGCAATTCCGGCAAAATCGTCCGGCTTGCGATCAAGCAGCGAGGTACTCTACGCCAACACATCACTAGATACTTCGCGATAAGTGCGTTGTTCCGTCAAACTCTGTTGACGGTTATCGCATGCCCCTTTGCGGGCGTATCCTCGATGGCATATCCGAAGACGGCGCCGAGAACGGGGGTAAAGCCGTTTGGGATGCCAATCGCCTGTGATAGCGCGGCATTTCCTGCAAGTGCCGCAATGGGGGCGCCCATAATGCAGCTGTCGATGCCGAGGTCGGTGGCTGCGAGCACCATATTTTCAATCACGATGCCGCCGTTTGCGTAATCCATTCCTTCCCTGTGCGGAGGTCGCGAGGATACGATGATGAGCGTTTTCGCGCCGTAATTGAGATTTTTTCTTGTGCCGATAGCGGCAAAGACCGCTTCCTCTGCTTGTAGAAAAATCTCTTCGATAAGCTTTTCGTCTTGCACTACCGTGATATGAAGCGAATCATATTTTGCCAATGCGATTGGGGCGGCAGACCCTGCTTTTATGATTGCGGCAAGCGCCTGCTCGCTTATCTGCTCAGGCTTGTAGCTGCGAGTGGATTTTCTTTTTGCGATTGCTTCTAACGTGTTCATCATTTATCCTCTTTCATTTTTTCATTCTTTCCTCGGATTTTTATTGATCAGCTATGTCATAGCCGACACAACGACTTATTCACAAAAGACGGAAGTCCTCAAAAACCCATATATTTGTAAATTAATGTTTACATTCTAACGTTATTTGTGTTTATAACGAGTGCTGTGTCAGATTGGGTTCTCCGCGTATAGACGTGAGAATACAACGAAAAAAGGCATTCATAATTTAACCTACTATGAATGCCTTTTGATTTTTTTTAGAAAACGATTTTATCGGAAAGCGTTGCTGCCATAACCGCTTTAATTGTGTGCATTCTGTTTTCCGCCTCATCGAAGACTACAGACTGCTCGCTTTCGAAGACCTCGTCTGTAACCTCCATTTCCGTGATGCCGAATTTCTCGCCCATCTCTTTGCCGACCTGTGTTTTAAGGTCGTGGAATGAGGGCAGACAATGCATAAATATGGTATCCTTCTTGCCCGATTTTGCCATTATGGAGCTGTTAACCCGATAGGGTGTCAATTCTTCGATTCTTTCCTGCCATACCGATGCGGGTTCTCCCATAGATACCCAGACGTCCGTGCAAATGACGTCCGCGCCCTTTACGGCGATTTCGGGATCGGTTTCGAACTTTATTGTTGCGCCGGTTTCTTCTGCAATTTTCATACAGGTATCAACAAGCTCGGAGTTCGGGAAATACTTTTTGGGGGCGCAAGCGGTAAAGTTCATACCAAGCTTTGCGCAGCCTATCATAAGAGAATTTCCCATATTGTATCTTGCATCGCCCATATAGACGAAGTTTATTCCTTTAAGCTTGCCGAATTTTTCCTTTATCGTCATCATATCGGCGAGGATCTGAGTCGGGTGGAACTCATTCGTAAGACCGTTCCACACAGGAACCGAAGAATGCTTTGCCAATTCCTCGACAATCTCCTGGCCGTAGCCGCGGTACTCAATGCCGTCATACATTCTGCAAAGAACTCTTGCGGTATCTGCAATGCTTTCTTTTTTTCCTATTTGAGATCCGGTTGGGTCAAGGTAGGTTACGCCCATACCCAAGTCATAAGCTGCCACTTCAAAGCTGCATCTCGTTCTGGTGCTCGTTTTCTCAAATATCAAGGCTACATTTTTTCCCTCACAAAGCTTATGAGGAATACCTGCGCGCTTTTTTCTTTTAAAATCCTCCGCAAGCTCGATAAGCGCCAATATTTCATCAGATGAAAAATCAAGCAGCTTCAAAAAATCTTTTCCATAGAAATTCATAAATACACCTAAATACTTTCTTCTTCGTTTTTCAGATACTCTGATATTGCCGAAATTTGTTTCTCTACAGAGATAAATGACGTTCCGCCGTCGGAAATTCTTTGTTCTACACACGTCGTGAGATCGATTGCGGAATATACGTCGTCATCGAAGATGTCGGAATAGCTTTTGTATTCCTCAATTGTCACTTCGTCCAAAACCTTGCCTCTTTTGATGCAGTCGGCAACTATCGTTCCGGATATTTTATAAGCCGAACGGAAGGGCACGCCCTTCTTCGTAAGGTAATCTGCGAGGTCGGTAGCGTTTATGAAGCCGCCCTTTGCCGCCCTCAGCATATTTTCGGACAATACCTTCATTCCGCGTAGCATCGGCACAAAGACGTCAAGACACATTTTTGTCGTGTCGATAGCGTCGAATATCGACTCCTTGTCCTCCTGCATATCCTTGTTGTAAGCAAGCGGAAGTCCCTTAAGAACGGTAAGAGTTGCCATAAGGTCACCGTAGACTCTGCCGCATTTACCTCTGACAAGCTCTGCTATGTCGGGATTTTTCTTCTGCGGCATAATGCTCGAGCCCGTCGTATAGGAATCGTCAAGCTCAACGAACTTAAACTCCCAGCTCGACCACAAAATGATCTCCTCGCTGAATCTTGAGAGGTGCATCATCACGGTTGAAAAGCAGCTTAAAAATTCAATGCAAAAATCTCTGTCGGACACGCCGTCTATGCTGTTTGCGGTTATACCCGAAAATCCGAGCGAATCCGCGACCATTTTTCTGTCGGTGGGATAGGTCGTGCCGGAGAGAGCGCAAGAGCCGAGAGGCGAATAATTCATTCTCGCCGTGGCATCGGCAAGTCTTGAAACGTCGCGCTTGAACATTTCCGCATAAGCGAGAAGGTGATGAGCAAACGAGATGGGTTGCGCGCGCTGAAGATGGGTATATCCCGGAAGTATCGTATGAACGTTTTCCTTTGCCTTATCGTTAATTGCGGCTATAAGAGAAATAAGCTGACGCTTTATTTCCTTTGCCTCATCCCTGAGGTATAAGCGTATATCAAGAGCAACCTGGTCATTGCGGCTTCTTGCCGTATGCAGTCTTTTTCCGACATCGCCTATTCTTTTGGTGAGCTCGCCTTCGATAAACATATGTATATCCTCGGCGGCAAAATCTATTTCCAATTCCCCGTTATTAAGGTCCGAAAGAATTTCAGAGAGGGTGTTGATTATAAGCTCGGAATCCTCTTTGGAAATGATGCCGCGGGCACCAAGCATAGACGCATGAGCCATAGAGCCCTTTATATCCTGTCTGTACATTCTTGAGTCAAAATGTATAGATGAATTAAAATCATCCGCAAGCTTGTCAATCTCCTTGGCAAACCTGCCCGCCCACATCTTTTCCATAAGAATTCTCCTTTAAACCGATTAATTACTTCTGGCCGTTCTTAGCCTTTACCTGTGCGTGAATTGAAATGGGAAGTCCCCAAAGATTGATGAAGCCCTTGCTGTCCTTCTGATCGTAAACGTTGTCCTCGCCGAAGGTTGCGATCTCCTCGGAATAGAGCGACCAATCACTCCATGCGCCAGCCTTTATCATGTTACCCTTGTAGAGCTTGATTCTTACCTTACCGGTAACGTGCTCCTGAGTCTTTGATACGAATGCGGAGAGAGCCTCACGAAGAGGTGTATACCACTGTCCGTTGTAAAGAAGGTCTGCAAACGTTATAGCAAGCTCCTCCTTCTTGTGCTTTGTCATTTTGTCAAGGCAGAGAGTCTCAAGGTAGTTATGAGCGAAATAAAGAATAGCTCCGCCGGGTGTCTCATAAACGCCGCGGCACTTCATACCTACAAGACGGTTTTCAACTATATCCAGAAGACCGATACCGTTTTTGCCGCCAAGGTCGTTGAGCTTGAGAATAATATCCTTCGCGCTCATCTTCTCGCCGTCTATCGCAACGGGTACACCTGCTTCAAATTCAAGAGTTACGTAGGAAGGAGTGTCAGGCGCCTGAATGGGAGATACGCCCATTTCAAGAAAGCCCTCCTTCTCGTAAAGAGGCTCGTTGCCTGCATCCTCGAGGTCAAGTCCCTCGTGGGAAAGGTGCCACATGTTCTTATCCTTCGAATAGTTGGTTTCACGGTTTATCTTAAGAGGAACGTTGTGCGCCTCTGCATATTCAATCTCTTCCTCACGGGATTTGATCGACCACTCACGCCAAGGAGCGATGATCTTAACGTTGGGTGCAAACGCCTTGATGGCAAGCTCAAAACGAACCTGGTCGTTACCCTTTCCGGTGCAACCGTGGCAGATTGCGTCAGCACCCTCTGCAATAGCGATTTCAGCAAGACGCTTACCTATTATCGGACGGGCAAGTGCCGTACCGAGAAGGTATTCCTCGTATTTTGCTCCCGCCTGTACGGTGGGAATGATCATATCGTTAACGAATTCTTCGGTGAGATCCTCGATGTATATCTTGGAAGCGCCTGTTTTGATAGCCTTTTCTTCAAGTCCTTCAAGCTCATCTGCCTGACCTACGTTTCCGGACACAGCTATAATCTCCGGATTGTTATAGTTTTCCTTAAGCCACGGAATGATGATAGACGTATCAAGTCCTCCCGAATAAGCCAAGACGATTTTTTTGATTTCCTTGTTTTCCATTTTTTACTCCCTTTCGCATAAATATGCAATTTATTTTTTGTTTATGCATTAATTATAACATAAATATTCATTCAATACAATACTTTTCCAAAATTTATTCATTTTTATAAATATTGTTATTTTTCGCTCTCCGGGCGGCTCCGTATGTGTACATAACTACCAATTCGGCGAGTTTCAAGCTGATAAAAATAAGGTCAAAATCCTTTTACGGGTGTTTTTAGAGTGCGAAAAAATGAATTATTATTCATTTATGCATTTTTTCCTTGTACACAAAAATATTACTGCGGCAACAAGAAGGACTGCACTGCTTCCGACTATTGCAAACTCCGATGCATATTCTATCAAAAAGCTGCCGAGCACCGCTCCCAGAACGAAAACCGAGATAACCGATATGTAAAGCAGGGATTTTTTGATTGATTCCTTATTTTTTCCGTACAGATATTCCAATCCGTTCTGTATGAAGAGTCGGAAATTTCCTATGCACATCGTCGTGGCGATGGAGGTGTTGATGATTTTTTGGAACATCTCGAGCTGAACTCCGCAAACGAAGGAAATGAGCGAGTTTGCGATAAGATTGTAGCTCGTAGGTATAAATGACACCGCCGAAAGAGCAAGTGCCTCGAAGATAAGTGTGAAGAAAAAGGTTTTCTTCTCATCAATTCTTTGAATTTGATAGATGACAAATGCAAGCGCAATTCCCGCGCCGAAAAACATTATCGGAAAAATGTAACGCACCGTCTCGGAAAAATTGCCCCTAAATAAATTAACTCCCAGAAGAATGAAATTTCCCGTTTGCGCATTTGCGTAAACTCCGCCTCGAAAGAGAAATGAGTATACGTCCATAAGTCCCGCCGAAAGAGATATCAACAAGCCTACGATAACGGGTATTGAATTGGTTTTAGATTTCATTTGCGACTTGACCTCATATTGCTTTTACCGTCCGCAATACTTCCCTTTCCTTGATCTTATACACATCTGATTTTATCAAGGTATTATATCACATTTAATCAAAGTATTCAAGATGAAATCCGGAAAAACAGTGCATAATCTTTAAAAATATTATTTTTATTTAAAAATATGGCAAAAAACTACACTCTAAAGCATATATCTACCAAAAATGACCACAATAATTTATTGACTTCAATTTGACCGTATGATAAAATGAAGCTGTATAGGCTGGGTATTTTCAAGCCTTGACGAATCGCAGAAAAGGGAGCAAGGACATGGGATTATACGGCGTTCTCCGTCTTGGCAAGGGAACTTGCTACGTATCCGAAGCAATTGCAAAGCCCTTTGCAAGCTGGCACTGCGGAATTGAGGACAGATTTATTTAATTAAAAGAGCTTAATAAGTCCGATAACACTGATATGACTCTGTCATTCACCCGAATAAAAGCGCCGAGGTATCTTTTAACAGTACCTCGGCGCCTTTATTTTACCGTTTCGGTTTGTATTCTTTTATAATTTCCATAACGTCTTGCTTATATATATTTCCGTCGAAAACGTCGCCGTTTGGCGAAAAAGATATGCATTTTACATTACACGGGTCCTCTATATAAGGATTTTCAGGACAGACGTCTTCAAAATATGCCGATAAATATTTGAGCGCGTTTCCCTCCGGGAATATTACGTTTCCATCTCCTGCGGGAACATCGTTTTTTTGCAAAAACGCAAGAATTTCGCGTGTTTTTCGGTTGTATGGGTTGTCGTCATCAGGGCTTCGTAACCACGCGGGCTGAAGCCGTGTCGGTATTCCGTGTTTTTTTGCCTCTCCGATAAAAAGATTTACGGTGTCAAGCGAGAGAAATTCCTGATGAAAGGCATCGGCTGATACCGCGAGGTCGTTTACTCCGCATTCGCTGAGCCACCTTGCAACCTCCGACAGTCTTCCCTTATCGCTTGAAAAACATCCGTTGGTAATGACCTGGCGCCTTGGAATACCCACCTCTCTCGCGGCATCGATAATCGCATAAACCGTATCGGGAAACAATAGCGGCTCACCGCCGAATACCATCGCTGTTTTTATACCGTACTCCCGTGAAATTTTACGAACGGCATCCACCGCGATTTTTTTATCAATGACCTCCTTAAATAACTCATGGTCACCCTCGGAGCAATGCTTACATCTTCCGTTGCAGGCATATGTAATCGCAAATTCGATTTTAGAGAGATTTTCGAGATATTGATTCATACTTTTCCCTCGCCGTCCTTTTTTTCACATACATTATATCAGACACGCCTGCCACTGTCAATGGAATTAATGCATATAAAATACATCTTCCCCATATAATAAATTAATCAATTTTTTGAAGGTGATTTTATGAAAAAATCAATCGGACTCTGGCAGCTTATGGGCTTTGCCGTTACTTCGCTTTTGGGAACCGTTCTGCACTTTTTGTACGAGTGGCTTGGCGAGTCGGTCCTTATCGCGCCGTTTTCGGGTACAAATGAATCTACTTGGGAGCATATGAAGCTGCTCTTCTGGCCTATGTTCCTTTTCGCCATAATCGAGAGCCTTTTCTTCCGCGAAAAAAAGAATTTTTGGTGTGTGAAGCTTCGCGGAACTGTTTTAGGTCTTCTATTGATTCCGATAATATTCTACCTTTATAACGGAATTATCGGCAAATCGCCCGATTGGCTGAATATTACGATTTTCTTCGTTGCGGCAGCAATTTCATATATTTATGAAACGCACCTTTTTGTAACGAATAAGATAAAATCATCGTCCTCCGGGATTTGTCTTGTACTGCTCTTTGCGATTGCCTTTTTGTTCGTTTTATTTACCTTCAGAGTGCCCGAAATAAATTTATTCAAGGACCCGATAACAAACACTTACGGGATATAAAATACGAACCTTCGGTATTTTAGCATAGGCGAGAATGAATAATCCGAACACGCTCTGAAACCTTAATTTTCAGCGTTTTCGGCACTTATCTCTCTCGCAAAGTACGCACTTGGCTTCGAGAGCCAAGCACCAAAATCATCCAAAAATTAAGGCTCAGAGTTCTTCG
>JAZLCX010000015.1:0-2971 GCA_045614425.1 Eubacteriales bacterium | reverse complement strand
GTTGGAAAACGAATGGCATTCCGTGAACGACCTACTTCGCTTAGACGAAGTCGCCTTGATAACGGGCTATGCATTATCCGCCGTTCAAAAATGGACTTACAAGAAGAAACTGCAATGCTTATGGGCGCAATCAAAAGTCCTCACCACGAAAGAATGGCTTATCGATTTTTTTGTGGAACACGCATACAGCATCATACGTAAATCAGACGTCCATATACAGTTATTGCAAAAATTTTACAATCAACAATAAAGCAAAAAGCATCTGCTAAGCTTACGCCCAACAGATGCTTTATTATTAAAATCCCTATACCATGTCCTTGATGAATCAACCTTGTAAATTACAACACATTTCTTCCGCCTTCAAAAATAAAGAGAAACCATTTTCCGTAGAGTTACTACGACATATTACTTTTGCTTTATTTTTTGGAACGTTTCAAAATATCTTTCGCCTAAAATATGTAACGATTCTCGAGAGAAATGAATATCATCCCCGTTGTTCATCGTTTGATTATTCGACAACAAATCTGAAGTTTCTACGAATGCAGAATTGCCTAAATCTGCTACCACACCTTTTATCGAGTTGATAATCGGTTCGCAAATCTCAATATTTTTAGACTTCCATTCGTTTACGAAATCGCCTGCAACAAAGGGCATATTGCCGTACTTCGAACGAATCTCCGAAGCTACGTCAAAAAGCTGCTTCTTATAGTTCTCAGGCGGATTCTTTTCAAACGCGTCGTGCTCGCCTTGGTGCCACAAAAAGGCAACTACCTTGTTTTCGGGATTCAAAGACAAGGCGTAATCAGTCATTTCAAGCAACTTCAAATACACCTGCGCCTTCAAGCCCCAGTTCCCCTTTTGGAATCCCGTGCCGCCTACCGCCGCGCGAATAATCAATATTTTTCTGCCTTCCTTTAACAGTCCTGCTTCTACATAACGTTTAGCAAACGTTAAAGAGAAATCGCCTATCGTCAACCCTTTTTCGTTCCCTTCTTTACCAATACGCTCATCTGCGACCTTCAATACAAACGGCTTATCCATATACGTCACACGCATACCATCAGGCGTAACTTCTACCGTTTTTTCCGCTTCAAGATGACATATCTTTTCGTCAGGTACGTACTCTTCTTGAACAGGTCCGATACCACCGCCCTCGGCATTCGATTGCCCACCTAAAATTATAATATCAAATTTATCCATTTTTGCTCCTTACTCATCCATAATTTTTCTTTCAATCATTACGACAGACAGCGCAGGCACGAGAATTTTTTCGCCGCTACGTTCAGTCGCCTTACCGTCAGCAAAATCACTGCTGCTTGCAAAGAAACGTTCCCCAACAACGCAAGGGACGAAAATTTCCACCTCTTCGTCCGTAAAATTCGCAAAGAACGTCGCCTTCTTATCGCCATAAGAAAAAGCATTCGCCGCGACCATGGGTACTACCTTTTTGAATTTTTGACGTCTTTCTACCGTATAAGTACGAGTTTTTTCACATTCGTAGAAAATCGGTTTTTGCATATCGCCATAGCAAAGATATTCTTTCGCCTCTCTACGCCAAGAATTACATTCTTGAATGAACGCTAAGCTTTTATCTCTATCGGGATTAGATACAACGTCGCGAGCCGCGCCCCAGTGGTGCATAATTTCGCCGTCTTCATCAATGACAATCGTGAGCATATCCCCCGCCAAGAAAGAATACGCCGTGCGATAGCGGAAATCATCTTCCGCGTATTCAATCGGACAACAGCATTGATTGCCCATAAAGTTGTTTACGCGGCTATGATAAACATACGCATAGGCAGGTACGGCATCACCAACAAGCTCTGCCCACACCCAACGATTGTCGCTGAATAACAAATTTCCGATAAACGCCTCTGCTGCTGCCGATTCACACCCGAACAAGCATTTGCCTTGGTGGGACGCTTCCAACAACTCGTTAACGGCATTCACCTGCCAACTACCAGGGACGGGCGAATGTCCATGCGATTTCGAATAACAATAATAACTGCCACCGCCAAGGTTTTGGTCCATTAACTGAATGTAATCCACCCCTGCTTCAAACATATTAGCAACTTCGCGCTTAAAGATATCCTTCAAATAAGGACTCGTCGGACAGAATTCATAGCCTCGGAATTGCGGCGTTACCGTTTCCTTCAATTCCTGCGTAGGCAGTACGCACATTTGCGTGTGAAGGTTTTGTTCTTCAAACTCCTGCTCCTTATTGTAAGAGGCAAGCAACGCGCTTTGCTGCGTCCACGCCATTCCGCTACAATATAAGCCCAAATAATGCCCCATTGCGTGCAGCTTATCCGCGAACTCCTTAAAGTCTTCTACACCCCCATAAGGCGGCCATACGTAAGGCGGCGCCCAAGGCGCAGTACCTTCCCAGTGCATCAAAAGTACCATTAGCTTACTCTTGGTCTTCTCTGCAATACGCTTGACTTCTTCCAGTAGGTTATCGTAGGGGTACAGCTTACTCGGCTGCATATCCGCCGTATCGTGCGAGCCACGTATCGGCAACGCTACCACGAGCGGAGATTCAAAATACCAACCAGGGAGTTGTTCGTTTTCAGGAATCTTCTTCAAGTCCGTCACGCTATCATACCACGCGCGATAAATATCGCAAGCATCCTGCCATTCGCCAACGAACGGCTGGAATACAACGTCGAAATCAAGCTCAAAATCCCCACCGAATTCCGCGCCCGTATAAAAACGCAACTGCATTTTTATGCGCTCGTCCTTGTGATAAAAGTCAATTTGCTTGACGCCCTTATTCGTATCGTGACAGCCCATATACAAGCCGCCACCTTGATATAAGTACGCCATAAACTGCGACTGAACGGCGTTCGGGAACGTCCCCGGCACACCGCGCGAAGGAGTAGGTTCTTCGTAAGGCCACATCTTGTCCTTTGTGTAGCTAACCAACACGCCTTCGTTAAACATCCAAAGCATCTTCGTTTTCTTCGAGCCA
>JAZLCX010000014.1:0-35011 GCA_045614425.1 Eubacteriales bacterium | reverse complement strand
ACAATCCTCTACGATTCTGACGGTGGGTATCATTATTCTGTGAATCTTGATAAGCTCAAGTATTCCCATAAATCTTGCTACAAGCTCAGGGCGGCTGTCTGCATCTTTGAGCAGATAGAAAAGAGATGCCTCCTCCTGCTCGTCAAGAAGCTCGCATATTTCTTCGATTTTTTCCTCAACCGAAACTATCTTGTGCTTGATAAGGGGATTTACAAGCTCTGTGGGTGATCTTTCTGCCTGAGCGACCTTGATTCTTCTCATAACGGCATTAAGAGCCTTTATCATCAATTCGGGATCAAGATCAAGCGGCAAGCCCTTTTCGGGAGGTACCTCGTCGGTATCCTTTACGTATCTTGACGAGTATTCGTCGTAAAGAGGACGCAATTCCTTTGCCGCAAGCTTTGCCTGCTGATAAAGCAGAAGTGCATCGGCAATCTCACGGCGCGGGTCGTTTTCGGTTCCTTCCTCGTGAGGCAGTATCATTTTACTTTTTATTAGCATAAGCTCGCTTGCCATAACGATAAACTCGCTTGCCACATCAAGATCCATTTTCTGCGCCTGTTCAATATACTCCATATACTGGTCGCAAATTAATGCAATCGGTATATCGGTAATGCTGACCTTGTTTTTGCTTATAAGTGTAAGTAAAAGGTCGAGCGGACCTTCAAATTGGTCAAGTCTATACGTGAGTTGTTCTAACATTGTTTACCTCTGGCAGAGAATTTAAATATTCAGGTAGGGAATAAGACACCAAAAATCAAGCATTGCATCGGAGATAATGCCAAAGAATGCTCCGAGTATATCCGAAAGCGAAAAAAGACCGGCTATGAATGACAGCACTGCATTTTTTGCGATAAACGGCACGGACAAAAGTCCCGCGGCAACAAAGTCGCCGAGAAACAGCCAACCGATAAGAATAAAATAAATATTCCTCTCGTAGCGCATTATGCCAAAGTAATATTTAGGCGGAAGAATAACGTTCAGAAGCCGAGAACCGTCAAGCGGCGGAATCGGAATAAGATTGAAAATCGCAATTCCTATATTTATCTGATGAAAGATAAGAAAAAAGTAATAGGTGTTGAGCACGAGAGTTTGAAGAAATTCACTTTCGAAGGCGGTCGTCAAATAATACCGTCTCAACAAAAGCACAACAGCTGCCGATAAAAAAGCAAAAATTAAATTCGAAAGCGGACCTGCAAGTGCGGTTATTGCAAAATCGCGCTTCGGATTTTTAAAGTTGCGCGCGTTGATAGGTACAGGCTTCGCCCATCCGAAGTGAAAAAACAGCATAAAGACTGCTCCGACGGGGTCGAGATGTCTTATCGGGTTCAGGGAAAGCCGCCCCATATTTTTCGCCGTATTGTCGCCAAGCTTGTAAGCGGCAAAGGCATGCGCGTATTCGTGTATTGTAAGTATCAGCAAAACGGCAAGTGCGGACAGAATGTAATATTCCATAATTTACAGCTCCATATCAGGTAACACTATTAAAAATTTTACTCCAAAGCAAGTCCTTGCCGTCCTTTGTAATTGAAGAGAATGGAATTATATCAATGCCCGTTCCCAAAAAATATTCATTGCGGATTTTCTCCAGCGACGAGTTTAGCTGCGCCTTAGAAAGCTTATCCGATTTTGTTGCAACAACCACGAACGGAACACCCGAATCTATGAGCCAGTTTATCATCATAATGTCATCATCGGTCGGTCCGACTCTTACGTCTATAAGCTGTATTACAAGCTTGAGTCGGTCGCGCGCCGGATTTTTAAGAAAATAATCCTCGGTGAGCGTGCTCCAGACAACCTTCGATGAGATTGAGCGTTTAGCGTATCCGTAGCCGGGAAGGTCGACAAGATATATTTTGTCATCGACCGAATAGAAGTTTATTGTAACGGTCTTTCCGGGATTAGAGGAAACTCTGGCTAAGGATTTTCGCCCGAGAAGTGTGTTAATCAAAGAACTTTTTCCCACGTTTGAGCGGCCCGACAGAGCGATTTGCGGCTTTACGTCGTTGGGAAATTGGCGTAAAGCACCCGCAGTAAATGCTACGGTTGCATTATTAACATTAATTTTCATTTTTATTAACCTTTATCTCAAAAGTGCGTTGGAGAGAACCTCTGACACGGTTTTGCAAGGGATAAAATGCAGGTTTTCGCGAGCCTCCGAATCCACTTCATCAAGGTCGCGAAGATTCTCTTCGGGGAGAATTACGGTTTTTATTCCCGCTCTGTAAGCGGCAAGCGTCTTTTCTTTTAATCCGCCGATAGGGAGAACCTTGCCTCGGAGAGTGACCTCGCCCGTCATTGCAACATCGCGCTTGACAGGGATGTTACCGAGTGCACTGACGATGGCTGTTACCATCGTAACACCTGCCGACGGACCGTCTTTGGGGACAGCGCCTTCGGGAAAATGTATATGAACGTCGGTGCTTTTGTAAAAATCCGTGTTTATGCCGTAGCTGTTTGCAATCGTTCTTACGTAAGAGTGTGCAATCTTAGCGGATTCCTTCATTACGTCACCGAGCGAGCCTGTAAGCTCAATTTTTCCCGTACCTTCCATCGCGGCAACCTCAACCTTCAAAAGATCGCCCCCTGCCTGAGTATAGGCAAGACCGTTGACGACGCCGATGGGGTTGTCGCTTTCGAGAGTTTCGGGTATAACCTTTGCTTTTCCAAGGAATTCAACAAGATTTTTATTTGTGACCGAAACAGATTTTAC
The DNA here is from genome assembly GCA_045614425.1 of Eubacteriales bacterium. Lineage (GTDB taxonomy): Bacteria > Bacillota > Clostridia > Oscillospirales > CAG-272 > UBA1740. Next base: position 32,298 of record JAZLCX010000014.1, on the reverse strand, counting down.
GCCGTTTTCGGCTATTTTCTTCGCACTTTTTCTTATAAGTGAGGCGATTTCGCGTTCAAGATTACGTACACCGGCTTCCTTCGTATAGCTTTTGATAAGCTCGAGAATTGCGGCATCCGAGATTCTGAACATACGCTTGGTCATTCCGTTTCTCTTAAGCTGCTTCGGAACGAGGTGGTTCTTCGCTATGGCGAGCTTTTCCGTATCGGTATAGGTGGAAAGCTCTATAATCTCCATACGGTCGAGAAGCGGTGCGGGAATACCCTCGTAGCTGTTTGCGGTAGCAATAAAGAGAGTATCCGAAAGGTCTATGGAAATTTCCATAAAGTTATCACGGAACGCCTTATTTTGCTCGGGGTCGAGAACCTCGAGAAGTGCGGACGTCGGATCACCTCGGAAGTCGGTTGCCATTTTATCAATTTCGTCAAGAACTATTACGGGGTTTTCAACCTTGGAGTTTATAAGTGCGGAAACTATTCTGCCGGGCATAGCGCCGACATAGGTTTTTCTGTGTCCGCGAATCTCGGCTTCGTCGTGCATTCCGCCAAGCGAAACACGGGCGTATTTGCGTTTCAGTGCTCTTGCAACCGAAGCCGCTACCGAAGTTTTTCCAACTCCGGGAGGGCCCACAAGGCATATAATCTGATTTTTAACGTCGGGTGAGAACTGCTTGACCGCAACGAATTCTAGAATGCGCTCTTTAACCTTGTTAAGGCCGTCGTGGTCCTTATCAAGTATTTTACGAGCTTCGTCAACCGTGACGGTTTCCGTAGTTTTTTTGCCAAACGGAAAATCAAGACAAGTGTCAAGGTAGGTGCGCAGCACCGTGCCCTCGGCAGCGCCAAAGGGAGTCTTTGCAAGCTTTCCAAGCTCTTTGAAGAGCTTTTCCTTTACTTCATCGGAAATTGCGGCTGCGTTTATTTTATCCTCGTATTCCTTGATTTCATCATCTTCATCATCGCCAAGCTCGGATTGAATTGCTTTAATTTGCTCGCGAAGGAAGTAGTCCTTCTGATTTCTGTCGATTTTTTCTCTGACCTGCATTTGAATTGAATGCTCACATTCAAGAAGCAGTGCCTCTTCGCCGAGGGCTACAAGGAGCTTTTCGAGTCGTGTTTTCGGAAGCAAGGTATCAAGGATCATTTGCTTGTTTTTATAGTCGATAATTGCCGAGGAGGCAACAAAGTCCGCAAGATAACCGGGCTCCGAAATTGCCTCAGCCGCAAGACGCATTTCATCCGTAAAGGAGGGATGAATGTTTTTCAGCGGAAGAAGGCGGTTTTTTACCTCGTGCATAAGAGCTTCTATAGCGGAGCTTACAGTGCGCATCTTCGGCTCGTTTCTTACTGTGGCGGTTGCCATAATAAATCCGGCAGAGGTGTCGATTGCGGTGATATTAACTCTTGATATGCCCTCAAAAATCACCGAAAGAGTTCCTTGGGGGTTTTTGACTACGTGCTTTATTTCGGCAAGCACGCCGACTTTATATAAATCCTTCTCCTCGGGGCTTTCAACCGACAGGTCCTTTTGTGCGACGAGAAGAATTTTTGCATCATTCATCGTTGCCGCCGCAGTGAAGGCTTTTAAAGAAATCGGACGTGCAATTTCGATGCTCACCTGAACGGCTGGGAATCCGACTACACCGCGCAGCGCGATGAGCGGAAGACTTACTTCTATGTAATTATTCTGGTTTTCTGACATTAAATTTGACCTCTTGTGCGTAGTTTTTGCTATATATGTAAAAGATATTCATTATATTATAACATATATAAATGTGAAAATCCATACATTTGCGAAAAAAATAAAACTAAATTTAAATAAAAAATTTCCAAAAGCTATTGACAAAAGGATACTGCGGTGTTATAATATCACAGAAGAAGCATGACTTCTAAATCAAGCAGAATTTCCGTTCTCACCATACCACAGGGGTGCGTATGGTTAATACCTAACCCAATTCTTTGGGGATTTTTTGGTGCGTACGGATTTTCTGTATGCATTTTTTGTTTTCGGAGGTATAAAACAATTAGCACTACTAACAACAAGGATTTACCTATTAACGACGAGATTAATGCTCCTGAGGTAAGAGTGATTGGCGCGAACAACGAGCAGATGGGAATAATGAAGCTTGAGGACGCACGCAACTATGCGTATAGAAACGGCGTTGACTTAGTACTTATTGCGCCCACCGCGACACCCCCTGTTTGCAGAGCCATTGATTACGGAAAATTCTGTTTTGAGCGCGACAAGCGTGAGAAGGAAGCTAAGAAAAAGCAGGTTATAGTTAAGGTAAAGGAAGTGCAGTTGTCCTGCCGTATAGAAAAGCACGATTTTGAAACCAGAGTTAACCACGCAAAGAAGTTCCTCGCTGAAGGAAATAAGGTTAAGGCTGTCGTGCGTTTCAAGGGAAGAGAGATGACTCATATGGAGCTTGGCCGCGAGGTCATTGAAAAGTTCCAGGAGGCATGCGCCGGTGTCGGCGTAGCAGAGAAGAAGCCTTCGCTTGACGGACGTTTTATGTCCATCATTCTCTCACCTGTTAAGCCGGACAAAAAATAAAAATCATTTGTTAATAAATAGGGTAACACCCGAGAAAAAAGGAGAATAAATTATGGGAAAAATCAAGACACATAAAGCTTCTGCCAAGAGATTTTCTCTTACCGGAAGCGGCAAGGTTAAGATGTCGCACAACAACCACCGTCACAATCTCGGTCTTAAGACCGCAAAGCGTAAAAGAGGTCTTCGCAAGGGCGCTATACTCAGCGAGTGCTTTGCACCTACTTACAGATCCCTTATTCAGAAGTAATAAGGTAACAAGAGAAAATTTTAAGGAGAATATAAAATGGCAAGAGTTAAGGGCGCTATGATGACGCGCAAGAGAAGAAAGAGCATTCTCAAGGCTGCTAAGGGCTATTGGGGTGCAAAGTCCAAGCATTTTAAGATGGCTAAACAGGCCGTACTCAAGAGCGGCAACTATGCTTACGTTGGCCGTAAGCAGAAGAAGAGAGATTTCCGTTCTCTCTGGATTACCAGAATCTCTGCTCAGGCAAAGGTTAATGGTATGAACTACTCGACCCTTATGCACGGTCTTAAGGTCGCAGGAATTGATCTTAACCGCAAGATGCTCGCAGAAATCGCAGTTTCCGACAAGGATGCGTTTGCAGCAATATGCGAAAAGGCTAAGGCTGCGCTTTAATTCAACAACCCGGTTTTCCGTATTCGGCAAACCGGGATTTTTTTAATTCATATAAACGCGGAGAGTGAAAATGAAGATAAATGGCGATATAATAACGAGCAGAAATAACCCTCTTGTAAAATGGGCGGCCTCGCTTTCCTCTAAAAAAGGACGTCAGGAAAACAGAGCGTTTATTGCCGAAGGCGAGAAGCTTTCCTTCGAAGCGCTGTCGGCGCATTTGCCTGTTACGCATATTTTTATATTAGAATCCGAAAGGGACAGACTTTTTGAAAAAATGACACCCTACCTCACCGACAGCAGTTTTGACGGTATAGAGGTGACTGTGCTTTCCGAGGGCGCTTTTAATAAAATTTCGACAGAAATTTCGCCGCAAGGCATTATTACTGTAATAAAATATCTTGACTTTTTCCGTGAAGTTGATATAATATATAAGGAAGAGTTTTTTTCCATGGCAAAGGAGAGGGTGATAATCCTCTCATCCTTGCGTGACCCCGGTAACTTGGGCGCGGTTATAAGGAGTGCCGTTGCGTTTGGAGTTGACCATATAATTCTTACTGCCGATTCAGCGGATTTGTATAATCCCAAAACCGTGAGAAGCGCAATGGGCAGTCTTTTTCGTGTTAAGGTTACGGTGGTTTCGGATATCGTCGCTACGGTAAAATCGCTTATTGAAAGCGGTCGGCGTGTTTTTGCCGCAGAGCTTACCGAAAACGCGCGTAATTTGTCTGAAATTTCGCTTTCGCCTTCCGATGCCGTAATAATCGGTAATGAGGGGCACGGAATAAGCGCTGAGCTTTCCGCTGCTTGTACCTCAAGTGTATACATTCCCATTTCCAAAAAGACCGAGTCGCTCAATGCGGCGGTTGCGGCAGCGCTATTTATGTGGGAGCAAAGCAAGTAGTATTTTGAGAGGTGTCTTATGAACGAGCTTTCATACACAGTGTGGCTTTCGCTTGCCTGTACTCCGGGCTCGGATACATTTGCAAAGCTTCTTTCTAAATTTTCGTCGCCTAGGGACGTGTATTCTGCCGATTCTTCTGAAATTGCCGCGTGTATAGGTTCCAGGTCGCGCGATTATAATGCGCTGATTGACAAGAATACCGAAAGGGCGGAGCGGATAGTCGATTTTTGCACTACCAAGCACGTTGGCATTCTTAACTATTTCGACCGCAACTTCCCGGACTCTTTGAAAAGAATTAAGAATCCTCCGGTTTTGCTGTATTACAGAGGTATCCTGCCGGATTTTGACCGTGAATTTTCACTTGCTGTGGTTGGTTCTCGCAAGATCACGACTTACGGACGCAAGAATACGTTTACGGTTTCTCATGACTTGGCAAGAGCCGGAGCTATGATAGTTTCGGGTATGGCGACGGGAACAGACGGTGTGGCTCTCGCAGCTGCTCTTTCGACAGGGCGTCCTGTCGTCGCGGTTTTAGGCAGCGGAATTGACGTATGCTATCCTATGCATCACAGAAATCTCGCAAGAGAGATCGTTAAAGTCGGATGTGTAATGACAGAATATGCACCGGGGACAAAGCCTGAAAGACGTAATTTTCCGATAAGAAACCGTATTATCAGCGGTCTTTGCCGCGCAACTCTCGTTATTGAGGGAACAGAGCGCAGCGGAGCATTGATAACCGCGCGCCATGCAACAGAGCAGGGCCGTCCTGTATACGCATTTCCCGGAAACGTAGGAAATCCGTACAGCGAGGCATCAAATCTGCTTATTAAAGGCGGTGCAAAGCTCTTTACGGCAGCTGACGATATTGTGCGCGATTTTGAATTGACTTCGGGCGGAAGGCTTAATCCGTTTAAGCTCGCCGAAAATGTCCGAGTTGATATGACAGAGGTTCTTACGAACTTCAAAATTTCGTGTGTGGCTATCGACGACAATATATTCAAGGTTCCGTATGCGAAAAAGCAAATGCCGGAAAGAAAAACGGGCGAGGCTTGTCGGAATCCGAGTGAGGATCTGCCAAAGCGCGAAAGCGATGAGAACGAAAACAAGGTTTTGACGTCATTTGACAAATCTCTTCTAGATTTATATAAGAAAATCCCGTTGAACTCCGACTGCTCCATAGAGTCGCTTGTTGACGGAAACCATACTCTCAGGGATGTAATTCAAGGCATATTGAAGCTCGAAATAGCAAAATTCGTGACAATGCTTCCCGGTGACAGAGTTAAACGCAATTTATAATGAAAGGCAGCGGTTACAGCCGCTTTAATATATGGCAAATTTAGTAATAGTTGAGTCTCCCGCAAAGGCCAATACCATAAAGAGTTATCTTGGCTCAAACTACAAAGTAATAGCATCTAAGGGACATATAAGAGACCTACCCAAAAGCACCCTCGGTATAGACGTTGACAATGGATTTTTACCGCACTATATAAACATCCGCGGTAAAGGAGACGTTATCAAGGAGCTGAAAAAAGAAGCAAAGGCTGCTAAAAAAATTTTTCTTGCTACCGACCCTGACCGTGAGGGAGAGGCAATTTCGTGGCATATAGCACACGAGCTTGGAATACCTGCGGACAAGGAATGCAGAATTACATTTAACGAGACGACCAAGGGCGCGGTTAAAGAAGCTATAAAAAATCCTCGCAAAATAGATGAGGATTTGGTAAATTCCCAGCAAGCACGCAGAATACTTGACAGAATTGTAGGATTCAGTCTCAGCCAGGTTCTTTGGAAAAAGGTAAAAAGCGGTCTTTCGGGAGGTCGCGTTCAGTCGGCTGCTACCCGTATAATCGTCGAAAGAGAAGAGGAAATAAAGGCATTTGTTCCTCAGGAATATTGGACTGTTGAGGCTGTTTTAAACACGGTAGACGGCGAGAAAATGAGAGCTCGTTTTTTCGGCGACAAGAATTCTAAAATCAGAATATCAAGCGGTGCCGAGGCTTCTGCGATCGAGGAAAAAATCAAAAACGGTAAATTTACCGTTACTTACGTAAAGCACGCGGAAAAGCAAAAAAATCCCGCTCCGCCCTTTATTACCTCAACGCTTCAGCAGGAGGCGTCGAAAAAGCTTGGTTTTCAGACACAGAAAATAATGAAGATTGCCCAAGAGCTTTACGAGGGAGTTAACCTTGGTTCAGAGTTCGGCGGTCTTCAGGGTATTATAACTTATATGCGTACCGATTCGCAAAGAGTTTCGCCTGTTGCGCAGTCTGCTGCAGCCGATTTTATTCGCGAAAATTACGGTGCGGATGCATTGCCGCAGACTCCGAGAAGCTATAAAAGCAACAGTAATTCTCAAGACGCCCATGAGGCGATACGTCCGACAGACGTGCATATTCAACCGAAGAGCATTAAAAAGCTTCTGACAACGGACCAATATAAGCTTTATAAGCTCATCTGGGAGCGCTTTATTGCAAGCCAGATGCAAGCGGCAATTCTTGATACGGTCTCGGTTGAGGTCGAGAATTCGGGTTATATATTCAAAACCGGCGGATACATTATAAAATCTCTCGGCTATATGAATATTTACGACAATACCGAGGATAGCGCGGATGACGACGATATAAATCTTGCAAAGCTTCCTGCGGTTAACGAAAAGCAGGTTCTTATTCCTGATTCGATAGATAAGGAACAGCATTTTACCGAACCGCCGCCAAGATATACTGAGGCTTCGCTTGTAAAATTCCTCGAGGAGAACGGAATAGGCCGTCCTTCGACTTACGCAACTATAATATCGACTATTATTTCGCGCGGATACATCAGACGGGAAGGCAAGCTGCTTTCGGCTACCGATCTCGGACGAGTAACCACTGAATTTATGAGGGAGAATTTCCCGAACATAATCGACTATGAGTTTACTGCGTCGATGGAGACGCAGCTTGACTCGATAGAAAACAAGGAAAACAATATAATCGGTGTTCTTTCCAGCTTTTATAAGGATTTTTCCGAAAATATTGCTTCCGCTGAAAAAATAAAGAAGAATTACGACATCAAAATGCCCGTAGAAGAGAGCAACGTTATTTGCGACAAATGCGGACAGAAGATGATATATAAAACCGGAAGATTCGGTCGTTTCCTTGCATGCCCGAGCTATCCCGAATGTAAGAATACCAAAGCGGTAGATAAAAACGGAAACGTTATTGAGCGCGAAGAGCCGAAAACCGAGCTTGCAGGATTTAAGTGTGAGCTTTGCGGATCAGAGATGCTAGTTAAACGCGGCCGCTACGGAATCTTTTATGCGTGTGAAAAGTACCCCGAATGTACCTTTACAAAGCAGAAGGTAACCGATGTCGGTGTTCCGTGTCCGAAATGCTCATCGAGAATATTGGCGCGTCACGGAAAGGGAAACACTCTGTTTTACAGCTGCGAAAAGTATCCTGAATGTGATTTTTCAACGTGGGATATGCCGATTGCCGAAAAGTGTCCCGAGTGCTCGGAGATGCTTTATTATAAGAAGAGTCGCAAAGCCGTTATATGCAAGGCAAAAGGCTGCGGATATAAGCGCGACGAAGAAATGTCGGTGATAGAATAATGACATCAAATCCGAAGATTAAAGTTATCGGTGCGGGACTCGCGGGCTCCGAGGCTGCTTTTCAGGCGGCAAAGCTCGGAGTTCACGTTGACCTTTACGAGATGAAGCCGAATAAATTTTCACCGGCTCATCATAACCCCGGTTTTGCGGAGCTTGTGTGCTCGAATTCGCTTCGTTCAAATCAGCTGAACAATGCCGTCGGTCTTTTGAAAGCAGAGCTTTCGGCACTCGGGTCTTTGATTATGGAGGCGGCATACGCCACAGAGGTGCCCGCGGGCAGCGCTCTTGCGGTTAACAGAGAAGAGTTTAGCGCATATATAACCGAAAAGATTAAAAATAATACCAATATAACAGTTCATGAAGAGGAAGTCCTCGAGATTGATGAGGACGCCGTTACGGTAGTAGCGACAGGTCCGCTTACAAGCGAAGGCCTTTCGCGTACTATTTCGTGTATGACAGGTGGGGGAGAGCTTCATTTTTTTGACGCGGCAGCTCCCATAGTTGATTTCTCAACGGTGGATTTGTCGAAGGCGTTTTTTGCTTCGCGCTACGGCAAGGGCTCGCCTGAGGATTATTTGAACTGTCCTATGACAAAAGAGGAATACGACGCCTTTTATGAAGCACTCATAACTGCCGAGGAGGCCGCTCTTAAAGACTTTGACAAGGAGTCGCAAGAGGAGATTACCGTATTTGAAGGCTGTATGCCGGTTGAGGTTATGGCAAAAAGAGGTTACGATACGCTTCGCTACGGACCTATGAAGCCTGTTGGATTACCTCTTCCGAGTACGGGCGAGGATGCGTATGCTACGGTTCAGCTTCGACGTGAGAACATCGAAGGCACAATGTACAATATTGTCGGTTTTCAGACACATCTTACCTTTGGCGAACAAAAACGCGTTTTCCGTATGATACCCGGTCTTGAGAACGCTGAGTTTTTCAGATACGGTGTCATGCATAGAAATACATACTTGAATTCTCCCGGATTCTTAACGCCTACCTATTCGACTCAAAAAAACAAAAATCTATTTTTTGCCGGTCAGATGACCGGAGTCGAGGGATACGTTGAATCCGCTTCATCGGGATTTGTAGCGGGTGTAAACGCAGCGATGCGTGCACTTGGTAAAGATGAGGTGGTATTCCCAAGAGAAACCGAGATTGGAGCTCTTTCGCACTACGTCAGCAAAGGCGGCGTAAGCTCCTCTTTTCAGCCGATGAATGCAAATTTTGGAATTATAGCTCCCTTTGATAAAAAAGTAAAAGGAGGAAAGAAGTGCAGGAATGAGGCATATTCTGCGCGTTCCTTATCCATAATTAAATCCGATTATGGCTTCTTCAACAAAAATGAAAATACTGATTGACGTAATGAGCGGCGATAACGCTCCTCTTGAGATGATAAAAGGCGCCGAAATGGCAGCGCGTGAATTTGATGCGACCATCGCTGTAATAGGTGAAGAGAACGTAATTGCAGATATTGCGGTAAAAAATGAAATAAATCTTGAAAATATAGAAATCATTAATGCGACATCCGTGATTACCATGGAAGACAAGCCTATGTGTGTAGTTCGCGAAAAGCGTGATTCTTCTATGAGTATGGGTCTTAAAATGCTCGCAGAGGGACAGGTTGATGCCTTCGTAAGCGCGGGTAACACCGGAGCTCTCATAACCGGTGCAACGCTTATCGTAAGAAGAATTATGGGCATTAACAGAGCCGCTATCGCTACGGTTTTACCGCTTTCAAACCCGGTTTTGCTCATGGACTCCGGTGCTAACCTGACGGTAACATCGGATAACATTTCTCAGTTTGCCTTCATGGGCGCAAAATATATGGAGAAAATCTACGGAATCGACCGCCCGAGAGTAGGTCAGCTCAATAACGGAACTGAGTATAACAAGGGTAATGCATTGCAGGTTGAATCCTATCAGGTTCTCAGCGAAAGCGGTCTTGACTTTGTCGGAAACGTTGAGTCAAAAGAGGTTCCTTTCGGTGTATGCGACGTCCTTGTAACCGACGGATATACAGGAAATATATTCTTGAAGTCGGTTGAGGGAATGGGCAAATTTATGATGGGCCTTCTTAAGGACGTCCTCAAGACTAATATTGCAACGATGGTATCTGCGCTCACCATGAAGGAAAAGCTTCAGGATATAAAGCACAGATTTGATACCTCCGAGCATGGCGGAGCGCCGCTGCTCGGCATTTCAAAGCCGGTTATAAAGGCTCACGGTTCTTCGGATGCAAAGGCAATCAAGAATGCCGTCAGACAGGCGATTCACTTTGTAGAAACCGGTATAAACGAAGAAATCACCATATTCGCAAAGGATTATGACGACAAGAAAATCCTTGCCGAAGCGGAGAGAATGTACGATCAGAATTAACAGAGAAGGGGGGCTGTTTTATGGCAATAGGAAAGGACATTTTTACTCTTCAAAAAGAGTTGGGATACACCTTTTCCGATATTAAATATCTTGAAACAGCTCTTACGCATACCTCATACTCGAATGAAAAAAAGAGTAAGGGGATGACCTTTTCTTCTAACGAGCGTCTTGAGTTTCTCGGAGATGCTGTGCTTGAAATAGTTGTTTCCGAGTATCTTTACGAAAACTATAAGAATCGTAGCGAGGGTATGCTGACTAAAATGCGGCAATCCCTTGTTTGTGAAAAAACACTTGCAAAAATTGCGGCAGAAATCAATCTTGGGGCATATATAAATTTGGGCAGAGGTGAGGAACTTACCGATTGCAGAAATCGTCCCAAGGTGCTTGCAGATGCTTTGGAGGCGGTTTTTGCTGCCATTTATCTTGATGCAAAATCCACCGGCATGAGCTCGGCTTCCGTAATTTTAAATATCATGAAAGCAGAAATTGATAACGCTTCCTCAATGCACAGAGGGGATTACAAAACTCTTCTTCAGCAGCTGGTCGAAAAAGACGGTGCCTCGGTGCTTGAGTATGAGGTTGTCAGCGAGTCGGGACCCGAGCACGATAAAACCTTTACCGTTGTGGCGCGTATAAACAATAACGTTGTGGGTGAAGGCGTTTCCAATACAAAGAAGGACGCGGAAATGAAGGCGGCAAGGGTTGCGCTCGATCTGTTTGGTGTATCGGTATGACGCGCCACGTTAATATACCGATATTTATACCTCACCTCGGATGTCCGAATCAATGTGTTTTTTGTAATCAGCGCACAATATCCGGTGTTGTGGAGTTCGATATTGAAAGCGTAAGGCAAACTATTGAAGATGCGCTCTCAACCACCGGAGCTGCTGACGAGGTTGAAATAGCCTTTTTCGGTGGTTCGTTTACCGGGATTGACCGTGACCTTATGCAAGAATTGCTTGAAATTGCATACGATTACGTGAAGGACGGCAGGGTAACGGGCATTCGGTGTTCAACGAGGCCTGATTATATAAACGAAGAAATACTCGCAGTTTTGAAGCGATACGGAGTTCGTGTTATAGAGCTCGGACTTCAAAGCTCGGACGACAGGGTTCTTTTAGCAACGAAACGCGGTCATGATTTTTCTTCCGAAGAAAAAGCCTGCAGGATGATAACCGAAAACGGATTTTCGCTTGTGGGGCAGATGATGATAGGTTTGCCGTATTCAGATGAAGAAAGTGAGCTTCAAACGGCAAAATTTATAATTTCTCAGGGCGCGAAGGGTGCAAGAATATATCCTACCGTGGTTTTTCGCGATACTGAGCTATGTCAAATGGCAATGTGCGGAGAATATACTCCCCTAACCGATGCCGAGGCGGTCAGACGAACTGCACTTGTAATGCGAGAGTTTATAGACTGCGGCATTGATGTAATCCGCGTTGGGCTTTGTGCATCCGAGAATCTTACGGGGGACGAAACCTATTACGCGGGACCTAATCATCCCGCTATCGGCGAGCTTGTAGAAAACGAGCTGTATTATTCGGTTATATACGATGCCTTGAAAGAAGTATCTCCCGACGAAAATTCGAATGTAACGGTTTTCGTTCCGAAGGGAGCGCTATCCAAGGCAATCGGACAGAAAAAAATCAATAAAATACGTATTCAAAACGATTTTTCACATATAAAGGTGCGCTTTTCGGAAAGAGAAGAGCTGGCCGAATACTGTGTGTCAATAGAAAGGCAGAAAGAATGTACTTAAAGACACTTGAGCTACACGGCTTTAAATCATTCCCGAATAAAACGGTGCTTACGTTTGAGCGCGGTGCTACAGTCATCGTGGGCCCCAACGGAAGCGGAAAATCAAACATTTCCGACGCTATGCGTTGGGTACTTGGTGAGCTTTCAAGCCGTAATATACGCGGAACAAAGATGGAGGACGTAATATTCGGAGGAACCGATGACAGACGTCCTATGGGCTTTGCCGAGGTGTCGGTAACGTTCGACAACACCGACCCAAACAACCGTCTTGATTCTGAATTTGATGAGGTAACAGTTACCCGTCGCTATTACAGAACCGGTGAAAGTGAATATCTTATAAACCGCGAGAAGAAGCGTCTTCGCGATATTTACGAGCTCTTTATGAATACCGGTGTAGGACGTGAGGGATATTCAATAATCGGTCAGGGTAAAATAGCTGAAATCATATCTAAAAAGAGTGATGAGCGCAGACAGATATTCGAAGAGGCGGCAGGAATTTCTAAATACCGCCACAGAAAAGAGGAGTCTGAAAGAAAGCTTAAGGCAACACAGGAAAACCTTGACAGAGTAAAGGATATACTTACAGTGCTCGAGGAACGCGTGGTGCCGCTTGAAAAGGAAGCTGAAAAAGCGCGTCGCGGTCTTGCTATTTACGAAGAGAAAAAGCGCGCGGACGTATCTCTCTGGCTTTTTGACACTAAAAAGATAATAGCGGATATAGAAGAGGCGGAAAATGCGTGGAAGCTCTCTAAGCGCGAGCTGGAAATAATCGACCAGATTATCTCCGACCTTGAGGCACAGGGAAATAACCTCTATGAAAAAGCTCAGGCAAACCGTCTTATGTCCGAGCAGCTTATCATGAAGATAAGAGAAACCGACGGCAAGCTTCATGACCTTGACAGCGCGCTTCAGATGGCAGATTCGGATTTCAAGCACTCTGCAGAGCTTATCATGCATGCGCGCGACCGAATCGAAGAAATCGAGCGTAGTATAAACGCGCTTGTCGATAACCGTAAACAGTACGACGACAAAAAGGAAGTTCTTGTTTCCGAGCATAACAAGCTTCTTGATGAAAGGCTTGAATATCTTGCAGAGAAGGAAGAGCTTGGCCGTCAGATTGCAAAGGCAAAGCGCGAGCTTGAAGAGGCTCTTGACGAGCTTACCGTAGAAGAAAATTCCGCCACCGACCTTAAAATAAGAATAGACGTTCTTAAAAATTCAAAGGTAAGCGACAATACAAAGTCGGTGGATATAGAGAAGGAAATAGAGAAGTACGAAAAAGAGGGTGCAGAATTAAAGCTTGAGGCTGAAAGATGCGAGGAACAGGCCTCCGGTTTTAAAATCAAAATAGAAGCCAAGGAAAAAGCGATTGCCGAAGCATCTGAAAGCATTGATAAGCTTTTGGCAAAAAAAGAAGAAATAAACTCTTCTTTGAATTCCGCATCCGTAGAGCAGGATACAATGACTCAGCGCGCAGAGATGCTTGCGCGCATGACCGAGCATTTTGAGGGTTATGCGGAAAGCGTAAAGTACGTTATGCGTGAATATAAAGCGGGCAACATTCGCGGCAATGGTGAAATTCACGGACCTCTTTCCTCGCTTATAAACGTTGAAAACAGGTATATAACGGCTGTTGAGACAGCACTAGGCTCAAGCCTTCAGAATATCGTAGTTGATAACGAGGATATGGCTAAGGCGGCCATAGCGGCACTCAAGCGCGCAAATGCCGGACGCGCGACCTTCTATCCCATAAGCGCAATAAGACCTATGAGCGAAACCGATGAGATTCGTGAGGCTTCTAAAATGCCGGGATACGTAGGCAGAGCAGATACACTTGTTTCTTCCGATAAAAAATATCGCTCTATTATAGAATGGCTTCTGCTTCGTACAGTAGTTTTCGATAATATAGATAGCGCATCCGAGGCAGCGAAGAAGCTTCGCTATAAGGTAAAGCTTGTAACTCTTGACGGTCAGATAATCAATGCCGGCGGTGCGTTTACCGGCGGTAGCGCTAAAAAAGACAGCGGAATTCTCACCCGTCTTACCGAGATATCAACTCTCCGCAAACGTTCGGCAGAGCTCGGTGTGAAGATAAAAGAGTATCGCGAGAGTCTTGATGACGTAAATGCAAAAATCAAAGAGACACAGGCGGTTATGCGTGATGCAGAGCAGGAGAAGGAATTGCTTCTTACACTCTCGCGCACTCAGTTTGCAGCTCTCGACAATGCAAATGCGAAGTTTGCGGCAAACAAAAATATTCTCGAAAAGCTCACATACGATTATAACAACCTTATCGGACAGCAGTCGCTTGCAGAGGCTGAAATCGTAAAGCTTACCGGTGAATACGAGGCGAACCTCGAGAGAATTGCTGCTCTTAAAGATTTTAGAGGAAAATTAGGGGCAGAAACCGGTGTGCTTGATGAAAGAAGTGATGAGCTTGACCAGAAAGCAAACGAAATTTTCATCAAAGTGACCGAGTCGCGTAAGGATATCGAGAGTGTTCAGCTGATGATAGATAACATCAATGAACGCATAGAAGAGCTTAACGGCGATAAGGCGGCACAGAACGCGAGAATTGACGAGCTTAATGCCAGAAGAAATAATTTCGATAACGTAAAGGCGGAAAATAAAGCCGAGTACGCAGCGCTTGAGGCTGAGCTTGAGCGTCTCAACAAGGAGCGCGGCGAGGTTGAGAGCGGAAGCGATGAGTTCGAGCGTGAAATTAACGTTATAAGAGAACAGACCAAGGAAAAGAACGCAAGCAGACAGACCTTCTACGAGGCAATGATTAAGAACGAAAACCGTTATAATCAGCTTCTTGAAAAGCAGGATAAGCTCGGTTCGCAGCTTTGGGATGATTATGAAATTACCTATGAGGATGCAGTAGGACTTGAATATCCTCCCGTAACCGAGGAGAACAGAGAGGAAATTGCTGCAATACAGTCCTCTTGCCGTGCGAAGCTTCGCGCACTCGGAAATTATAATCCAGGCGCAATCGAGGAGTACGCAGAGGTTAAGACACAGTATGATGCTCTGAATGCTCAGTTTGTGGACCTTACAAGCTCTTACGATGAGCTTACCGGAATAATCAGCCGTCTTGAGGATGAAATGAAGACGAGCTTCATAACATCCTTTGAGGCAATAAACAAGAATTTCGGTATTACATTTAAGGAGCTGTTTGGCGGAGGCAACGCCGAGCTTTCTATGGTAGACCCCGAAAATATTCTTACGAGCGGAATTGAAATAAAGGCGGCACCTCCCGGTAAAATTATCAAGAGCCTTTCCTTGCTTTCGGGTGGTGAGCAGTCCTTTGTTGCAATAGCACTCCTGTTTGCAATTTTGAAGGTTAATCCCACGCCGTTCTGCATACTTGACGAGATTGAGGCGGCTCTCGACGAGGTTAACGTATTCAAATTCGGTGAATACATCAAACGCTTCGACGACGGTACACAGTTTATACTTATTACTCACCGTCGTGGAACTATGGAAATAGGCGACAGACTTTACGGTGTAACAATGCCGCAAAGAGGTATATCGCAGGCCATAGAGCTTAACGTAAACGAAATAGAAGGAAAGCAAAAGGAGCTTTTAGATGGGGTTCTTTGAAAAATTGAAAAACGGTCTTCTTAAGACCAAAAATGCAATAGTCGGCAAGATAGACAATCTCTTTAAGAGCTTCAGACACGTTGATGAGGATCTCTTTGACGAGCTTGAGGAGCTGTTGATTTCTGCCGATATAGGTGTTAATACAACCGAAGAAATACTCGACGAGCTTCGTGATTTCGTTAAAGAAAACAAGATTAAGGAGCCGGAGGAAGTTAGAAACGAGCTTCTTCGTATGCTCCGCGAGCTTATCGGCGACCACGAGCCGCTTAAGCTTGATACCGCACCGTCCGTTATCCTTGTAATCGGAGTCAACGGAGTTGGAAAGACTACTTCAATCGGAAAGATTTCCGCCGAGCTTAAGTCGCAGGGGAAGAAGGTTGTTGTTGCGGCAGCCGATACATTCAGAGCAGCGGCAGCAGAGCAGCTCACCGTATGGTGCGAAAGAGCGGGTGTTGATATCGTAAAGCAGGCAGCGGGCGCTGATCCTGCATCGGTAGTATTTGATGCCATAAATTCCGCAAAAAGTAAGCATGCCGACGTTTTGATAGTAGATACGGCAGGAAGACTTCACAATAAGAAAAATCTTATGGATGAGCTTGCAAAGATTGACAGGGTAATAGCAAGAGAGCTTCCCGATTCATCGAAGGAAACACTTCTTGTGCTTGATGCAACGACCGGTCAGAATGCGGTAATGCAGGCAAAAGAATTTAAAGAAGCGTCTAAAATTACGGGACTTATTCTTACAAAGCTCGACGGAACTGCCAAGGGCGGCATAGTTCTTTCGATCAAAAAGGAGCTCGGAATCCCCGTGAAGTTTATCGGTGTCGGTGAGAAAATAGGTGATATGAAAACCTTTAATCCCGACGAGTTTGCCGAGGCGCTTTTCGAAAAGGAAGAAATATGATAACGAGTAAACAGCGAGCGTATTTGCGCTCTTTAGCCGCAGGTCTTGATACTATTTTTCAAATAGGCAAGGGCGGAATAACAGAAGAGACCTGTTTGCAGATAGCAAACGCACTTGAAGCGCGCGAGCTTATCAAGGCAAGGGTTCTCGATAACAGCGGGTACACAGCCAGAGAGGCTGCAGAGACGATAGCCGTGGCAATCGGCTGCGAGGTCGTCATTTGCGTAGGAACAAAATTCGTTCTTTACAAGGAATCCGTTAAGAAAAAGAGGATAGAGCTTTGACGAAAAGAAGGGTGGCCATATTCGGCGGAACGTTTAATCCGCCGCACGTGGGGCACGTAGCGGCAGCCGAAAGCTTTTTTTCGGCGATAGAGCCGGATGAGCTTATTATAATACCCGATTTTTTGCCGCCGCATAAGGAGTATCAAGGCGAGGTCTCAGCTGAGGATAGGCTGGAAATGTGTAAGCTTGCTTTTGGCCATATCGAAAGGGTATCTGTCTCGGATTTGGAAATAAAGCGAGGAGGTCGCAGTTACACTGCAGTGACCCTCGAAGAGCTATCGTCACCGGATAAAGAACTCTATTTTTTGTGCGGTACGGATATGTTTCTTACCCTGGACAGTTGGTACTGTCCCGAGAAGATTTTTGCACACGCCGTCATTTGCTACATCAGACGAGAGAACGATTCATTCAATGATACGGAGTTAATCCGTAAATCCGAGGAGTACAAGGCAAAGTACGGAGCAAAAATAATCCCTATAAGCGCGCCTGTGGTTGAGGTATCCTCGAGCGAATTGCGTGAAGCCTTGCTTTCCGATATTTCAAAGGCATCTCGGCTCTTGCCGGATAGCATTTTCGCTTACATTGTTGAAAAGAGGTTATACAGATGACCTTTTCATTTTCAAAAGGCGATATTGATTTACTCAGAGATTCCGTAAAGGAGCGGCTTTCCGAGAAGCGTTTTCTTCACACACTTGCGGTTGCCGATGCTGCGGTAAAGCTCGGGGAGCTTTGTGCGCCGGAATATAGAGATGGGCTAGAGGCAGCGGCGCTTTTGCACGACATTACGAAGGAGCTTACAACAGGTGAGCAGCTTCGCATGATTAAAAACGCAGGAATTCCTCTTGATGACGAGGATATCTCCTCGCCGGCTGTCTTGCACGCCTTTACCGCTCCCGAAGTGATAAAGACGGATTTCCCGACCTTTGCCGACAAAGCAATACTCTCGGCAGTATACAATCATACATTGGGGTCTCCGGATATGTCGGTTTTCGACGAAATCATTTTTATTTCGGATTTTATCGAAGACACGCGAACCTATGATGCCTCCGTGAAGGTAAGAAATTTCGTATGGGAAAATATGCCGAGCGCCAACGGCGAAGACCGAATAAAAATTCTGCATAAAGCTGTGATAATGGCAATTGACAGCACTGTAAATCATTTAAAAGAAAATAAAAAAGCGGTAAACAGCAAAAACATATTGACAAGAAATGCTTTATTGAGTAAAATATAACTCAATTGAAATATTGCTTTTTGCAAATTCTAACTAAAAAACTTTAGGAGATTTGCATGAAAAGCATATTTAAGATTATAGCGTCGCTATTGCTTTTTTCGGCGCTAGCATTTCCCGTGGCACTGACGGCGGAAAATATAGCCGCAAGCACACAAAAAGGCAGGCTTTTATATCTTGTCGCAGGACTTGACGATGCGGCGGAAAATACAGATGCATTGCTGATAATTTCCTTTAACACAAGAGATAATACGGCAGCAATTGTACAGTTGCCGCGTGACACATACGTGAACGTTGGCTATAAAAAAGCAAAGATTAACAGTCTTTATTCATCATCAAAAATTGAGGGCTTGACTTCGAAAAAAGCGATGAAGAAAACTTCTGATTTTGTCGGCTCAGCTCTCGGTATATCGCTTGACGGATATATTGCAATAACGACCGACTCGTTTAGCAGGGCAATTGACGCATTGGGCGGAGTAACGGTTTCGCTTGTACAGGATTTTGTCCATAACGATAAAGACCCCGGTAAATCCTTTGTGCTTAGGGCGGGGGAAAATACACTCGACGGCAGGCAGTCATTGATTTTTGTTCGTCACAGAAAAAGTTATCTTACGGCAGACCTTGGCAGACTTGATGCACAGAAAATCTTCATTTCCGGACTTTACAACACTGCAATGAAAAAAGCAGGGCGAGATGAACTTATGGCATCGGTAAAGGAGCTTCGCAAGGGTTCGGTGACTGATTTTTCACTTATGGATCTTCTGGTAATACTGTTGAAGCATTCCTCGAAGTTCAGAGATACCGAGATCACCTATCTTACAATGCCGGGTGAGGCAGTGGCGGATGAGAGCGGAAAATGGTATTACGTTTTAAACCGCGCTGCAACGGAAAAAGTCATAAAAAAGTATTTTTCTTCGGACGAAAAGGTCTTTGATTCAAAGAGAGTATTTTTAAACGACAAAAATTCTCGTTTTGCCGAGATATACAATAGGCAAAGCTTCACATTTAAAGAATATCAGTCAGACAATTTGAACGGAATAATAATTCCTAAAGCATAAAACCGTTGGAGGAATATCTAATTGATGGAAAATTCAAAAAATGACACATTATCAGCGGCAGAACCGATAAAACTCGCTCGCGCTATAACTTCGGTGCTTATTGAGAAAAAGGCACTTGACGTTAAACTATATAATCTCGGCGAGGAAAATCCCGTTACCGATTGCTACGTTGTTGCGACGGGACGCTCCTCAACCGGAGTTGCCGCATTGGCCGACGAGGTAACCTATAAAATCGGTCTTATGGGCAGAAACGAGCTTCGCGTTGAGGGCAGAGCCGCTAACACGTGGTTGCTCGTCGATTACGGTGACGTAATAGTTCACATATTTGACAGAGAATCAAGGGATTTTTATAATTTTGACCGTCTTATGCCTTCCGGCACAGAGGTTGATATATCCGATGTGATAGCTGAAATTGATAAAAAATATGAAATAAACAACATAAAGGAAGATTGAAATGAATTACGACTACAAAAGTATTGAAGCCAAATGGCAGAAAAAGTGGGATGATGAAAATGCTTTTGCATCAAAGCAGGATTTTACACTCCCAAAGTATTTTGCATTGGTAGAGTTCCCCTATCCTTCGGGACAGGGACTTCACGTAGGACATCCGCGTCCTTATACTGCCCTTGACATAGTTTCAAGAAAGAAGAGAATGCAGGGCTACAACGTTCTTTTCCCGATGGGATGGGATGCGTTCGGTCTTCCTACCGAGAACTACGCAATAAAGAATAAAATTCATCCGAAAATCGTAACCGAGAAAAACGTTGCGAGATTTAAGTCTCAGCTTAAGGCACTCGGTCTTTCGTTTGACTGGTCCAGAGAAATAAACACCACCGATCCCGACTATTACAAGTGGACACAGTGGATTTTCTTGCAGCTCTTTAAGAAGGGACTTGCTTACAAAAAGGAGATGGCGGTAAATTTCTGCACTTCATGTAAGGTTGTTCTTGCAAATGAAGAGGTTGTAAACGGCGTATGCGAAAGATGCAGCTCTGAAGTAATAAGAAAGGTTAAGAGTCAGTGGATGCTCAAAATAACCGAGTATGCTGACAGACTTATCTCCGATCTTGACGGTCTTGACTACATAGAAAGAGTTAAGACACAGCAGAAGAACTGGATAGGAAGATCTAAGGGCGCTGAGGTTGATTTTAAAACTACTGCGGGCGATGCTCTCAG
Source organism: Eubacteriales bacterium (assembly GCA_045614425.1). Taxonomy (GTDB): domain Bacteria; phylum Bacillota; class Clostridia; order Oscillospirales; family CAG-272; genus UBA1740. The sequence continues at coordinate 12,225 of JAZLCX010000014.1, read as the reverse complement.
AGTTTACACAACAAGATGCGACACACTCTTCGGTGCTACCTATATGGTTATCGCTCCCGAGCACGAATACGTTGAAAAGTGGAAGCCCCTCCTTACTAACTTCGATGAGGTAGAGGCTTACAAAAAGGAAGCTGCAAAGAAGTCGGATTTTGAGCGTACCGAGCTTTCCAAGGAAAAGACCGGTGTTGAACTCAAGGGTGTCAAGGCTATAAACCCCGTAAACGGTAAGGAAATACCGATTTTCATCTCTGATTACGTTCTTGCAGGCTACGGAACGGGCGCAATAATGGCAGTTCCCGCACACCATGAGCGCGACTGGGAGTTTGCAAAGAAGTTCAATCTTCCCATTATTGAGGTCGTTGCCGGAGGTAACGTAGAAGAGGCAGCATTTACAGATGTTGAAACAGGTAAGCTTATTAACTCCGGTTTCCTCAACGGACTTGAGGTAGCAGATGCTAAGGCCAAGATGGTTGAGTTCCTTGAAAAAGAGGGAATAGGAAGCGAAAAGGTCAACTTCAAGCTTCGCGACTGGGTCTTCTCGCGTCAGAGATATTGGGGTGAGCCTATTCCGCTTGTACACTGCGAAAAGTGCGGTTGGGTTGCTATTCCGGAAAGCGAGCTTCCCGTAAGACTTCCCGAGGTAGAATCCTATGAGCCTACCGAAAACGGAGAATCACCTCTCTCACTTATAAGCGATTGGGTAAATTGCAAGTGCCCAAATTGCGGTGGTGCGGCACAGCGCGAAACCGATACTATGCCTCAGTGGGCAGGTTCGTCCTGGTATTTCCTCAGATATTGCGACCCGAACAACAAGGATGCTCTTGCATCTAAGGAGGCCCTCGATTATTGGATGCCGGTAGACTGGTATAACGGCGGTATGGAGCATACCACCTTGCACCTTCTTTATTCTCGCTTCTGGTCCAAGTTCCTTTACGACATTGATACCGTTCCTTGCAAAGAGCCTTATCTCAAGCGTACCAGCCACGGTATGATACTTGGAGAGAACGGCGAAAAAATGTCTAAGTCTCGCGGAAACGTCGTCAACCCCGATGATATAATCAGAGATTACGGCGCGGACACCATGCGTCTTTACGAGATGTTTATTGGCGATTTCGAGCAGTCGGCGCCTTGGAATACACAGTCTATAAAGGGCTGCAAGAGATTCCTTGAAAGATTTTACAACCTTGTTGACATCGCAGAGGGCTCCGGAACAACGCCTGAGCTTGAAAAGCATATTCACAAGCTTATCAAAAAGGTTACCGCCGATATTGACGCAATGAAGTTTAATACCGCCATTGCCGCGATGATGGGTGTTCTTAACACCGTTTACGAGGTTGGTAAGATAACGAAGTGCGAGCTTTCTACGCTTGCAAAGCTTCTTTCACCCTTTGCGCCTCATCTTGCGGAGGAAATATACTCGGCACTTGGAAATACAGGTCTTGTATCACTTGCAAAGTGGCCCGAATACGACGAAAGCAAAACCGTTGATGACACGGTTGAGCTTCCTGTACAGATAAACGGAAAGGTTAAGGCTACAGTAAGTGTTCCGAGCAATGCAGCTAAGGATGAAGTTCTCAAAATAGCATACGCAAACGAAAAGGTTAATGCCTTCATTGACGGAAAAACAGTGATTAAAGAAATCGTTGTACCCGGAAAGATAATAAATATTGTTATAAAATAATTTTTGTGTGGACGCAGTTTTTGATTCTGCGTCCACATTTTTTGAAAATAAAGCAAAAACTTCAAAAAAAGTATTGACAAACCGATTTCTTTATGCTAATATATAATGGCTGTTGATAATAATATGCGAGTGTAGTTCAATGGTAGAATTCCAGCCTTCCAAGCTGGTCGCGTGGGTTCGATTCCCATCACTCGCTCCAATCTTGCGCCCATAGCTCAGTGGATAGAGTGCCCGGCTACGAACCGGTAGGTCGAAGGTTCGAATCCTCCTGGGCGCGCCACTAAAATACCGATGCAATCGCATCGGTATTTTTTATGTTGACTTTACTTTGTTTTTTTGTTAAAATATTGGTATAAACGGAGGATAAAAGATGAAATTTACTTTCGTACCCGAATATAGATTTAATACCTTTGATGAGGCAAGTGCCGAGTTTCTTCAAAAAATCGGTGTAAAAGGAATAATTCTTGATATTGACAATACACTTGAGCCATATGAAAATGCCTTACCGGGCGAACACGTTATCCGCTGGTTAAATTCGCTCCGTATACACGGTATATCAGCGGCAATTGTTTCAAATAACGGCAGAGAGAGGGTAGAGCTTTTCAATAAGGAAATAGGGCTTCCCGCATACTTTAAAGCTAAAAAGCCGTTTAAGAAGAACATACTTAGGGCAATGGCAGATATGAACACATCTCCCGAAACAACAGTTCTCATGGGGGATCAGGTGTTTACTGACGTATGGGCGGCGCATAACGCAGGAATCCGGGCGATACTCGTTCCGCCGATTAAGGATAAGCGCGACATTTTCACCAAGTTCAAGCGCCTCCTTGAGCGACCCATAATTAAAAAGTACGAAAAGAGGAAAAATAAATGAAAGCATTCTTCGGTCCCGGCGGAAACAGCGAAGCCTTTAAGCTCGCAGGCGGAAAATCAACTCTTGATGCGCCCGAGTGGATTAGCAGGATAGGCCTTGATGCATACGAATATGAGGCGGGCAACGGAATAAGCGCCTCGCCCTCAATGCTTCTTGAGCTTGGCAACCTGGCTCGACGGTTTAATATAAAAATGTCCTTTCACACACCGTATTTCATCTCTCTTTCCGGTGTGGAGGAGGAAAAAAGATTAAAAAGCATACGCTATATTGCCGACAGTCTTAACGCTGCAAATCTTATAGGTGCCGAGACGATAGTTGTGCATACCGGTTCTGCCGCAAAAATTACCCGTCACGAAGCCATGAAGCTTGCTGGCGACACACTTGTCAGAACTCTTAATGCGGTTGATACTCACGGTATTAAAATAGGGCTTGAAACCATGGGAAAGGTCAATCAGCTGGGCACTTTGGACGAGGTTCTTGAGCTGTGCAGAATCGATAGCGCCTTAGTTCCCGTAGTAGATTTCGGACATATGAACGCACGTGAGTGCGGAGGTGTCTTTAAAAACAAAGACGATTACCTCCGCGTCTTTGACAGAATTGATAGGGCGCTCGGATCTTCCGTTGCTAAAAATCTTCACTGTCACTTTTCAAAAATTGAGTGGACGGGCTCGGGCGAGAAGAAGCATTTGACCTTTGAAGATACCGTCTTCGGACCGGACTTTGAACCGCTCGTTGAGGCGATAGTTGAAAATTCGCTCACACCTACTATTATCAGTGAGTCAGCCGGAACTCAGTCCGACGATGCTCTTGCAATGAAAAAATATTATGAGGAGCTTAAACGTGAGAAAGCTTGAAAAATTCAGGAAGGTTCTCGCTGAGGCAAAAATAGATGCGGCGCTTATACTCGGAGAGCTGAATCAACGATATCTTACGGAATTTGCATTTACCGATGGCGCATTGCTCGTCACTCAAAATCATGCAGAGCTCATAACCGATTTCCGTTATTTTGAGGCAGCCCAAAAAAAGTCCGGAGATGTATACCGTGTGTCAATGCCCGATAACAGACAGGAATATATCTCGAAAATTTTATCGGAGGACTGCGTAAAGACTCTTGGATTTGAGGGAAGCGAGGTTTCTTATAAAGTCTATAAGGGGCTTTCGGAAAAATATCAGGGCGTTGACCTTGCGGATATCGGAGACATGATTTCGGATATGCGAAAAATCAAAACTCCCGAGGAGCTTAGCATAATACAAAAGGCTCAGGATATAACCGACAAGGCGTTTTCGCATCTGATAAATATGATTACTCCGAATATGACCGAAATTGATGTCGCGGCAGAAATCGAATATTCGATGAGAAAACTTGGGGCAGAATCGCCTGCGTTTGAAACAATTGCCGTGTCCGGAGATGCTTCGTCGGTTCCGCACGGGACGCCGCGAAACGTAAAGCTTAAGAGAGGTTTTCTTACGCTCGATTACGGTGCTAAGCTTGACGGATACTGCTCTGATATGACGAGAACCATTGTTATCGGAAAAGGTGACTCCGATATGAAGAAGCTATACAACACCGTCCTTTCCGCGCAAAAAAGCGCGCTTGAATATGTTCGTGCGGGTGCGGATTCCGGTGAGGCAGATAAAATCGCAAGAGACATTATTTACGCGATACCGGAGTACAAGGGCACGTTCGGTCACTCTCTGGGTCACTCGCTCGGTCTTTTTATTCATGAGCCCCCGAATCTCTCGCCGCGCTCGTTTGGTAATAAAATGAGGGTTGGAGAGGTTTATACCGTCGAGCCCGGGATATACCTCTACGGAAAATACGGTTGCAGAATAGAGGATTTGGTAGCAGTAGAGAAGGATGGAGCGTATAATTTCACCCATTCTACCAAAGAATTTATTGAAATATATTAAATTTTTCGTAATTTTCCAAAAAAATGGCGTTTACCTATTGAAATAATAAGGATTTTATAGTAAAATATAAAAGTAAGCTTTAAAGGTGCAACTTTGGCGTACTGCATCTGTAATTCATCAATCGTCAAGAAAAGGAATTTAACTATGTTAACAGCAGGTGATTTTAAAAATGGCGTTACCTTTGAAATGGAAGGTAAGGTATATCAGGTAATTGAGTTCCAGCACGTTAAGCCCGGTAAAGGTGCGGCTTTCGTAAGAACTAAGTATAAGGATGTTATGACCGGTACTATTCGTGAGCAGTCCTTCAACCCCACAGCAAAGTTCGAGAATGCTGTAATTGAAAGAAAGGATATGCAGTATTCTTACGATGACGGTGACCTTTATCACTTCATGGATACCGAGACATGGGAGGAGACTCTCGTTTCTCACAGCACCGTAGGTGACAACTTCCGTTTTGTAAAGGAAGAGATGATGTGTAAGATTATTTCTTACAAGGGCAACGTATTTTCTGTTGAGCCCCCCACATTCGTTGAGCTTGCAGTTGTTGAGACCGAGCCCGGCGTGCGCGGCGATACTGCAACAAACGTAACCAAGCCTGCAACTCTTGAAACCGGTGCTGTTATTAAGGTTCCGATTTTCATCAACGAGGGCGACCTTCTCAGAGTTGACACCAGAACCGGCGAGTATCTTGAGAGAGCATAAGTATTTTTGTTATTTCGAAAGGAAAGTAATATGAACATCAACGAAAATGCAGCATATTTAAAGGGACTTCTTGATGGCTCTGACCTTAATCGCGAATCCAAGGAAATAAAGATTTTGTCCGGAGCTCTTGACCTTATATATGATATGGCTGAAAAGATATCCGAGCTTGAAGCTGAGTGCGCTGAGCTCAAGGAATATATCGAGGAGATTGACGAGGACCTTGGAACAGTTGAAGAGGATCTCTATTTCACTGAGGATGACGATGAATGCGACTGCGAGGACGATTCGGAATATTATTCGATGACTTGCCCCAGCTGCGGCGAAGAGGTTTTCTTTGACGACTCTCTTGCTCCCGACGAGCTTGTTTGTCCGGCATGCGGAGAAAAGTTTGATGATGTTGAGGTTTCGGATACCGATTCCGACGACTGAAACGCGGTATAACTTCCGAACGTCTAAATCCCCCATAGTGAGCTCTTGTATATTCAAGCGTTTGACCGTGGGGGATTTTACATTATTTTGCAATAATTAACTATTGACATTTTTTTATTCTTATGTTAAAATCATAGAAAAGCGACGACGGAGAGAGAACCGGAGGAGTATTCACAGAGAGCCGCGGTTGGTGTGAGGCGGTATTACGGTGTCGGATTCTTATGGCTCCCGAGCAGGTGTCCTGAGCAGATTTGTTAGGGGCGCACGTTAGCGCAACGTTACAGGCGCAGAAGCTATGTTGGCTTTCTAAAGTGGCGCGTTTGCGCAATTTGAGTGGTACCGCGGATGATTTACGAGTCGTTCGTCTCATTAAGAGACGGCGCTCTTTTTATTTTTACGGATAAATGAAAGGAAAATATTATGAAAAAAACAAGAATTGAAACTAAATGCGTACAGGGTGGCTACCGTCCCGCAAGCGGCGAGCCCCGTCAGATTCCTATAATACAGAGTACAACCTTTAAATATTCTACAAGCGAGGATATGGGAAAGCTTTTCGATCTCGAAGCGTCGGGATATTTCTACTCAAGGCTTCAGAATCCCACCTGTGATACTGTGGCAGCGAGAATTTGCGAGCTTGAGGGCGGAACTGCGGCAATGCTTACATCTTCGGGTCAGGCAGCAAACTTCTTCGCAGTATTTAATATTGCCTCTGCGGGTGACCATATAGTATCCTCAAGCGCTGTTTACGGCGGCTCGTATAATCTCTTTGCCGTTACTATGAAGCGTATGGGAATAAACTTTACCTTCGTATCCCCCGATTGTACAGAGGAGGAGCTCGAGGCTGCATTTACTCCCGAAACCAAAGCCGTTTTTGGTGAAACAATAGCGAATCCGGCTCTTAAGGTGCTTGATATTGAGAAGTTCGCAAAGGCGGCGCATGCTCACGGAGTACCGCTCATTATTGATAACACGTTTGCGACACCTATAAATTGCCGTCCTTTTGAGTGGGGCGCTGATATAGTGACTCATTCTACCACTAAATATATGGATGGACACGGCAGTGCCGTTGGCGGATGCATCGTCGATTCCGGAAAGTTCGATTGGGCGGCATCGGGTAAATTCCCCGGCCTCTGCACTCCCGACGAGAGCTATCACGGAGTAAATTATATCGAAAGATTTGGAAAAGAGGGCGCATATATAACCAAGGCTACTGCACAGCTTATGCGTGATTTTGGCTGTACGCAGTCTCCGCAGAGCGCGTTCCTCCTCGGCCTTGGACTTGAAAGTCTTCACGTTCGTATGCAGCGTCACTGCGAAAACGGTCTTGCCGTAGCTAAATTCTTGGCAAACCACCCGAAAATTGCGTGGGTAAAATATCCCGGACTTGAGGGCGATGCCGATTATGAACTCGCCTGCAAGTATCTCCCGAACGGCTCTTGCGGCGTTGTCAGCTTTGGAGTTAAGGGCGGAAGAGCAGCAGCTGAGCTTTTCATGAAAAATCTGAAGCTAGGCGCTATTGAAACTCACGTTGCTGATGCTCGCACATGCTGTCTCCACCCAGCGAGTGCTACCCACCGTCAGATGAATGACGATGAGCTTCGTGCAGCAGGTGTTTCACCTGATTTAGTACGCTATTCCTGCGGTATTGAAAACGCAGATGATCTTATCGAAGATCTTGACGAGGCGCTTTCCGCAGTCTGAAAATACCATCTGAAAGGATGAAATCAAATGCCAATTAAAATTCCGAATGAACTTCCTGCCGTCAAAACGCTAGAAAACGAAAATATATTCGTTATGACCGAAACCCGAGCGATAACGCAGGATATTCGTCCGCTTAAAATACTTATACTTAATCTTATGCCTACTAAGATAGATACCGAAACACAGCTTTCCCGTGTTCTCGGAAATACACCTCTGCAGGTTGAGATCGAGCTTATCCATACCAGCTCTCACCGTTCAAAGAATACCTCGGAAGAGCATCTGCTTGCGTTCTACAAGGAGTTTTCCGACGTCAAGGACAGATACTTCGACGGAATGATAATTACCGGCGCTCCTGTTGAAAAAATGGAGTTCGAGGAAGTTGACTACTGGCAGGAGCTTGTCGAGATAATGGAGTGGACCAAAACTCACGTTCACAGCACGCTTCATATCTGCTGGGGTGCTCAGGCGGGACTTTACTATCATTACGGTGTGAAAAAATATATGCTCGACGAGAAGCTCTCGGGCGTATATGCGCACACTGTCGATTATAAACGCTCAATTTTGTTCCGCGGATTTGATGACGTATTTTACGTTCCGCATTCGCGCTATACCACGGTTTTGCGTGAAGAAGTTGAGGCAGTTCCGGAGCTCAGAATACTTTCCTCTTCCGAAAAGGCGGGGGTATATACCGTTGCGACACGCGGAGGTAAGCAGATCTTTATAACCGGACATTCCGAGTACGACGTGAACACACTGCAGAAAGAGTATAACCGCGACAAGCTTCTCGGCATCTCTCCCAAAGTTCCCGAAAACTATTTCCCGAATGATGACGACACGAAGCCGCCGATGCTCTCGTGGCGCGCTCACGCAACGCTTCTTTTTACAAATTGGCTCAATTATTTCGTATATCAGACAACACCATACAATATAAACGAAATAAAAGACAAAGAAATTAATGAATTTTTATAACTTTTTCACAAAAACTATTGACTTTGTTGAATTTAAGTGATAAAATAGTATGACGCATATTTATAGGCTCCCTAAGTGCGCAAGCACGCCTATGATAGCGATTTTGCACGAAAGTGAGGTTCTTTACATGTTCGCTATTTTCGTAACAGGCGGAAAGCAGTATAAGGTTGCTGAGGGCGACGTTATCTTCGTTGAGAAGCTTGGCGTTGCTGAGGGCGAGAAGGTTACTTTTGATAACGTTCTTGCAGTAAGCGGCGAGACCTTGACTGTTGGTACCCCTAAGGTTGAAGGCGCAACCGTTGTTGCTACCGTTGTTAAGAATGGTAAGTCTAAGAAAATAGACGTTATCAGGTACAAGTCCAAGAAGAACGAGAAGAAGAAGATCGGTCATCGTCAGGACTATACTAAGATTCAGATCGAGAAAATCGAGGCTTGAATTAAATGACAACGATTACGTTTTATAAGGCCGACGGTCACTATTACGGATTTGAGGAGAAGGGACATACCGGTTACGGCGAGTCCGGAGACGACGTCCTCTGCGCAGCTCTTTCGAGTATGACGATGCTTCTCATAAACGCAATTGAAATTTCCTACGCATCTAACGTAGATTATACGATTGACGAGAAAACTACGGATATAAAGCTTATAGCTAAATCCGCTCTTCCGAAATATGAAAGTGACGAAAAGAAGCAATATGCGGTATCCGGTCTTATACAGGCTTATTTCTTTCAGCTGATGGACCTTGTCGAAGATTATTATGAATTTCTCGACGTAAAGGAAATCGAGCGTGAGATTTAAGCGTCCCAGGGGCTACAAGCCACATCAATTATGGAGGTAAAAGAAATGTTAAAGCTCAGTTTACAATTCTTCGCTCATAAAAAGGGCGTTGGTTCTACCAAGAACGGTCGTGATTCCGAGTCTAAGCGCCTTGGCGTTAAAAGAGCTGACGGTCAGAGTGTTACCGCAGGTAATATTCTTGTAAGACAGCGCGGAACTAAGATTCATCCCGGTAAGAACGTTGGTATCGGTACTGACGATACACTTTTTGCTCTCGTTGACGGAAAGGTAAAGTTTGAACACATTTCCGGCGGCAAGAAGCAGGTTAGCGTTTACGCTGACTAATATTTGCAAAAAAGAGTGTTCAGCACTCTTTTTTGTTTTAATTTTAATTTTTTTGGAGGTGCAGAATTATGTCTATACTCGTTACGGGCGGTACGGGATATATTGGTTCCCATACCGTAGTTGAGCTTCTTAAAAGAGACATTGACGTTGTAATTGTAGACAACTTGTCAAACAGCAAAATTTGTGTACTCGACAGAATAGAGAAAATAACAGGGAAGCGTCCCGAATTTATTAAGTGCGACCTTCTTGATGGCGAAATGCTTGATAAGGTGTTTTTCGACCACCCCGAAATTGATTCGGTAATTCATTTTGCCGGATTAAAAGCGGTTGGAGAGTCTTGCTTAATGCCCATTAAATATTATCACAACAATATTATGGGAACATTGAATCTCCTAACATCAATGATAAAATATAAAGTATCAAGAATCGTTTTCTCCTCCTCGGCAACCGTGTACGGTGTACCTAAATCTGTACCGATTAAGGAAGATTTTCCGCTTTCCGCTACAAATCCTTACGGCGAAACAAAGCTCATGATTGAGCATATATTGAAGGACGTTGTAGCTGCACATCCTGGCTTTTCTGCATGTGTTTTAAGATATTTCAATCCGATCGGTGCGCATGAATCGGGTCTTATAGGTGAAGATCCGCGCGGAATTCCCAACAACCTTCTCCCGTATATTTCTAAGGTTGCGGCAGGAAAGCTTGAATGCCTCAGCGTTTTCGGTAACGACTACGAAACTCCCGACGGAACGGGCGTTCGCGACTATATACACGTAGTAGACCTTGCACTCGCTCACATTTTTGCGATAAAATATACCGAAAAGCAAGATGGTATTGACTATATAAATGTTGGCACGGGTAATGGGTACTCAGTACTCGAAATGATTTCAGCGTTTGAAAAAGCTTGGGGCGGCAAGGTTAATTATAAATTTGCTCCCCGTCGTCCCGGTGATGTAGCGGAATGCTATGCCGACCCGACAAAAGCTTACGAGTTACTCGGTTGGCGCGCGGAGAGAAACCTCGAAAAAATGTGCGAGGATGCTGCAAGATGGCAAAAAAATAACCCCGACGGCTATCCCGACGGCGAATAAAGATTAATATTAGGAAATATAAAGATGATAACAGTTTCAAATTTAAGCTTCAATTTTGGCGGTCAGCTTCTTTTTAAGGATGTTGATTTGAAGTTTACTCCGGGCAATTGCTATGGCATTATTGGCGCAAACGGAGCAGGCAAATCTACCTTTTTACGAATCCTTTGCGGTGAGCTTGAGCCGACACGGGGTGAGGTATCCATACCGTCTAACATAAGAATGTCGGTGCTTAAGCAGGATCACTTCGCTTATGAGGAATACACCGTTCTCGACACCGTAATTATGGGAAACAAGCGCCTCTATGACATAATGAAGGAAAAGGATGCGCTTTACGCTAAAAGTGATTTCACAGATGAAGACGGAATTCGCGCCTCGGAGCTTGAAGGTGAGTTTGCCGAGCTTAACGGATGGGAAGCCGAGTCCGATGCTTCAAAGCTTATACAGGGACTTGGACTCTCGGATGATATGCTTTATCTCGGTATGTCATCGCTCAAAGAGAGCGAAAAGGTTAAGGTCCTTCTTGCTCAAGCACTGTTCGGAAATCCCGATATAATACTTCTCGACGAGCCTACAAACGGCTTGGATATTGAGGCTGTTACGTGGCTTGAGGATTTTCTCTCTGACTACTTCGGAACAGTCCTTGTTGTTTCTCACGACCGTCATTTTCTTAACGACGTATGCACAAATATTGTCGATATAGATTACACGGGTATCAAGATGTACGTTGGTAACTATGAGTTTTGGTACGAATCCAGCCAGCTTATTCAACGTATGATAAAAATGCAAAACAAGAAGAATGAGGAGAAAATTGCCGAGCTTCAGAGCTTTATTTCGCGCTTTTCCGCGAATAAATCGAAATCTCGTCAGGCAACCTCTCGCCGTAAGCTTCTTGATAAATTAACGGTTGAGGAGCTTCCCGCATCAAGCCGCCGTTATCCCTTTATCGGATTCGATATGGACAGGGAACCGGGCAAGGAAATTCTTCACGTAGAGGGGCTTACAAAATCCGTCGACGGAAACCTGCTTTTCAATGATTTGACCTTCCACGTAGCAAAGGGTGATAAAATTGCATTTATCGGAAATGAGCTTGCAATAACACACCTTTTCAAGATTTTGAATGGGGAGGAAGAAGCGGACAGCGGCGAATTCAATTTCGGTGTTTCAATTACCACGTCATATTTCCCGCACGATAATTCACCTTATTTTGACGGTCACAAGGAGTCGATTCTCGACTGGATGCGTCAGTATTCAAAGGACCAGACTGAGTCATATCTTCGCGGATTCCTTGGCAGAATGCTCTTCTCAAATGATGCGGTTTTCAAGCCCGTAAACGTGCTCTCGGGCGGCGAAAAGGTTAGATGTATGTTCTCGCGAATGATGCTTTACGGCTCAAATATGCTTATTATCGACCAACCGACAGACCACCTCGACCTCGAATCCATAACGGCGGTAAACAATGCAATGCAGCGCTTCGGCGGCAATATTTTGTTCTCCTCGCACGACTACGAAATCGTTAACACCGTTGCGAACAGAATAATAGAAATCACTCCCGAAGGCTTCGTTGACAGAAGATGCACTTACGAGGAATTTTTGGAGTATAAAAAGCAATAAACGAATAAAACACGGATATATTTACCGGCAGAAATATGAAAAAGGCGAGTTGTAACTCGCCTTTTTTTGCTTAAACCGCGCCTTGATATTTTATAATTTGGTGCGGGTGACAGGACTTGATTCTCGCACCTCGA
>JAZLCX010000013.1:0-3020 GCA_045614425.1 Eubacteriales bacterium | reverse complement strand
ATAAAAAACGTTGTTTGTAAATAGTTTTTTGCCGATTTATAAAAAACGAGCCAAAGCTTTCACAGGGGCTTTCGGCTCGTTTTTTGAATAATATATTATTTCGCAAGTTCTCTCGCCAGGATTTTTATTTGTTCGATACTCTCGCTGTTAAGTGCCGAGAGGATTTTTACGTTATTTTCGGTATATTCGATATCTTTACACTCTGAGAGCATCTTCTTCATAACATTTGCCGCCATAGGAGCCCAGCTTCCGTTTTCTATAAGGGCGACCTTTCTCTTTTGAAAATTTCGCTCGGCGAGATGGGATATAAACTCTCTCATAAACGGGAAGATGTCAGCGTTGTAGGTGGTAGTGGCGAGGACGAGCTTTGAATACCTGAACGCATCTGCAACCGCAGCCGCCATATCGCATCTTGCAAGGTCGTAAATCACCGTTTTTACACCGAGCGAGTCAAGCTCACCGTGTAAAAGCTCTGCCGCAAGACGCGTGTTGCCGTAAACCGAGGTGTAGGCTATTACAACACCGTCTTCTTCGGGTTCGTAATTTGCCCACTTGGAATACAGCGAGAGGTAATAATCGAGGTTTTTATCTAACACGGGGCCGTGGAGAGGACAAATTCTTTCAATATCAAGCGAAGATGCTTTTTTGAGAAGATTTTTAACCTGCGCACCGTACTTTCCTACTATGCCGATATAATATCTGCGCGCCTCGTCAACCCAGTTATCCTCTACTCCGCGGACACCGAATTTTCCGAAAGCGTCAGCTGAGAAGAGTGTCTTGTCGGCTGTGTCGTAAGCAACCATAACCTCCGGCCAATGTACCATAGGAGCGCTTATAAACTTTAAGGTGTGCTTGCCGAGCGAGAGCTCATCTCCCTCTTTAACGGCGAGACTGCGTCCTTGGAAATCGGTTCCGTAGAAGCTCTTCATCATTGAAAATGCTTTCTGAGAAGCAACGACCGTGGCGGAGGGGTAGGTCTCCATAAAGCTTAAAATATTTGCCGAGTGGTCGGGCTCCATATGCAAAATTACAAGGTAGTCGGGCACTCTTGCACAAAGGGATTTTTTCAGCTTTTCGAGCCATTCATCTTTAAAATCCGCACTGACAGTATCCATAACGGCAATTTTTTCATCTGTTATCACGTAGGAATTGTAGCTTATTCCCTCGGGAACCTTGTACTGACCTTCGAAAAGGTCAATTTTTCTGTCGTCCACTCCTACGTATTTTATACTATCTGTTATCATTCATAATCCTCTTTTTGGTTTATTCTCTTTGCACTATATTATAACACGCCGGGCGCATAAATTTCAATAGTAAAATAAAGGGGATAGAATTTTTTAAAATCCTATCCCTTGAAATTTTTATTAGCACGTGATTTTAGAGCTTTTTGTAAAGAGGTCCGTAATTCTGGCAGGCTCTGTAATCCTGAGACTCCTTATCCATTCCGAAAGCTCCCCAAGCCGCAGGTCTGAATATGTCCTTGTCGGCAACGTTATGCATACATACGGGGATGCGCAGTATAGAACAGAGAGTAATAAGGTCAGCGCCTATGTGGCCGTAGCTGATTGCTCCGTGGTTTGCGCCCCAGCTGTTCATAACGCTGTAAGCATCCTCAAAGGGAGAGCCTTCCTTGCCGTCGCAACGCGGAGCAAACCAGGTGCAAGGCCAGGTGTAGTCGGTTCTCTTCCAGAGGACATCGGTAACTTCACCGGGAAGATTAACCGTCCAGCCCTCCGCAATCTGAAGAACGGGGCCGAGTCCCTTAACGAGATTAAGTCTTATCATAGTGCAGGGAATTTCAGCCTCGGTAACAAAGCGAGAGGAGAATCCGCCGCCTCTGAAATATCCGATATCGGCAGCGCACCACTCTACGTTTTCCATAATCGCCTTCTTGTCGGCTTCGGTAACGTCGTACCATTCCTTAATCGTAGGATTACCGCAGTCATCGGTGGCTCTGCAGTTCGCATCAACGCAGGCAGCACCCGAGTTTATAAGGTGAATTATACCCTTAGAGTCTTTCGCCTTGCCGACAAGGTCATAATCCGCAACACGCTTGACGGAGCTTTCCGACCAGCAGGTTCTCACGTCTGCGAAAATCTGCGCGCGGTTGGTGAGAAGCTTCATAAAGAGCATAGAGATGCCGTTGAGAACATCATTCTCGGTTGCAAGAATATAAGGCTCTCTTGCGCCGTTCCAGTCAAATGAGCTGTTGAGAATGGATTCGGCAAAGTCGCCGTTTGGGTAAAAGTCGGTCCACTGACGCTGTCCCTGGAAGCCTGCGGCAATCGCGTTGTGTCCGACGCGTTCCTCCTCAGCGCCCTCGGGAAGATTATCGTTTCCGCACATAAGGTCCTTCATAATTATTGCCGAGAGAACCGCAAACTCAAAGTCGCGTTCCTTTTCTTCGTCGGATTTTCTTATGAAATCGGGATTTTTATCAAAGCCGATTTTGCAGTTTTCCTTCGCCCAGCTAAGAGCCTTTTCGTACTCGGCCTTATCGTAGATGCCTCTTTCCATTCTGCGTATGATTTCAACCTCGTCAACCGATTCGACTCGCATGCCGAGGTAGTCCTCGATAAAGTTTGGGTCAATCTGGGAGCCGGCGATTCCCATGCAGAGAGAGCCTATCTGAAGGTAGGATTTTCCGCGCATGGTTGCTGCCGCAACAGCGCATCTTCCAAAGCGAAGAAGCTTTTCTCTGACATCTGAGGGGATTTCGGTATCCGACATATCCATAACCTCGTGTCCGTAAATTCCGAACGCGGGAAGGCCCTTTTGCGCATGTCCCGCAAGAACTGCCGCAAGATATACAGCACCCGGTCTTTCGGTTCCGTTGAAGCCCCATACACCCTTTATGGTGTGGGGGTCCATATCCATGGTTTCTGAGCCGTAGCACCAGCAGGGTGTAACGGTAAGGGTGATATCAACACCCTCTTTTCTGAATTTGTCGGCGCAGGCCGCAGCTTCCGCAACTCTTCCGATTGTGGTGTCTGCGATAACAACCTTAACCGGCTCGCCGT
>JAZLCX010000012.1:0-4794 GCA_045614425.1 Eubacteriales bacterium | reverse complement strand
CACGGCTACCGTGACGCTTATTCTTACGATTGCCATAGGCTCGGCGCAGGTTGCGAACTTCTCGCTTGCGGCAATCTCGACCGAGGGCGCGTTTGATTCTGCAATTGACCGCGTTTACGGTGAGTACAGCAGAAATCCCCGCTTCCTTACGAACAAAGGAATTGAAAAGCTCGGCTCGGAGCGCAACGTCATAGTTTTCTGCGTTGACCGCTTTGATACCGACCTTTATGCAGAGCCCGCAATGAAGAAATATCCTGAAACCTTTGAAAAGCTTGACGGATTTACCTTCTATAACGACGCAACCTCTCTTTACGCAAACACCTTCCCGGCTGTCGGATATATGATGTCGGGAATCGAATACGACCACGGCAATCACAGAGATTATTTCAATAAGGTCTACAATCAGAACAGCACCCTGTCGGTTTTACACGATGCGGGATATAACGTAAAACTGTACAGCGAGGGATACTACGATTACTATAACGCTAACGAGCTTCCCGACTACGTTGACAACGCCGTTGAAACCTCAAAGGATTCGCTTACCGTTGAAGTGAGAAAGCCGTTTAAGTTCGGACTTGCGCTTACGAAAATGTCGCTTTTCAGAAGCCTGCCGTTCATTCTTAAGAACACGGTCGGCAAAATGAATTCCGACACCTGCAACGAATATATTCTCTATCACGGAAGCGACTTTGGAGAATACAAGTCCTATTCATACGAAAACCACCGCGCATACAAGCAGATAAAGAAAAAGGTCGGAAGCTTTGCAACCAATGGCGAAAAGAACTTCACCTTTATTCACATAAGCGGATGTCACACCGCCGACTACGGCATAGACTGGAAGAAGAATCACGGAATCGCCACGACCTCGGATTACGTAGTCTCGGCAAAGCTCAGTATAGATATCGTCAATATGTACATCGAAAATATGAAGGCAATCTCACCGAAGCTCTACCACGATTCGACGATAATTATCCTCGGCGACCACGGAAAAGTCGATAACAGAACGGCTATGTTTGACGAGTCTATGCTGACGGCGCTTTTCGTAAAGCCGTCGGGCAAATCGGGCGCACCTCTTAAGATTTCAGACGCCCCCGTGTCGCACGAAAACCTTTGGGCAACTATATTTCAGTCGGAGGGCATAGAATACGACAGAGCCGTTTTCGGCGACTCGGTATTTGATATCGATAAGCTTCCCAAAAAGGCAAAGGACGAGTACGTGAGAAAATTCATTTGGAACAAGCGGAGAATAGATTTAGACTCGTACGACTGCGTAGAATATAAAATAGTCGGAAATGCGCGCGATTTTTCAAACTGGACGGTTGAAAAATCCACCTATTACGCGCATCCGCTGTTTGCAAACTGACGGGAGAGATAGCTATGGATAAGATTTTATACTACATGTGCATACCGTTCGGCGTGCTTATGAAATGGTGCTGGATGCTGATTGCCGATTACGGTCTCGCTATCCTTCTTTTCACACTGGCCACCAAGGTGGTGCTTCTTCCCATTTCGATATGGATACAGAAAAATTCCATTCAAATGGTAAAAATTCAGCCCGAAATAAACTTCTTAAAGGTCAAGTACAACGGAAACAGCGACCTTATCGCAGACGAGCAGGTTAAGCTCTTCAAGCGCGAGCACTACCATCCGATGCTCTCGCTCATACCGCTTATATTGCAGGTCGTTCTGCTTCTTGCCGTAGTTGATATAATTTATCACCCCCTAACCTATCTCTTCGGTTATTCCGAGGGAACTATAATGAGCCTTGCAGAGTATATCGGGGCGAACACCGCTGATTCCGCATTTCAGCTTGAGATAATCGACGCTATTCAAAGCGGAAATATAACCGCCTCGTCGGTCATTGAGGGTGTATCCTCGGAGTCGCTTGTCGGAATAGTCGAGCGCGTGTCGGAATTCGACCTTAAATTTCTCGGTCTTCACCTTTCGACAGTTCCTACGTCAACATGGGGTATATACGTTCTCATTCCCGTTCTTGCGGGTGCAGCTTCGTGGCTTCTTTGCTTTACGCAGAACTGCTCGAACGTTCTTCAGCACGAGCAGGGCAAGCTGAACAAATACAGCATTATGGCGCTCAGCGTTGCGCTTTCGCTCTACCTCGGACTTTTCGTGCCCATCGGTATAGCAATATACTGGATAGCAAGTAACGCATTTTCAATCATACAGATGTATCTTCTCAATATCGCAATCAACCCGAAAAATTACGTTGATTACGATGCTCTTGAGGAAAGCCGCGCGGCGCTTGCAAATCTCAAGGAGTTCGGCAAAGAGGATAAAAAGAGCGAAAAATACCGCGAAAACCGCAGAAGAGAAAAGGAAGACTACAAGCGCTTTAAGCATATAGTGAATAAGCACGTCGTAGTCTACTCCGAAAAGGGCGGATTTTACAAGTACTATAAGGACTTGCTCGAAAACCTCCTGTCCCGCTCAAACCTTTCGATTCACTACGTAACGAACGACCCCGACGACGCCATATTCGAGCTTGCAAAGACTCAGCCGAGAATAAAGCCCTACTACATATCTCTTAAGAAAACACCCACTCTTATGATGCTCGTCGAAACCGACATATTCATTATGACGACGCCCGACCTTGATAAATATTATCTCAAGCGCTCGTTTTTGAAGTCGGATATAGAGTATATATACGTCCCGCACGATATGATGAGCACGCATATGAGCTTCCGAGAGGGAGCGTTTGATGCCTTTGATACGGTATTCTGCGTCGGCCCGCACGTAGAGGCGGAGCTTAGGGAAACCGAGCGTGTCTACGGCACCAAGGCAAAAAAGCTCGTTCACTTCGGATATCCTCTTGCAGATGAGCTTACAAAGGCGGGCGAGCGCGCCGCACTCGAGAAGGACGACACGGGAGTAAGAGAGGTTCTCATCGCACCCTCGTGGCAGGAGGACAATATTCTTGATTCCTGTATAGACGACATTATATCGGCGCTCGTAGGCAAGGGCAACCACATAACCGTGCGTCCTCACCCCGAGTACGTAAAGCGCTACGGCGCGTCGATGAACGCGATAATCGAGCGCTATCGCGATTATGACGAAAAGGATATCACCTTTGAGCTTAATTTCTCGAAGAATAAGTCTATTTACACGTCCGACGTGCTTATAACCGACTGGTCGGGCGTTGCCACCGAATTCTGCTTTGCAACGAAGCGCCCCGCAGTATTCGTCAATACCAAGATGAAATGCCCGAATCCGAACTACACGAAAATCGACCTCGTTCCCGTTGAGATTTCGCTTAGAAACGAGATAGGCGTTGCTCTTGACAAGGATAAGCTTTCATCACTCTCCGACGTGCTTGACGAGCTTGACTCGAAGGCGGAGCATTACAGGTCGGTAATAACGGAGAGGGAAAAGACGCTTATATTCAATCCCGGCTCGGCGGCAAAATGCGGAGCGGATTATATACTTAAATCTCTCACCGAAAAAACCAAAAAATAATTTTTAGGTCGCTTTGCGACAGAATGGAGAATAATATGAATTTGCTTTACATTGACCCCGCGGCAACTACCGCTGTCGTTGCATCTCTTGCAGCAGGTTTTACTGCCCTCGGCGCAGCCTTTATTATCATCTGGAGAAAGGTGAAGAAGGGCGTTAACAAGACCTTCCATATCGACGAAAATGCAAACCGCGAGGTTGAAGAGGAGCTTGTTATACTCGACAACGCGGAAGAAACAGCAGAAACAAAGGAAGAATCTGTCACAAAATGACGAAATTTGAATAAATACTTGATTTTTTCTCGTATTTGTGTTATTATTGCATTGTTACTGTTTTAATTTCAAGCGGATAAACGGGTTTCTTGAACGGAAATCCCGTTTATCCTTGTTTTGCTTGATTTTTTCAGAAAACCGTTCGGTTACTGATACGAAAAGTCCCTTTTTGAACACCGGAGATACTTATGAAACTTACGAAAAAACAATTTGATGTGCTCGTCGCTCTCTTAGAGGAAAAGCTTTCTCAGCGCGAGCTTGAAAAGAAAACGGGGTACTCCCTCGGAAGTATAAACAAGACTGTGCGTGAGCTTAGCGAGCTTGGCTTTGTTTCGGGCAATACCGTCACCGAGGCGGGAATAGAGGTGCTTGAAAACTACCGCGCAAAGAGAGCCGTATTTATAGCAGCGGGCTTTGGCTCAAGACTTGTGCCCATAACCCTCAACACCCCGAAGCCTCTCGTCAGAGTGCACGGACAGCGCATTATCGATGGACTTCTCGACGCCTGCCTTGCTGCCGGTATTGAAGAAATATACATAGTGCGCGGATATCTTGCAGAGCAGTTTGACCAGCTTCTTCACAAGTATCCTATGATAAACTTTATAGAAAACCCCTCGTACAACGAGGCAAACAATATTTCCTCGGCGCTCCGCGCCCGCGGTCTTCTCGAAAACGCGTACGTATTCGAGGCTGACTTGCTTATTTCAAACCCCAAAATCATAACAAAATACCACTATACCTCGGACTTCCTCGCTATTCGCAAGGACCGTACTGACGACTGGTGCTTTGAGGAGCGTGACGGCTTTATTACAAATCAGACGGTCGGCGGCGAGAATTGCTGGCAGATGGTCGGAATCTCCTATTGGGACGGGGAGGACGGCAAGAAGCTCTATCATGATATAGAAAAGGTGTATGCTATGCCGGGCGGCAAGGAAAAGTATTGGGAGCAGGTTCCTCTCTCGGTCTGCCGCGATAATTACCGCGTTGCAATCAAAGAATGCTTCGAGGACGATATCGTTGAAATAGATACCTTCCGCGAGCTTAAAGCAATAGA
>JAZLCX010000011.1:0-8043 GCA_045614425.1 Eubacteriales bacterium | reverse complement strand
GTGCTTTCGCTTCTGATAGCCTTAATCGCAACCTTTATCGAAAGCCTTTTGCCGATACACTTGGTGGGGGCTGCGGTAATTGCGATGTTCCTTGGAATGATTGGCAACTCTTTTTTGAAAAAGACCGCGCATTTCGCTCCCGGAATAAAATTCACATCAAAAAAGCTGCTTAAATTCGCTATCATACTGCTTGGACTCTCACTCAGTATACGAACCGTGCTCACCGTAGGAAGAATGTCACTCGTCGTAATGATATTCACTCTTCTCACCTGCTTTGGAGGCGGATATTTTATCGGACGCGCTCTCGGGCTCAACTGGAAAATGTCGAACCTCATCTCAGCGGGAACGGGAATTTGCGGCGGCTCTGCAATTGCCGCCATTGCCCCCACGATTGAGGCTGACGACACCGACATCGCGTACGCTATGAGCGCAACCTTTTTATTTGATATGGCGATGATACTTCTCTTCCCTCTCATGGGCCGCGCAATCGGTATGACCGACGAGGCGTTTGGCCTTTGGGCAGGCACTGCCGTTAACGATACCTCATCGGTGGTTGCCACGGGATATGCCTTTTCCGAGGCGGCAGGCGATTTTGCCACAATGGTAAAGCTGACGAGAACCCTCACTATAATTCCTACCGTTATAGCCTTTGCGCTTATACAGTTCCGGATAAAGAGGAAAGAGGCAATAGCGAACGCAACCGATACGCGTGACGTTAAATTCAAATTCAAATTCACCAAAATTTTCCCCTGGTTCATTCTCGGATTTCTTGCGATGGCGACCGTTGCGAGCATCTTTACACTTCCCGCATCACTCGTAAGCGCCACCAAAAAGACAAGCAAATTTCTTATGGTATCGGCGCTTGCCGCAATCGGACTCAATACGTCATTTTCCGATATGAAAAAGGCGGGTGCAAAGCCCATGCTGCACGGATTTATCATTTCCGCGCTCGTCGTGGTCGTAGCTCTCGCCGTGGAATTTGCAATGGGAATCGTTTAGCCAATGCTAACCTTATAAAAGAGGAAATCCGCAGGTTTCCAACCTTAAATTTTTCAAATTTCTACACATACGTCTGAGGGGCACTGTGTTTTTATCACAATGCCCCCTTTTTTATTTGGTTCTACTTAGGCAAGAGCCCCGTTCTGTATTCTTTCGGTGTTTTTCCAGTCTCGGCTTTGAATATTTTTGAAAAATATTGCACATCCATAATTCCGCAGTGCAGTGCTACTGTCTGTATTTGAAGCTTGGTCGTGCTAAGCAGATGCATTGCGTGCTTAATACGTTTTTCTCTTACGTACTGTGAAACCGTTTTGCCGGTCTCCCTTTTGAATACCGTTGCAAGATAACCGGGGCTTATCCCTTGATACCTTGCGAGCGTATGGAGCGACAGGTCTGCCGAAAGGTCGGTATCGATTATGATAACGGTTTTCTGAACGGTGGGCGACAGATTTTTCATTGAGTGCTTATAGACTAACCGACAGTATGATGAAAACATTTCCTTCATAAGAGACGGGATTTCTTTGACATCGGATATTTGCTCTATTTTAAGCGCAAAGCCCGACGATAGCTTATCTATATATATAGGGTGAACTCCGCCCTCCTCAGCCGCCTTACGTAAAAGCGTATTCATAATAATTCCGTAGTTCTTGGCGTTGCGTACGGGATCGGCTGTACGCCGCTCGAACATTTTTTCATTGAATGCCGACGAGAGTAGGTTTTCCTTATGCTGCTGACCGAGGCTTACCGCCCTCATAAGCTCATTCTCAAAGGAATAACGTGTTTCCATGACACTGACTCCGGCAAGCAGTTCGTCAAAGTCCTCGCTTTTCGAACTGTCGCTTATAAGCGATGGCGGTGCTGAATCCTGTATGTTTACCTCCGCAACTCCAAAGGAGTGACTTTTGAAAATGCGTTCGCAAAAGGTGTCTATAACGCTGAAAATGCGGTCGTCTTCATTAAGCACCGGAATACTTAAATAGAACTCCCTTAGATATTTTTGTGCCGCAGGCTTTACACCGAGAAATTCACCGACCTCAAGAATCTCCTCTTCCCTTAGAGAGCGGGAAAGGTACGGGCCGATAAGAAGTAACTCTTCATCCCCGCCGCTTGGCAGGAGTATATATATATAACATAACTTAAGACGGTCTCGGAATTTATATTTTGTCATCGGCTCAATTTTACCAAAATAAGCGCCTATTTTGATTTCTCCGTCAATTACAACCTTTGAAAAGTCCTTAAGGCCCGAGTATAGAGCATCGGACAGCTTTTCTTCAGTTGAGCGAATTTTCACCTTTACATGATTTTTTTCTAAAATTTCACGTAAAAACGAAAGCTCAGTTTCACAGTTTATCATAAATTCCCCTTTTCTGTCTCGATTTTTAACAATCAATATAACTATATTAACACTTTTTTACTGCAAAATCAACAAAAATATTAAAATATTACAAAAAAAGATTAAAAAATTACTCACTTCTTTTAAAAAATTAATGTATAATTAAGATAGTTAGTTTTTTAACTAAGTTTCAATTTTAAAAACGGGAAAGGAATTGACAATGAAAAAGGAAATTCAACTTGACGCAAACGGCAAGCGAAAATTCGGCATACGTGACAGTATTGCATACGCTGCCGGTGACCTTGGCTGTAACATGAGCTTTGCGCTTAAGGGAACGATGGCGCTATTCTGGACTCAAGTTATGGGTATGGGTCTTTGGTATTCTCTGCTTTTGGTTATCGTTCAGGTATGGGACGCTATTAACGACCCACTTATCGGTACAGTTATTGACTCGGACAAGCGTAAATATAAGAGAAACAAATTTCTATCTTACATATGGTTAGGATCAATAGGACTTATAGTAGGCGGAGCCTGCTGCTTCCTGCCCTTCCCCGGTGCTCCCACGTGGGCTAAATTTATCATCTTCATCGCAGGATATGTAGTATGGGATGCGTTCTACACCATAGCAAATGTGCCTTACGGTTCGCTCCTATCGCTCATTTCCAAAGAGCCGGCAGACAGAGCTTCGCTCTCTGCGTGGCGTTCTATAGGCTCTATGATAGGAAATATGCTTCCTATGGTTATTCTTCCCTTCATCATTTATAACTCGAACGGCTCTCTTAACGGCTGGAGAGTATTCCTCGCTGCTCTTATTATGGGCGGTCTTGGATTTATCTGCTTCCAATTTATGATAAGAAACACCGAAATTCGTGTAGTGGAAGATGTAAAGCTCAACGAAGATCAACCTAAATTCAACGTTTTCAAAGCGCTTATTGCCTTTGTTAAGAACCGTCCTGCAGTAGGAGCAACTCTTGCCGCTATGGGTATGTTCATAGGTATGCAGGGTGCTGCCACTGCAGTTTCCGTAGTATTCCAGATTTATTTCAAGAATGCTCAAATTTCCGGTATAGTTCAGCTGTTTGCTATGATTCCTATCGTATTTTTCACCCCTATTGCGAGTAAGATGGTTACCAAGTACGGCAAAAAAGAGCTGTCGGTAATTGGCGCTCTCTGCTCCATTCTCGGTGGTCTCGGTCTGTTTATTATTACCCCCAATAACACCTCTCTCGACCTTGTAATTTATGTGATTTGTCAGCTCATATATAGCCTGGGGCTTGGTATTTACACCACTGTTTCCTGGGCTATGATGGGTGACGCTATCGACTACAACGAGTGGAAAACCGGAAACAGAGAAGAGGGTATCGTTTACTCACTTCACTCCTTCTTCCGCAAGCTCGCACAGGGCATAGGTCCTGCAATTGCACTTGTTATTATGACATCTCTCGGTTACGTAAACAATGCAAATCTTGACTCAAACGGCAATTACACAAACATTCCCGACGCAGCAGGAAAATTCAACGCTATAAACGTTGAGTGGCTCGGCTGGGACGTTGCAGTTAACCTTCGTTGGCTAGTAGCTATTCTTTTCGTAGTTGCAGCTGTAATGCAGTTTCTCGGCTTGGCACTCGTATACAACCTTGACAAGAAAACACTTGCAAAGATGAACGAGGATCTTGAAGCACGCCGCTCGGGTTCACAGGCAACAAACCAAGATATATAGTATTTTATTGGTGTCTGACAGCTCTTTACCTTTAGACACCGATTTTGAAAGACACACCGTATATCCCGAGCAAATTATCACTATAATAGATTATGAGCAAAGAAAGTGAGATAAAAGTGAGAAACGTAATTAACCTTAATAAAGATTGGCTATTTATAAAGGATACTGCCGATATAAAGAGACGTGACGGTGAAGAAATTTCTCTTCCGCACTCTTGGAATGCAACCGACGGACAGGACGGCGGCAACGACTACTTCCGCGGCAAATGCCTTTACGTAAAGAAATTAAACAAGTCCGCTCTTCCCGAGGCTGAGCGCTATTATATCGAAATACGCGGCGCAAACTCCTCCTCTGACCTTTACGTCGGTGAAAAGAAGCTCGCGCACCACGACGGCGGATACTCCACCTGGCGTGTGGGTATAACCGATGAGATTTCGGACTCCTTTGACCTTTGCCTTGTCGTTGACAACTCGGCAAACGAGGAGGTATATCCTCAGATGGCAGACTTCACCTTCTACGGCGGTGTTTACCGCGACGTAAACCTTATCGCAGTTTCCGAGTCGCATTTTGACCTTGACTACTACGGAGGGCCCGGCATAAAGGTGACGCCCGAAATAGTTGACACGGATGCCAAGGTTGAAATTGAGGTATTCGTAACCAACCTTAAGGAAGGCGACGAAATAGACTACGTAATCACCGACAAGGATGGCAAAGAGGTTGCACGCACCAGAACCTCCGACCTTGATGTAAAACTTGATATCAAGTCGGTACATCTCTGGCACGGAAGGCGCGACCCCTATCTCTATACTGCAACGGCACGGCTTCTTCGCTGTGGCGATGCAATTGACGAGGTAAAGACGAGATTCGGCTGCCGCAGCTTCGAAATAGATGCAAACCGCGGATTTATTCTTAACGGTGAGGAATATCCCCTCCGGGGCGTGTCACGCCATCAGGACCGCCTTGGCATAGGCAACGCGCTTCTGCCCGAGCATCATAAGGAAGATATCGAGCTTATTTACGAGGTGGGGGCGACCACGATACGCCTCGCCCACTATCAGCACGACCAGTATTTCTATGACCTTTGCGATGAGTACGGCTTTGTCGTATGGGCAGAGATTCCCTACATTTCAAGACATATGCCCACCGGCCGCGAGAACACAGTTTCCCAGATGACCGAGCTTATAGTTCAGAACTACAATCACCCCTCTATCGTAGTATGGGGACTCTCGAACGAGATTTCGATTGCCGGCTCCGACGGTGACCTTCTTGAAAACCACAGAATATTAAACGACCTTGCACACAGCCTCGACAAGACAAGACTGACCACCATAGCGGCGGTTTCGATGTGCAAGATGGACGACCCCTACCTCAAAATTCCCGACGTAGTTTCGTACAACCACTATTTCGGCTGGTACGGCGGCGAAACGAGCATGAACGGACCTTGGTTTGACAAGTTCCACGAAATGCACCCGAATATTCCCATCGGCTGCTCCGAGTACGGCTGCGAGGCACTTAACTGGCACACGTCCGACCCCAAGCAGGGCGACTACACCGAGGAATACCAGGCGTATTATCACGAGGAGCTTATAAAGCAACTCTTCTCACGCAAGTACCTTTGGGCAACGCACGTATGGAATATGTTTGATTTCGGTGCTGACGCAAGAAGCGAGGGCGGCGAGAACGGTCAGAACCACAAGGGTCTTATGACAATGGACCGAAAATACAAAAAGGACGCCTTCTTCGCATATAAGGCGTGGCTTTCCGACGAGCCCTTCGTTCATCTCTCGGGCAAGAGATATGTAGACAGAGTCGAGCCCGTGACCCGTGTTACAGTATATTCAAATCTTCCCGAGGTCGAGCTCTTTGTAAACGGTGAGAGCATCGGCAAAAAAACAGCTCCCGACCACTTCTTCTATTTTGACGTGAAGAACGAGGGCGAGAGCACAATCGTCGCACGCGCGGGAGAATTCTCCGACGAGGGTAAAATCCGCAAGGTCGATACCATGAATATGGATTACGTCCTCGTAGAAAAGGGCGCGGTTCTCAACTGGTTCGACGTAAATGCACCCGAGGGACGCTATTCTCTTAACGACAAGGTCTCGGATATCATGAAATCCTTAAGAGGAAAGCTCTGGTTCATTGGAGTAGGATTGAAAATCAAGAAAAAGATGAACGCCTCTAAAAAAGGCGAAAAGAAGTCGGGCGGCTTTGAGGTTGACCTCAAGGCAGACGGCGGTCTTATGCAGATGATGGGAAGCTTCACCATTTTAAGACTCACAAGCATGATGGGTATGATGAACGTAAGCTTTACAAAAGAAGAGCTTCTTAAAATGAATAAGAAGCTTAACAGAATAAAGAAGCCTAAATCGGTAAAGTAAATTAACTAAAAAAATCCTAAGCGGCAGCGTGATACTCTTAACGCAGTATTAACGCTGTCGCTTAGGATTTTTTATTGAAGAAGAGGACTTTGCTCCAAACTAAGATTTAAGGGTAAACTTATTCCCTCTTTATGCCGTCGGAATTTGCTCGCTTACGTCCTTCCTTTCGATTTTTTGCTTTAATCTCTTCACAGTCGGGAAATAGAAGCATAGAATAGTCAGCGTTACGAGCACCCAGCCGATAGGCCATATAAGGTAAAGGAACCAGAGCTCAGGGTGAAGGGGGAATATAACATATATCCAGAATATGCGAATAACGCACATATGCGTAAGGCTTGTCAGGGCGGCGACGATAGGACGGCCAAGACCGCGCATAGCCGCGCACAAAACCTCGCTGATACCGTATATAAAGTAAGGAGTTGAAACGAGAATCATTTTCTGTCTTGCAAGCGCTATAACCGTAGGGTCGTCGCTCATCATTGAGGCGAGCTGACGTGAGAGGAGCGCAGAAAGCCAGCCGAAGAAGCATATCAAAACAACCGTAATGAGTATTCCTCCGCGTACAGCCTGCCTTGCCCGCTTGATATTTCGGTTTCCGACGTTCTGGCTGACGTAAGGCATAATTGCAAGAGCCGAGGCAACTGCCATCTGATAGATAATATTTTCAAAAGTCGAGCCTATTGAAAATGAAGTAGACGCCGCCGCACCGAAGGAATTTACGGTAGCGGTAAGCATAAGGTTCGCAACGGTAAAGAAGATGGGCTGAGCCGCCGCAGGAAGTCCGATAAAGAGGATTTCCAAAAGCTCGCGCCTATATATTTTGAGTCGCCGCGAGTTGATTTTTACGACACCCTTCTCTCTTAAGAGAGCGAAGAACGTAAGAGCCGCCGCCACAGCCCATGAAATTACAGTGGACAACGCAACACCGAGAACGCCCATTTTGGCAGGCCCCGAAAAAACATACGTAGCGGCAACCTTAAGCGCACCGCCTATTATAAGATAAATCATCGGACGGCCGGTGTCACCCGTTGCGCGAAGGATAGCTGCGGAAAAATTATATAAAACGACAAACGGAAGACTGATAAAGGAAACCTTCAGATAAAGCACGGACTGCTTTAAGAATTCCGTCGGGCAATTAACCAGGGAAAGAAGCCAATCGGTGAGAAAAAAACCCACCGCAAAAAGAAGAACTCCGCTGATGACTGCGAGCACGAGCGAGGTTCCGACCGAGCGCTCAACGCTGTCTTTCTCCGAACTTCCTATATGCCTTGCAATAACCACGTTTGAGCCGGAGGATATACCCACCGCCATAACGGTAAAAAGAGAAATCAGAATCGTGCACGCTCCGACCGCACCGACAGCGATTCCGCTGCTGTCAAAAACCTTCAATATCGCCATATCGGCAATATTGAAGAGCGCTTGGGCTATTTGCATAACCATTATGGGAATTGACATTCTGATCAGTCCCGGTATAATAGGGCCCGAAAGCATATTTACTTCACTTTTAAACATGTTGACTCCATTTTATTTATAGCAAAGAATTAAATTTAATAATAAGAAGGGGCGCTTTCCGCTGCCGTTTCTGCATCTGCCGATCTATATTCACGTCTGAG
>JAZLCX010000010.1:0-32543 GCA_045614425.1 Eubacteriales bacterium | reverse complement strand
CTAAGATAATTCCCGAGAGCGGTTGGTCGGTTATGCTGTATATTCCGTACACTTTTTTATTAAAGCACTTTTCCGCGTGTGAGAGAATCATCCGCGCAAACTTTACAAAGTGTGGAAATCTTACGGTGAGAAAGCATTATTCCACCTGGAATCCGATACCGACCCCCGCACCTGATTATCACCGCCCCGAGTATTTCGGCGAAATTCATCTCTCGGACGAGACGATATAGTTTTATAAAAATAATAAAACCACTTGAAATTTTTAAAAAAATAGTATATAATATAAATGCTGTGAAGAAAGAATATGCGTAATTCCCCGTATTAAGAGAGGCTGCGGTCGGTGTAAGCAGCTTACGGTTTTTCGCTTTCCGCTTTCCGAGCGTTTGACGATAAGTCAAGGGGCGGTCCCCTTACAGACCCTTTGAGTGAGAGTCGCTTTGGACTCTAATTTGGGTGGCAACACGGAGTTATTCGTCCCATTTCGGACGGGTAACTCTTTTTTATTTTTGTATAAAAGAATAAGGAGATAAAAAATGCTTGATATCAAATTTTTGCGTGAAAATCCCGATTTGGTAAAGGAAAACATTAAAAAGAAGTTTCAGGACTCCAAGCTTCCACTTGTTGACGAGGTTGTAGCTCTCGACGAGGAAATGCGCCAGAATAAAAAGCGTGCAGATGACCTGCGCGCCAACAGAAACAAGGTTTCAAAATCCATCGGCGCTCTTATGGGACAGAAGAAATTCGAGGAGGCTGAGGCAGCAAAGAAGCTTGTTTCCGAGCAGGCGGCAGAGCTTTCGGCGTGTGAAGCGAAGGAAGCCGAGCTTGAAGAAAAGGTTAAGAAAATCATGATGATAATTCCGAATATCATCGACCCCACCGTTCCCATCGGTAAGGATGACAGCGAAAACGTAGAGGTGGAGAAGTACGGTGAGCCTAAGGTTCCGGATTTCGAAATTCCTTACCATACCGATATAATGGAGCGTTTTTCGGGTATAGATCTTGACAGTGCACGACGCGTCGCAGGAAACGGATTCTATTATCTTATGGGTGATATAGCAAGACTTCATTCCGCTGTTATTTCCTATGCTCGCGACTTTATGATTGAGCGCGGATTTACCTATTGCATACCCCCGTATATGATACGCTCTAACGTAGTTACCGGAGTTATGTCCTTCGCGGAAATGGATGCTATGATGTATAAGATAGAGGGCGAGGACCTCTTCCTCATAGGCACGTCCGAGCATTCTATGATAGGAAAGTTTATCGACCAGATACTTCCCGAGTCCACACTTCCTTATACTCTCACCTCATACTCGCCTTGCTTCCGCAAGGAAAAGGGCGCTCACGGTATTGAGGAGCGCGGAGTTTACCGCATTCATCAGTTCGAGAAGCAGGAAATGATTGTTGTATGTAAGCCCGAAGAATCTAAGGCTTGGTTTGATAAGCTTTGGCAGAATACCGTTGATATGTTCAGAACGCTCGACATCCCCGTAAGAACGCTTGAGTGCTGCTCCGGTGACCTTGCAGACCTTAAGGTTAAATCCATCGACGTTGAGGCGTGGTCGCCGAGACAGAATAAGTATTTTGAGGTCGGCTCCTGCTCCAATCTCGGAGACGCACAGGCAAGACGCCTTAAAATTCGCGTAAAGGGCGAGGACGGAAAAATTTATCTTGCACACACGCTTAATAACACAGTGGTTGCACCTCCGCGTATGCTCATAGCATTCCTTGAAAACAACCTCAACAGCGATGGCTCGGTGAATATTCCCGTAGCTCTCCGTCCTTATATGGGCGGCAAGGAAGTTCTTGTTCCCAATAAATAATTATGAAGAAGATACTTGTTATTGCAGGACCGAGTGCGGTTGGTAAGACAACCGTGATGAAAAAAATCCTGTCGATAAATCCGAATTTCGAATTTATCCGTTCTGCTACCACAAGAGCGCCGCGAGGCGACGGTCATGACTCCGAATATCTATATCTTTCAAAAGAGGAGTTTCAAGAGCGCATAGCTCTCGGCAAAATGCTTGAACATACCGAATTCGGCGGTAATTTCTACGGAACGCCGGCATCGGAAATAGAGAGAATTTTTGCTTTGGGAAAAACACCGATTCTGATACTCGACATAAACGGCGTCAGAACATTAAAGGAAACGCCTCGGGATTTTTCGGTTGTGGCGGTTTATATAACAGCCGAAATGAAGGTTCTTATCTCGCGCCTTCGCGAGCGCGCCGAGGGGGCGGGGATGACCGCTGAAGCTTCAAGGATAATGGAGGGAAGGATTGAGCAGAACCGACGCGACCTTTCCGACATAGAAAAAATATTAGGGATTTTCGATGCTACTCTTGAAAACATCACGGTAGATAATACAGCGCGCGAAATACTCTCGGTATTTGAAAAAACAAAATAAAAAAACAGCACTCCGCCCGAAATTATGGCAGAGTGCTGTTTTTTTTCGAAGTTAATTCGTATACTTGTTTTTTACCTCTTCCTTTAATATGGATACAAAGTAGAAGGCAAATGATATGTAGGCGATTGCCGTGAAAATAAGTATGATATTAAACCAGGGGAATGATGAGGAGATTATGAGGTTTCCGGTATCGCTGGTGATAGCCTTCGCCTTTCCCTTGAAAAATACGTTTAAGCATTTCGTTAATGCGGAAAGAATCCCGATACCCGTCAAAATATAGTTTCTCTTTTTGAGGGACGCGTGAAATTCCTCCTCCATCCTTCTGTATCTTTCGTTATCGGGTGACATACCGGTATGCTCGATTATAAAGCGGTTCATCGCTTTTGCAATAAAGAGAAGTAATGCTGCGAGGAAGACAAACTCAACTATTGCGAGAACCTCTACCGGAATATAGGCGGACATTGCCGACTTGTCATCGACCAGGTCGAGATATTGGTATTTTGAAAGAAAACGCGATGTCAAAGCGTATGATACAACCGAGCTTATAAGAAATCCGCCCGCAAGTAATAAAGCTGCCTTGCCAACCCTTACGTGCTCCTTCAACGCGAAGAGCGTGAAGAGAAGAAAGATTGCATATATGAAATGCGGCAAAATATTGACTCCGCTCGTACTGTCAAAGCTGAATGTGAGCTCTAAGGCAAAAAACGAGCTTACAGCAAAAAGTGTAAGGGCCGCGATGATGGAGCGAATCTTCACCTTCGTTTCAAATTTGAGGTCAGTGTTCTCGGTTGCCATGGAGGAGAGCGAGTCAAAGAATAATCCCTCGTTATGTACCGTTAATACGTATTTTCTCATTCGCAAAAACCACGCAACACCGACGAAAACGCCAAGCGCCTGGGTGATAATAAAAGCATAGGGATAATACGCGGAAACCATAACTATGTGTCCGCTGTCGCTTACTCTTGTAAGCAAAAGCAGGTCGGGAATAAAATAGAGTATATTC
The DNA here is from genome assembly GCA_045614425.1 of Eubacteriales bacterium. Lineage (GTDB taxonomy): Bacteria > Bacillota > Clostridia > Oscillospirales > CAG-272 > UBA1740. The sequence continues at coordinate 29,133 of JAZLCX010000010.1, read as the reverse complement.
TTGCAGATTATAAAGAAAAACGTGCATTCCTTCAAGGCATCTGCGGTAATCTGGCGCTTTTTACATATGGGAGACTGAAATGGGGAAATAAGTGATACAGCCTCGGTTCTTTCACCGAGATGGAAAAGCGCAAGGAAAATATTCTTTACGGCAGGAATTATGAACAGTGTCTCGATGACTGCAAACGAGAGGGATGCCAAGGCGTAAACGTTGTTGTCAAGAGTGTCCTTGCTTCGAATGAGCATCACTAATATAAATGCGGGAATCTTTGCAAGATTTACCCAGGCAAGCCGCTTGAATGCCACACGCGCTTCCTCAAAGTACGGAGCTGAGTCCGCGGCGCGCTCGAAGAGCTTGGCAAGAATAAACCAAGCGATGAAGTCGGGCATCAAATCGATTACGTTAATATTCGGGTTAATGAGTAAAACAAGGCTGAAAATTATAAGAGAGTAAAATCTTTTTCGGTTAGTTTGCAGCATATTTTATTTTCTCTTTTTCTTTGAGGATTTATTTTTCATTTTTTCGAGCTTATATTCAGCGTATTCAACCTGCTTTTTTTGTGTATGCTCGCGGTATTTGTTTACGAATTCGAATTTTGACGGCTCGTCAGTGATATCGTTGTCTCTGTCCTCGGGCATACAAATCCGCATATACGCGCGGTATACGGTGACGAGATTTATGAGTACTATAACAAAGGTCGAAATGAGTGTAAGCGCTCCTACAACCGTAAATATTTTGACTCCTATAAGAGAGGTAATGACGGGAACCTCGAGAACTGCCGAGAGGGTATATATAGGCAGGGTAAAGTATACCGCGGTTTTTGCCCGATTCGCAAGCGCCGGAAGTCCAACCTCTCTCGCCACGCTTTCAATTCCCCAAAGAATAAGCAGGGTCAAAAGACAAATTACGAAATAGCGCGGGACGAAGAGATATTCCGAAAATGATGCAGTATCGACCGTAGGCGCAAACATTGAAATAAAGGCGATTACAAGCTCAAAAAGTCCTACCGCAGCAAAAAGGAAGGATGCGAAAAAGGCGTTTTTAAAGGGCTTGTTTACGCTCGAAAGCTTGTAGAGCGCCATAGCCATAATGAGCGCTGAAATAAGGTCGGTAAAGGAATTATAGGTTACGTTAAGCAGTAGAAAGTAACCGAAAAACAGTGTTCCGAATCCCATAAAATAATCCTTCTTACTTTATTCACTCTTGCCCGGATTCGTTCTGTCCGCAGCATTTTTTGTATTTTTTTCCGCTTCCGCAGGGGCAGGGGTCATTTCTTCCTACCTTGGTGGAGGTTGCGGGCTTTCTCGGTGCAGTCTTCTTGCCGTCACCGAAGCCCATAGAGGTGGCTTTTGCAACCTGTACGCGCTCGGTCGACTGTACACGGGGAACAACGGAGAGAACCTGTCTTACAGTGTTTTCTCGTATATCGTCAACCATCTGGTCAAAGAGGTCGGCACCCTCAAGTCTGTACATAGCCACGGGGTCACGCTGTGCGTAGGAGTTGAGTCCGATATAGTCCTTGAGCTCCTCCATATTGTCGAGGTGCTCCATCCACTTTCTGTCTACGTTTTGAAGAAGTATTACCTTCTCGATTTCGCGCATAGCATCGGGTGACATACCCTGAACCGAAGCGAAGAGCTTATCCTTGGATTCGTAAATATCTATCGCCTTTGCAATCAGCTCCTCACGCCATGCGTCGCGGTCGAGCGCTGAAAGCTCCTCTTCGGTATAATTAAAGTTCTTGCTGTCGGTAAGCAGACCTTGGTAGTGGCTTCTGAATTCTTCCGTGCCTACCTCATCCGCACCGAGAAAACGGTCGAATGACGAGGATACAGATTGAGTAATCATATCGACTATTCTTTCGCGGATATTATCCTCGAAGAGAACGTCGCGGCGCTGTTTGTATATAACCTGTCTTTGCTGGTTCATAACGTCGTCGTAGGTGAGGACGTTTCTTCTTCTTGCAAAGTTATTTGCCTCTATACGCTTTTGAGCGTTTTCAATTGAGTGCGAAAGAATTCCGGCGTTTATGGGGGTGTCCTCGTCAAGACCGAGCTTTCCGGTTATTCCGATGAGTCTGTCCGAGCCAAACAGTCTTAGCAAATCGTCTTCAAGAGAAAGGAAAAAACGTGATTCGCCGGGGTCGCCCTGACGTCCGCTTCGGCCTCTTAACTGATTATCTATACGTCGGCTCTCGTGGCGTTCTGTGCCGAGAATGAAAAGACCGCCTGCTTCGCGTACCTTTTCTGCCTCCGGTTTTATCTCTTCTTTATACTTTGAATATAGATTTTTAAATGTTTCCCTAGCTTCAAGAATATCCTTGTTATCGGTGTCGGAGCTTCCGTTTGCCTCGGCAATAAGCGCGTCATCTATGCCCATTTTACGCATATCACGCTTGGCCATATACTCGGGATTTCCGCCGAGCATAATATCCGTACCGCGTCCTGCCATGTTGGTTGAAATGGTAACAGCGCCGAGTCTTCCTGCCTGAGCGACTATCTCAGCTTCCTTTTCGTGCTGCTTTGCGTTGAGGACGTTGTGGGGAATACCCGCCTTTTTGAGAACCTGAGAGAGCATCTCGGATTTGTCAATTGAAACCGTACCGACAAGCACGGGCTGACCTTTATCGTGGCATTCCTTAATCTGCTTCACAATAGCGGATATTTTTCCGCGCATGGTTCTGTAAACCGAGTCGTTGTGGTCCTTTCTTATCATAGGACGGTTTGTCGGAACCTCTACGGCGTCAAGCGCATATATCTGCCTGAATTCGTTATCCTCGGTAAGAGCAGTACCCGTCATACCCGACAGCTTTGAATACATACGGAAATAGTTTTGGAACGTTATGGTCGCAATGGTGCGGCTTTCCTTTTGTATGCTAACCTTTTCCTTTGCTTCTATTGCCTGATGAAGACCGTCGTTATATCTTCTTCCGGGCATAAGACGGCCGGTAAAGCTGTCAACGATAATTACAGCGCCGTCCTTGACGATGTAGTCGTCGTCGCGCTTCATTACGCCCCACGCCTTAATGGCGGTATTTATATGATGGTATATAGCGTTGTTTTCGGGCGCGGAAAGGTTTTCAATATTAAAAAATTTTTCTACCTTTACTGTACCGTGCTTCGTAAGGACGGCAGTCTTTGCCTTCTCATCAACAATGTAGTCCTCGGAGAAGAGCTCATCGTTATCCGCCTTATCGTCAATTTCCTTGATAACGTGCTTTGTGAGAGTACGTGCGCATCTGTCCGCCATAGTGTAAAGGTCGGTGGAGTTCGCACCTACACCGGAAATGATAAGCGGAGTTCTTGCTTCGTCAATAAGTATCGAGTCGACCTCGTCCACTATCGCAAAGTTGTGACCGCGCTGTACCATCTTTTCCTTGTATACAACCATGTTGTCGCGCAGGTAGTCGAATCCCAGCTCATTATTTGTTCCGTAGGTGATATCGCAGGCGTATTGCTTGCGCTTTTCATCGGCAGTCTGTCCGTGAACTATAAGTCCGGTAGTAAGTCCGAGGAAAGTGTAAACACGTCCCATTTCCTCGCTGTCGCGCGTCGCAAGGTAATCGTTTACGGTAACTATGTGAACGCCTTTTCCCGTGAGCGCGTTGAGATATGCGGGCAGGGTAGCAACGAGAGTTTTTCCTTCACCGGTTTTCATTTCGGCGATTCGTCCTTGATGAAGGAGAATTCCGCCCATAAGCTGAACCCTGAACGGGCGCTTGCCGAGAACTCGGTCATCAGCCTCGCGCACGAGAGCAAATGCCTCGGGAAGTATATCGTCAAGTGTCTTTCCGTTTGCAAGCTCGTCTTTAAGTCTGCCTGTATAAGAGCGAAGCTCCTCATCGGTCATTGACGAAAAGGTTTCGCCAAGAGCCTCAATTTTATCTACGAGGGGAATGATTTTCTTTATCTGTTTTTCGCTGTACGTTTTAAAAAGACCCATATAGGTTTACCGTGCCCTTCCGAAGTGCATTTGCAAGCCTTGTTACAGGCTTACATTAAGCACAAAAATTGCCATTTTAACTATTTTAGCATATATCTTTGAAAAAATAAACACTAAAATGTAAATAAAATAATATTTTTAGGTCTTATGCGGTTGAAAATAAATCCTGAAGGGTGTATAATACATAAAAACTCATGTTTGGGGTAAACTTTTGATGAAAAAACTCAATATTGTACTGTATTCACCCGAAATTCCGCAAAATACGGGTAATATATCGAGAACCTGCGCCGTTGTCGGCGCGGCACTCCATATAATAAAGCCTATTGGATTTGAGATATCCGACAGGACCTTGAAGCGTGCCGGTCTTGACTATTGGGACAAGCTTGATGTGACGTATTACGAGAATTACCGTGACTTTCTTGATAAAAACGAGGGCGCGGAGCTTTACTTTTTCTCTGCGCACGGCAAGTGTCGGTATACCGAAATCGAGTACCCCGAGGGTGTCTTTCTCGTGTTTGGGCGTGAGTCGGTCGGTCTTCCCACGGAGCTTGTCCGAGAAAACGCCGAGCGCTCTGTAAGAATACCGATGCTCAAAGACCTCAGATGCCTTAATCTCTCAAATTCCGTTGCGGTTGCTGCCTATGAGGTGCTTCGCCGGTGGGGATTTCCCGATTTTGTCTGATGTATAGCCCTTAGGCATCGTTTCCTTGCACTTATTTCCGCGGTGATACGGTACGGAAGGATACTTATGAACGGATACAGTAAAAGTATTACTCCCGTGCTCCTTGGCGCAGACCTTAACGCATATTCCGTAGCTCTTGCGTTTTTCGAGGCATACGGCGTAAAATCTCACGTGTTTGCGCGATACAGATGCGGCGCTACGGAATTCTCACGATTCATAAAGACTCATATAACAGCAGGCATTGATGATGTAAAACGTGCAGTGCCTGCACTTTTAAAGTTCGCCGCCGAAAATACGGGCGCCGAGCTTTTTCTTATTCCCACTGCCGATTGGTATGTGGAGATGCTCGAGGAAGCTCGGAGGTCGCTTTCGGGACTTTATGAAATCCATATTCCCGAAAAAAATATGTGGCGAAAGCTCTCGGATAAATGCGAGTTTTACTCATATATGAAGGATTTCGGCATCCCTCATCCGCTTTACGTTTCCTTCGGGCGTACGGACGAGGTCGGAGAGGAGATTCTGTCACGTGTGCCGTATCCCGCGGTAATAAAGCCGTCCGACAGCACGGAATATTGGAGATATCCTTTCCCGGATATGAAAAAGGTATACTTCCCAAAAACTCCGAAAGAGGCGCGCGAAATTTTAGGGCGGATATTTTCTAGCGGATACGGCGGACGTGTAATTTTGCAAAGGTTGGTTGGCGGTCACCACAGCAACCGAGTGCTAACAACCGTATCGGATAAGCGAGGCCGCGTAGTACGCGCTGTTCTCGGCGATGTAATTCTTGAAGAGGTTGGAAAAACCTCATTTGGCAACCACTCTGCAATAATAACCGTCCCACTCGATAATCTTAGCTTCAAGCTTGTTGACTTTCTCAATAAAATAGGATACACGGGCATTGCCAATTTTGATATAATGACGGACGGTACTGAAAGGTATGTTCTTGAAATGAATGCAAGACAGGGCAGAAGCTGTGATTACCTTAGGGCTGCCGGAGTAAATCTCGGGAGACTTCTTGTCGAAATGGCAAACGGCAAAAATATTGAAGCCGACCTTTCATACAAAACTGTATATTGGCATTATCCTCCCAATAAAGCGGTGATGCGTTATGCAGATGAGGAAGGGCGAAAAAGAGCGGAGCGGCTGATTTTAGAAGGTGCGGAATACAATCCGTATGAAAATAAGTACGAAGGCGTCGTACGGCACGCGTATGTTGCCTTGCATAACGGACGCCTCTTAAGAAGAATAGAAAGAGATTTTAAGGAGGCTCGGAAGTGAAACTTTCAAGACTCATCTCCGATATGACCGAGATTGAAATTCTAAATTTTCTAGAGCGAGAAATATGCGCTGTCGCCACGGATTCGCGGAAGGCTGCTACGGGAAGTATATTCGTGGCAATCAAGGGCAGAAGATGCGACGGGGGGGATTTTGCAGCCGAAGCACACGCACGCGGCGCACGGGTTTTTGTATCGGAAAGAACGCTCGAGCTTCCGAATGATAGTACGCTTATTATATCAAAAAACGCGCGAAAAACATTGGCAGAAATCTCTTCTAAGCTGTCGGGAAATCCCGAGAAAAAGATGATGCTTATCGGCATAACCGGCACTAAAGGCAAAACAACAACTTCGGTTTTGCTCTCTAAAATACTTGAAGGCGTCGGAGTGAAAAACGTGGTTATAGGCACGCTCGGGGTGCTTGGAGTGGATTATCCAAAGCCCGTAAATACCACCCCCGATCCTACGGTTTTATTCCCGGTTTTCAAGCTCGCATTAAAGTCGGGAATAAAGGTTGGAATACTTGAGGTGTCGAGCCAAGCGCTGAAGGATTTGAGAGTTTTCGGACTTCGCTTTGACTCTGTCGCATTTACCGGAATCGGCAAGGACCACGTAGGCGTATCGGAGCATCCAACCGTGGCTGATTACCTCTTTTCAAAGCGTAAGCTTTTTACTTCATACGGAGCTTCAAGGGCGGTGATAAATTACGACGATGCCTATTCCTCATATATGTCGGCAGATGTTCCGAGAGTCGTGCGATGCGGATTCACGTCAAGCTCTGATATCCTGATAAGTGATTTTCATGATGCTCCCGGAGGGGCACATTTTTCGGTTTCTGGCGTTGCCTTATCGACTCTTTTACCGGGCATATACAATGCGCGCAATACGGCAATAGCTTTGGCACTTGCGCGTGAAATCACGGGTCTTCCCATTTCGGAGTGCGCCCGCCACGTCAGCGACGTTAAAATATCCGGGCGCTTTGAGTCGCGAGTTCTCGATGGAAAAAATATTATAATCGATTATGCGCATAACGCCGACAGCGTAAAGGAAGTTCTTCTCTTGTGCCGTAGGCTCTTTCAAAAAAAGGTAATATGCGTATTCGGTTCGGTTGGAGAAAGAAGCTTTGCGCGTAGGCGGGAGCTTGCGGATACGGCAGAGAAATATGCCGATTTTTCGGTAATAACATCGGACAATTGCGGTAGTGAGCCACCGATTTCGGTGTGCGCGGATATATATTCGAATTTCAATGACAAAACAAAGGCTAAAATAATAACCGAGCGGGGAGCGGCAATTTCATACGCGATCGCCATGGCACGTGACGGTGACTGTATCGCGGTGCTCGGCCGCGGCCACGAGTGTGATATGTATATTAACGGGAAAAAAATACTCTTTTCGGATATCGGTTATATAGACGGACTGATTTCGACTGCGAGTGTCGTAGGCTGAGAGTTACAGCTATCTTATATAGCTCGTTTTGACCTTTGGTTCGGGTGTCGGATGCTCAATGCCGTTTTCCTTTGCCAAATGAATACATTTGAGAAGCCAAACAAGGTTTTCGGTTATGCTTCTGACAGTTTGAAGCCCTTCCTCGTCCTTTTCCACGTCACTGTAACTTGAGCCGTGAATTATTCCGGGGTAGTTTCCCGTAACCGTAGGCATGCAGGCGAAGGAGAAGAATCTCGTTATCTCTTCGATGGCCGTAAAATTACCGCCTCGCCGTGAGACTGTAATTGCCGCTGCGGGCTTGTAAGCAAGCTCGCTTCGTTTTGAATAAAAGAGACGCGACATAGCCGATATCAATGCTCCCGTAGCACCGCCGTAGTGAACCGGCGAAAAGAATATGTATCCGTCAAAATCCGATACTGCCATAGCGAGTTTTTTTGCATTGTCATCATGTATGCAATCGCCGCCATCGGAGCATCCGCCGCAGCCCGAGCAAGTAGCTTTCACTTTATGCCCGAGCTCAAATATTTCAAAGTCAATGCCGTGATTATTAAGCACCGATTTTGCTTCGTCTACACCTCTTCGGGTAGCACCGTTTGAGCTAACACCTGCCGTTACAAGTAATATTTTCATAACTCACCACACCTTTCTTTAAAAAACTTGACTTTTATTTTATTAGGTATTATAATTGTATTGATACATTATATGCATACCGAAAAAATTCGTTAAATACGGGATATTTCGTGTTGGGTTAAGGAGTTAAAAAATGACGAAAATAGACATATTTTCCGGTTTTTTGGGAGCGGGAAAAACAACGCTCATCAAAAAGCTTTTGACAGAGGCTTTCAAAGGTGAAAAAATCGTTCTTATCGAGAACGAGTTTGGCGATATCGGAATAGACGGCGGATTTTTAAAGGACAGCGGAATACAGATTAACGAAATCAATTCCGGATGTATATGCTGCTCGCTTGTCGGTGACTTCACCAAAGCACTTTCAAAGGTCATTGATAAATACAGCCCCGAAAGAATCCTTATCGAGCCCTCGGGCGTAGGTAAGCTTTCGGACGTTATCCGTGCTGTCCAAGAGGCTGCAAACGATAAGGCGGTGCTTAATTCCGCCTCTACCGTGGTTGATGCCGGAAAATGTAAGATGTATATGAAGAATTTCGGCGAATTTTTCAACGACCAGATAGAAAATGCGTCTGCAATTATACTTTCGCATACAGATACCGCAAAGCAGAACAAAATCGAAGAGGCGGTGGAGCTTATCCGCGAGCACAATTCCGAGGCGGTTATAGTAGTGACTCCTTGGTCGGAGCTTGACGGAAAGAGCATACTTTCGGCGATGGAAAAATCCGATACTCTCGCTGATGCTATAAAGCACCTTGAGGAAGAGCACCATCACCACGACGAAGACTGTGATTGCGGCTGCCACGAGCACCATCATCACGACGAAGACTGTGATTGCGGCTGCCACGAGCACCATCACCACGACGAAGACTGTGATTGCGGCTGCCACGAGCACCATCATCACCACGACGAAGACTGTGACTGCGGCTGCCATGACCACCACCATCATCACCACCATCATCACGCGGACGAGGTGTTCACAAGCTTCGGCGCGGAAACCGCAAAAAAATTCTCGTCTGAATCGATTTATGCCATTCTTAAATCCTTCGACAATTCCATGGATTACGGTACGGTATTGCGCGCAAAGGGAATAGTAGCAGGTGATAACGGAGAATGGATACACTTCGATTACGTACCCGGCGAGCCTGACGTAAGAGTTGGTTCAGCGGGCATAATCGGAAGAGTCTGCGTTATAGGCTCGGGAATCAACGATGAAAAAATTAAAGAGCTCTTCGGCCTTTGAGGAAAAGTTTAATGGAAGTTGCAGTATATCTTTTTACCGGTTTTCTTGAAGCGGGAAAAACCAGGTTTATTTTAGAGACGATGCGCGATCCGAGCTTTAATGACGGAAAACGCAAATATCTTATAATAAGGTGTGAGGACGGCGAGGAGGAGTATGACCCCGATACACTCCCCGATAACGTTTCGCTTTCGTTTTTTGATGACGTTCAGCGTCTTACGCCTGACCGACTCAGCGCAATGCAGAAGCGGGCGGGAGCGGAGATTGTAGTTGTCGAGTATAACGGAATGTGGAACATTTCGAATTTTTACGATGCTCTTCCGGAGAGTTGGGCGGTTTATCAGGAGGTTTTCATAGCTGATTCAACCACAATACTCTCATATAACTCCAATATGCGTCAGCTCGTTGCGGACAAGCTTATGAGCTGTGAGATGACGGTATTTAACAGAACTACCCCCGAAACCGATAAAATGGCGCTTCACAAGCTGGTGCGCGGTGTATCCCGCAAATCCAATATATGCTATGAGGATTTATCGGGCGAGATTGAGTTTGACGATATAGAGGACCCATTGCCCTACGATATAAATTCTGCTGTTATAGATATCCGTGACGAAGATTTTGCTATTTTCTACCGTGATATGTCGGAGGAGTTTACGAAGTATAACGGAAAGACCGTAAGGTTTAAGGGCATTGTGGCTCTTGACGGAAGTCTGCCGGCAGGACATTTTGCAATAGGCAGACATATTATGACCTGCTGTGAGGCGGATATTGCTTACAGAGGCGTTGTGGCAAAGGGAATGAAGTCACTTAAGCTTAATACGCGTGATTGGGTCATAGTCGAAGGAAAGCTCCGTGAAGAGTATTCAAAGCTTTATCGCTCCGAGGGCCCGGTGCTTGAGGTGAGCAAAATAGAAAGGGCAGAGAGGCCCGTACAGGAAGTGGCGACGTTCTATTGATTCAGAAATTACATAGAACGAAATTTCTTTACCTCTCTAAGCTATTAAGAAAGGCTGACTTATTGTTATGAAAAAAGAGGAAAAGTTTCCGTTTTCCATGTACGCGCAAAGCGGAGAGGGACGGCTTATAAATACCCGCACAAACGACGGCAGAGTGGAGATACTCGAGGTTTTGCGCGGCACGGTTAAAATTCAGATAGGTACGGATTTTATAGAAGCTGCCACGGGAGATTTTATATATGTGCCGCCGACTCTTCCGTTCCGTCTTGACGTTTTGTCCGAGCGCGCATCGGTACGCGGTATGATGTTTGATACCTCAATACTTGAGGCTAATATGGAGAACTTCGATACCGAGGTTTTCTATATGTTCTATTTGCAATCAAAAAACAAGGTTGCCCCGTTTAAAAAAGGCCACCCGGTATACGAAACGCTCGTAAAGTATATGCAGGAGTCATACGATGAGTACGTTTCGAAGGATGTCTGCTATAAGCTTCCGATAAGGGCTAATATATATCTTATGATGACGGCGCTCTTGCGTTATTACTGCGGATCTAAGGACGAGTCGGACAGAATGATATATCATAACGTTTTAAGACTTCGTCCGGTGATCGAGTATATAGCAGAGCATTACTGCGAGAAGATATATATAGAAAAGCTTGCCGATATGATAAACGTATCCAACGACTACTTCACGAAAATGTTTAAGGATACGATAGGAAAAACTCCGATCGAATATATAAACGGACTTCGTGTTAACGAGGCAATGCGTCAGCTTTCCGAAAGCGACAAGTCCATGGCTGAGATTGCCTTGTCCGTCGGTTTCTGTAACCAGAACTACTTCCATAAGATTTTTAGACAGTATATCGATATGAGCCCTCTTTCTTACAGAAAATCAACAAGATAAAGAAAAAAACGCCGCCGAAACTGATCGGTGGCGTTTTTATTATTGAATTTATGCGTTTTCGGTAATTATCTTAAGCTCCTCTTCGCCATTGACAAATCCCTTGGTAACGATGACCTTCTTGACATCGCTTCTTGAAGGAAGCTCGTACATGGGCTTCATCATTATACCCTCGAGAATGGAGCGCAGTCCGCGAGCTCCGGTATTTCTTTCTACCGCGAGGTGCGCTATTGCCTCGAAAGCACCGTCTTCGAATTCAAGCTCAATACCGTCCATCTCAAGCAGCTTTCTGTACTGCTTGTAAAGGGCGTTTTTCGGCTCCTTGATTATTCTTACAAGCGCAGCTTCATCGAGATTGTCGAGCGCAACTATAACGGGAAGTCTGCCGACAAGCTCGGGTATAATTCCGTACTTCACTACGTCGTGCGCTATAACGTCCTTGTAGGCGTTTGTAGCTTTTTCTTTTTTAGTCGACTTCTCGGTTGCGAATCCTATCTGCTGATTGCCTTGACGCTGTTCGATAATTTCCGCTATTCCGTCAAATGCTCCGCCGCAGATAAAGAGAATGTTCTTCGTGTTTATCTGTATGAATTCTTGATTGGGGTGCTTTCTTCCGCCCTGAGGAGGAACGTTTGCCGTAGTACCCTCAAGAATTTTGAGGAGTGCCTGCTGAACACCCTCGCCCGAAACGTCTCTTGTAATCGAACGGTTTTCGCCCTTTCGTGAAATCTTATCGATTTCGTCGATATATATAATTCCGTGCTCGGCGCGGTCAATATCATAGTCCGCCGCCTGAATAAGACGAAGCAGTATGTTTTCGACGTCCTCGCCAACGTATCCCGCTTCTGTAAGCGTGGTAGCATCGGCAATTGCAAAGGGAACCTTGAAGCTTTTTGCGAGTGTCTGAGCGATATAGGTTTTTCCTACACCGGTCGGGCCGAGCAGAAGAACGTTGGATTTTTGAAGCTCTATTTCTTCAATTTCCTCGTTTTCCATGCGCTTTTTCTTCGTCCGTCTGCCGCTCGAGTTTTTCTCTAGCGTGAGAATTCTTTTATAGTGGTTATATACCGCAACCGAAAGAGCAAGCTTGGCATCATCCTGACCTATTACGTACTCGTCGAGCATCGCCTTGATATCTGCCGGGCGGGGAAGAGTTTCGAAGGTCAATTCCTCCGCGCATTCTCCGTCATCAAATGAAGACAAATTCTCTTCAAGGAAATCCGCACAAACGTTTATGCAAGTGTCACAGATGTACGTGCCGGGGATCTGAGCCGGAAAAAGAATTGCGACTTCTTCTTCGCTCTTTCCGCAAAAGGCACAACGTCTCAGCTCTTTGTTTTCGTTTTCTGCCATTGATTAAATTTCCTTTTTGGTGATTACTTTGTCGATAAGTCCGTATTGCATAGCTTCGTCGGCACTCATGAAATTGTCGCGCTCGGTATCGCGCTCGATGGTTTCGAGGGACTTTCCGGTCTGTTCGGAAAGAATACGGTTCAGCTTGTCGCGAATCTTGAGAATGTGGTCGGCGTGTATTTTAATGTCCGATGCCTGACCCTGCATACCGCCGAGAGGCTGGTGTATCATTATCTCGGAATTGGGAAGGGCAAAGCGCTTTCCCTTAGCGCCGCTCGAAAGCAAAAATGCACCCATCGAAGCTGCCATGCCTATGCATATTGTGGATACGTCGCATTTGATGTAATTCATCGTGTCAAAGATCGACATACCTGCGGAAATAGAACCGCCGGGGCTGTTAATATAAAAGTAAATATCTTTATCCGGATCCTGTGCCTCAAGATAGAGCATCTGGGCAACAACGAGCGATGCGGTGGCGTCATTAACCTCGTCCGCAAGGAATATTATGCGGTCGTTGAGAAGTCTTGAATAAATGTCGTAGGAGCGCTCTCCGCGAGAGGTCTGCTCAACGACCATCGGTACAAGTGGCATTATAATTCTCCTTATTATATTTTTTGACAAATTATGCGTTTTTTCAAAAGGCCGACGGTTAAAGCATACGCCCATTACCGTCGGCCGTCAGGCAGATTATGCCTCTTTGTCTTCGTTATTTTCTTTTGCCTTTGTGGTCTTCTTAGCGGGAGCCTTCTTTGCACAGGTCTTCTTAGCGGGAGCATCCTCGGAAGAAGCCTTCTTTGCAGAGGTCTTCTTAGCGGGAGCTTCCTCGGAAGAAGCCTTCTTTGCACAGGTCTTCTTAGCTGCGCTCTTCTTTACCTTTGCATTCTCTTTTACGAGGTCCATAGCGCGTGCAACAAGAAGGTCAGCCTTGATGTCCTCGGCAAGAACCATACCCTTAATCTGATCTACGGGAACGTTGTATGCCTTGGAAATTCTCTCGTACTCAGCCTCAACTTCCTCATCGGAAACGGAGAGGTTTTCAAGAGAAGCAATCTTTTCAAGAGCAAGTCTTACCTTAACCTGCTTTTCAGCCTGAGGTCTCATCTGCTGACGGAGTGCGTCAAGAGTAAGGCCGGTGTACTTGAAGTAGGTGTTAAGGTCAAGTCCGCTCTGACGAAGTCTTGTGTCATAGTCGCGAACGAAGTTTTCGGTTTCAGCCTCGAACATAGGCTCGGGAATTTCAGCAACGAGCTTTTCCATAAGAGCCTCTGCAAGTGCGTTTTCAAACTCACCCTGAGCCTTATCCTCGTTTCTCTTTTCCATTTTAGCCTTGATATCGGCTTTATATTCATCAAGAGTATCAAATTCGGAAACGTCCTTTGCAAACTCGTCATCTGCTTCGGGAAGCTCCTCAAACTTTATAGCGTTAAGCTTAGTCTTGAATATTGCTGCCTTGCCTGCAAGCTCTTTTGCATGGTAGTCCTCGGGGAAGGTTACGTTAACGTCAAACTCATCGCCGATGTTCTTGCCGACAATCTGATCCTCGAATCCGGGAATGAAAGCGCCGGAGCCAAGCTTGAGGTCGTGTCCCTCACCCTTGCCGCCGTTGAAGGGAACACCGTCAACCGAGCCCTCGTAATCTATGTTACAGGTGTCGCCGGACATAGCAGCTCTGTCGGTTATGTCAACCATTCTCGCGTTTCTTTCGCGAGAGCGCATAAGCTCAGCTTCAACCTCAGCATCGGTAACCTTTTCAACCTTCTTTTCAGCTTCGATTCCGAGATAACCCTCGATTGAAACCTCGGGCTTTGCAAAGCCCTCTGCCTTAAGGACGATGTCGCCGTCGGTGGATACGAGGTCGAATTTGGGAGATCCAACAACCTGAAGGCCGGACTCCTTAACTGCTTCCTCGAATGCATCGGGAATACAAGCGTTTATAGCATCCTCAAAAAAGATGCCCTTGCCATACATTCTTTCAATAATGCTCTTGGGTGCTTTTCCTTTTCTGAAGCCGTGAACATTTATAGATTTTACGGTCTTCTTGTATGCTTCGTTTTCTGCTTTTTCAAAAGCTTCCTTGCTCACGGAAAACTCCATAACAAAACCGGACTTTTCGGTGAGTTCCTTTTTAATAAGGCTCATTGTTTTTCCTCCGAAATATATGATAAAAATTTATTAGTTATTAAATCGACCAAATTATTTTACAATAAATAATTCGTTTTGTCAATAGATTTTTCTATTATTTTACATAGGACGTATCACTTTGGGGATAAATTCGAGGTAGTCGGCTGAAATTATATTCATTTCTATACCGTTATGCGTGAATTTTGGCTCAACCGTGTAATTTCCGTGGATATGTCCGTAAAAAACCCGTTTTATCCCGTAGTCCGAGAGAAGCTTTATTATCGGCTCCGATTCCTTGCCGGACCAGAAGGGGGGGAAGTGCATAAAAACGATAATTTCCTTTTCGGGTGAGCTTTCCTTAAGCTTTACGGCGGCGTCGAGGCTGATTTTCAGCCTTTGCGTTTCGCGGTTTGTCAGCTTTTGAAAATCGGCGCTGTTCGGTGCGTTTTGAGCAAACTCGTCATGATACCAGCCGCGTGTTCCGGCGATTATAAAGTCTTCCGCCAAATGCGCGTTGTTAAAAAGAAATGATATCGTGTCTATCCCGTTTTTTTGAAAAAAATCCTCATGCTTTTTCATCGTGCACCACCAGAAATCGTGGTTGCCCTTGCCGAGTATTTTTTTGCCGGGAAGCGAGTTCAAAAAGAGAAGGTCGGATTTCGCCTCTTCAAGCGTGAGCGCCCAGGAAATGTCGCCGGGAATGATTACGGTGTCGGTAGGTGAGACAAGGCGAGACCAATTTTTTTTAAGTCTTTCGGTATACCCCGTCCACCTGCGGCCGAAAACGTCCATGGATTTGTTGGTCGACTCAAGCGTTGACAAATGCAAATCTCCTATGGCAAAAATTGACATAAATGTTTTCTCCGGTATAAAAGAAGGTGTTTTAGCTAACACTATTTCTGCAAGCGGCAGCTTGTCAAAAAAAGAAAGTTGGAGTAGTAGAATGGAAGAGAAGATGTATCAAACCGATAGTAAGTGCGATACCGCAAAGCACATAAAGGGAATTATGTGCGATGTTAAGAATTGTGCTTATCACAATGGAAAAAGCGAGTGCTGCGCAGGTTGCATATCGGTCGGTCCCAGCAGCGCAGACAGCTCGTCTGCAACCGCTTGTGTTACCTTTAAGCCTCGCGCATATTAAGAGCGGGCAAAATCAACGGTAGCGTTCTCCATTTCGCTCCTATCAATAACTTCGCTATGAAGTATTTTCTTGTCT
This sequence comes from Eubacteriales bacterium, assembly GCA_045614425.1. Lineage (GTDB taxonomy): Bacteria > Bacillota > Clostridia > Oscillospirales > CAG-272 > UBA1740. Next base: position 13,375 of record JAZLCX010000010.1, on the reverse strand, counting down.
TTGAGATTTGAAAGAGGCATGGGCACTTTAACGCCGGTAAGCTCGGAAAGCTCGTTCAGCGCACAGAGGTCGGATGACGGCTCTTTTCCGCTTACGGACAGGTATACGTCACGCGCGAATTTATAGGGCGAAGCGGTGGACACAACAAGAATTTTTCTTTCTGCCTTAGAGTCAGCTTCATACGCATCTGCCGCATGAACGGCAACTGCTGTGTGGGTGTCGATAAGGCAGTTTTTATTTTTGTACACCTCTCTTATCGTCTCTTTCGTTTCAGACTCATCGGTATAGTAGCCGATAAAACTCTTCTGTATCAAGCTAAGCTCGTCTTCCGTAAGAGCGTATTTTCCAAAGGAAGCGAGTTTTTCCATATATTCAGCGGTTTTTTCGCTGCCGAGAGTAACGTAAAGAAGTCTTTCGAGATTTGACGAAATAAGTATATCCATAGAGGGAGATATTGTAGCATGGAAATCTCTGTTTTTGTCGTAAACGCCGGTTTTTAGGAAGTCGGTGAGTACGTTGTTTACGTTCGATGCGCATATCAGCTTTTCAACGGGAAGTCCCATAAGCTTTGCGATATATCCGGCGAAAATATTGCCGAAGTTTCCGGTCGGAACACATACGTCTATTTTATCTCCGAGCTTTATAGCACCCGACTTGACCATATCGCAGTAAGCCGATACATAGTACACGATTTGGGGAACAAGTCTGCCCCAGTTTATAGAATTTGCGCTTGAAAGGAATACTCCCGAGTCCGAGAGCTTCTTTGCAATATCTTTGTCCGCAAATATCTTCTTTACTCCGCTTTGAGCATCGTCAAAGTTTCCGATAATACCGCTGACCGAAACGTTAGAGCCCTCCTGCGTCTGCATTTGGAGCTTTTGAACACGGCTGACACCGTCGGAGGGATAGAAAACCTTTATCATAGTGCCGGGAATATCGCGATAGCCCTCGAGAGCTGCCTTGCCGGTATCACCGGATGTCGCAACGAGAATAAGCGCGCGGCGCTCCTCACCGCACTTTTTAAGCGCACGTGTGAAAAGACGGGGCATTATCTGCAGCGCCATGTCCTTAAACGCAGACGTCGGACCGTGCCATAACTCAAGCATATATTTGCCGTCGTCAAGCTTTGTGACGGGAGCGGGGCAGGGGGTGAACTTTGTATCCGAATATGCGCCCGAAGCATCCTCAAGAAGCTCGTCGTAGGTATAATCTGTCAGAAATTTTGAGAGTATTCTTGCTGCTCTCTCGGAATAGCTTTCATCGATGATAACGGCAAGCTCATCTATGGAGAGCGCCGGAATTTCTTCGGGCATAAAAAGACCGCCGTCCGAAGCAAGTCCTGTTTTAATGGCGTAAGCAGAGCTTACCTTTTCTTTCATAATTCCTCTTGTGCTAACGTAATTCATTTTTATATCTTTGCCTTTCTCGTGTATGCTGTGTTGGAGTTAAATGCGTTTTCTATGTGTACTACCTTGTGCTTTTTACCTTCTTTTGTGATATAAACCTCGACAATATCGAGACGGACACGTTTCTTTAAACGCGCCTCGCCAATATAATATTTTGCGACAGAAATGATTTTTCTTTGCTTTTCGGGAGTTACCGCTGATGCGGGGCGCGGCTCGTTCGGGTTTTCCTTTCCAACCGTCCGTGTCTTTACCTCAACGAATATCACCGTGTCTCGGTTTTCCGCAATTATATCGATTTCGTGGTTAAGCGCAACGTAGTTTTTCGCGAGTATTTTATAGCCCTCTTTCTTGATATGGCGGGCTGCAATAGCTTCGCCTTTGTTGCCTTTTAATCTTTTCGGCGTTAAAAGGTCAAGTATTTTCATTTGTCAAGAAATTTCAAAAAAGAGCGTCTGTGTATAGGCGAGGGGCCGTACTTTTTCACGGCATCCATATGCTCCTTTGTGGGATATCCCTTATGCTTTGCAATATTGTATTCCGGGTATTCGCGGTCAAGCTCTATGCATCCGCGGTCACGGGTTACCTTTGCAAGAATAGATGCCGCTGCTATTGAGTAGCTTTTTGCATCGCCCTTTACTACGGTCTCTGTGGGAATTTCAAAACCGCGTGAGCAGTTGCCGTCAATAAGGGCGAAATCCGCTTTTACGGGAAGGGCGTCTACGGCTCTTCTCATAGCAAGCATGGATGCGTTAAGAATGTTGATTTCATCTATTTCCCTGGGAGTTGCCTCGGCAATAGCGTAGGCGAGTGCCTTTTCCTTTATGATGTCATAAAGAGCCTCTCGCTTTTTTTCGCTGAGCTTTTTGGAGTCGTTAAGACCTTCTATAATAAGTCCGCGCGGAAGAATAACCGCAGCGGCAACGACAGGACCGCAGAGCGGACCTCGTCCTGCTTCGTCACAGCCACAGACGGCAGTATAACCGACGGCGTATTTTTCATCCTCAAATTCGTATGTAGGCATTATTCCTCCGTCATCTCGGCTCTTCGAGAGTAATTCTGCCTATCTTTGCCGAGCGGAATTCCTCAAGAAGCATTTCAGCCGTTCTTTTGTGGTTTATTTCTCCGCCCGCCATAAGAAATCCGCGCTTTTTTCCGACAAGCCTGAAAAGGTCATAGGCATCAAGTCCCGCGACCTCGTCCTCGGTGAGCTTGTACCTTGACATAAACTCTTTGGGCGCGCATTTCATAAGCCTTGCCGCAAGGAGCATTGCAACCTCTTCGGTATCGAGTATAGCATCTCTTATGGCTCCGGTCATAGCGAGATTTTCACCGACCGTGCTGTCCTCGAACTTGGGCCAGAGAACTCCCGGCATATCAAGAAGGTCAATACCTATCTCAGTGGGAACCCACTGCTTTGCAAGGGTAACGCCGGGGCGGTTTTCAACCTTCGCCTTTTTTGCTCCGGCAAGGCGGTTGATGAGAGAGGATTTTCCTACGTTGGGAATTCCGACTATCATAGCCTTAAGCGAACGGCCTTCCATACCTTTGGCGCGGTAGCGCTCGATTTTCTCGGAAAGCATCTCTCTTATCGTCATTGAGAGCGCATCTATTCCTATACCGAGTGTAGAGTCGATTATAACCGTTCTTTGTCCGATATCTTCATAATATTTTGCCCATCGCGCGCTCATGTTGGAATTCGCGAGAGTGGCTTTTGTAAGGACCGTAAGCTTTGGCTTAGATCCAATCAGTTTTTCTGTTTCGGGATTTTTCGAGCTGTACGGTATCCGCGCGTCAAGAAGCTCAAGGACGATATCCACCTGCGGCAGACACTCCTTTATGACCTTGCGGGTTTTTGCCATGTGGCCCGGAAACCATTGTATAGGGTTTTGAGACATATTAACAGTCCTTTTGTTTTATATAATTAGATCTCTGGCCTAGTCAACCGTTCCGAATTTGCTAAACGGATAAAATCTTAAGAGAACCTTGCCGAGAACGGCGTCCTCGCTGACAGTGCCGAGCTGTATAAAATCGCGTGAGTCGGCAGAGTTGTTTCTGTGGTCACCCATTACGAACAGCTCTCCCTCGGGAACGGTCATGTCAAGAGGGGCGTATTCGTAGCTGTCGGCAACGTACGGGTCGATAAAAACGTAATCTCTCTCGTCTAAAAGCTCGCCGTTAACGTAAATTCTTCCGTCCGGCTCTATCTTTATATGATCTCCGCCTAGGGCGATGACTCGTTTTACTATCGGTGTACTAAGAAGGGCGGTTTTATCCTCGCATACGATTATATCTCCACGCTTCGGCTTGTACATGAAGTCGGAGATTATAAGGTGCTCGCCGTCGTGAAGAGTATTTTCCATAGAACCGCCGCGCACTACCGAGTGTTTAAAGAAAAATGTGGTAACGATCATCACCGCAACCAGCGTGAAAACGAACAACTCAAGAATTTCGAACACTGTGTCGATTTTTCGCGGCTTTTTGGGGTCGTATTTTTCGGGAGCGGTGTATTTGTATTCACGCTCGCTGATGGGCTCAAGGTCGGTGAGAGTGTACTGACCGTCGTCATCGACCGACTCATCCTCGGAAATGATCTCTTCTGCTTCTTCGAAGGGCTCATCAGTCTCAATCTCGGCCTCGGTATGCTCCGCATCCCTCGTTGCGAAAAGCTCGTCAGGAGGCAGAATGCGGTTTTGGTCGTATCGGACATCCTCTTTTTGTTCTTCGACAACCGTAGCATGCACCGTCTCCGATGATTCTTTTGGAATATCACGCGTTAACCGCTCAAGGAGTGTATTCGCGCCGCTTACGGAAGCCTCAGCATTGTCAGGGGCGGTAACGGGCTCTGTATCGAGAGCGCTCGGTGAGTCCGCTATGGCATTTTTTGTATTTTGTTGTGAATCGGTACTTTTCTGTTTTTTCGGCAGAGAAGTGCTTTTTTTCTTGGCGGGAGCTTTCTTTTGAGTCTCGCCAGTCTGCGCGATCATCTCGTTATCGTTCACTTTTTTGTCCTTTCGGAAAAATATACTCATTATATTTTAACATAATAAAAATAAAAATACAACAGTTATGATGACAATTTTTATATGACGGCAGGTGTTTTTTCTAATCAATTCCTCCAAAAAACGAAAAAAGTTAAAAAAATTTACAAAACGTATTGATTTTTTTCGTGCAATATGTTATCATAACAATAACTGTGCATAGCTTGGCAGCATATATTCTTGTGTGCTGCGGGTAAAAGTTCGGTGTATTTTCAGAACAGTCCTCTGCGTAGCTCCGCACGAATGTTCGCAGTTTAAGGAGGGCCTAAAATGGAAAAGATTCAGGCTTTTGTAAATGAGCAGCTTAAAACTGAGATTCCTCAGTTTGGCATTGGTGACGGCGTAAAGGTTTACGTTCGTATCACTGAGGGAGAGAAGCAAAGAATTCAGATGTTCGAGGGAACCGTTATCGCAAAGCATGGCGGCGGAATTTCCGGGACCTTTACCGTAAGACGCGTTTCCTACGGTGTAGGTGTTGGAAAGACATTCCCGATTCATTCTCCCAACGTTGACAAGATCGTAGTATTCCGTGAGGCGAAGGTTCGCCGTGCGAAGCTCTACTATCTTCGTTCCAGAGTCGGTAAAGCGGCTAAGGTTAAGGAGAAGGTTCAGTAAAGATACCTTTTCAGAAAAGGCAGTGCCGATAAAGCACTGCCTTTAATCTTTTATCCCATGTTTTCGGAAAGCTTTTTGCCGCCGAGAATGTGAAAATGAAGGTGCTTGACCGACTGACAGCCGTCATCGCCCACGTTTGTTATGACTCTGTAACCGCCGGAGAGCGAGAGCTCTTTTGCGATTTTCGGTATAACCGAGAAAATGTGCGCGACAGCCTCGGCGTTTTCGGATGATATTTCGTTGGCGGAGCTTATGTGAAGCTTCGGGACTACAAGGCAGTGAACGGGCGCCTGCGGGTTTATGTCGGAAAAGGCATAGCACACCTCGTCCTCGTACACCTTTTTAGACGGGATATCTCCCTTGATAATAGAGCAGAATATGCAATTCATTTTTAAAAAACCTCGTTTCAATTTTATAAGTTTATAAGGATATTGTAACACGTTTTTGTTGAGAAATCAATACCTCAAAGAAAGGATTATGTATGCCGAAAAAAAAGATAGAGCTGCCCGAATATCCTATAAATGAGGATGTATGGGACCGTCTTGCTGCGGAAAAGAGGCCCATCGTTGTTTACGGGATGGGTAATGGAGCTGATAAGCTCTTGAATAGACTTGGCAAATACGGAATTTCGGTTTCGGATTTTTTTGCTTCGGACGGATTTGTACGCGGTCACAGTTATCGCGGATTCAGAGTCAAAAGCTTTTCCGAAATTAAGGAAACCTATGACGATTTCGTGATACTCCTTTCCTTTGCATCAAACCGAAAAGACGTTATAGACATGCTTGCGGAAATGGACGGGAAATACGAAATGTATGCTCCGGATATGCCCGTATCCGACGAAAGCGAATATTTTGACAGAGAGTTTTACAATGCCAATTACGATAAAATCGCAGCAGTTTATGCTATGCTTGATGATGAGAAATCGCGGGAAATTTACGCCTCGGTTTTGCATTATCGCCTGACGGGAAAAATTTCGTTTCTTCTTGACGCTGTAAGCGACAAAGCGGAAATGTACTCAATTATTAATTCTAAAAGAATTAAAACCGTGATGGACGCGGGCGCTTACAACGGCGATACCGTGCGCGAGGCTATGGAGTTTTTTCCGAGTCTATGCCGTGCTTTTGCGATAGAGCCCGACAAAAGGAATTTCAAAAAGCTTGAAAAATTTGCCGAGCAAGCCCCGGTGGAAATCATTCCTGTAAATGCGGCTGTTTGGAATAAGTGTTCCCTCGGTGAGTTTATTGAGAGCGGAAACCGAAATTCCTCCGTATCCTCGACTGCCTCTTATCAGCATAAATCCCAAGATGTCAAGCTCATAACCATTGACAGCCTCGGAGTTACAGATGCCGATTATATAAAATATGACGTTGAGGGTGCTGAATACGAGGCTCTTATCGGTACGGAGAAAACAATTTCCGCATCGAATCCTGTGCTTCTTATTTCTCTTTACCATCGTAGCCGCGATATTTTCTCTTTACCGATTTATATAAAAGAGAAATACCCGGAATACAGATTTTTCATACGCCGTTTGCCGTCAATTCCTGCGTGGGAATTAAACCTGATAGCAGTGCCTATTGACTGAACTCGGCTTTTATGGTAATATTGTTGATAGAACGTTAGTTTGAAAAGATTAGGGAAGAAAAAATGAAACGACCTGAAATTTTATCCCCCGCGGGAAACTTTGAAAAAATGCGCGCTGCCATACTTTACGGTGCGGATGCGGTATATCTGTCCGGTCAGATTTTCGGAATGCGTGCTGCGGCAGATAATTTTTCGCTCGACGAGCTTCGCTGTGCTGTTGAATACGCTCACGAGCGTGGCGTTAAGGTTTATCTGACGGTCAACACAATGCCGCGCGAGAACGAATATCCGATCCTTGAAAAATATCTCGGCGACCTGAAGGATATACCGATTGATGCTCTTATAATCGCAGATATAGGCGTTTTTATGCTCGCGTCGAAAATCCTTCCAAATACCGATATTCATATATCCACTCAGGCAAATTCGGTAAGCTCGGCGGATTGCAAAGCTTGGTACGAGCTCGGTGCAAAGCGCGTAGTTCTCGCAAGAGAGCTTACGCTCGCGGAAATAAAGGAAATACGGAAAAACGTTCCGGAGGAGCTGGAGCTTGAATGCTTCGTTCACGGCTCTATGTGTATTTCATACAGCGGACGCTGTCTTTTGTCGGGGCATATAGTCGGCAGAGATGCTAACCGCGGTATGTGCGCCCAGCCTTGCCGCTGGAATTATACCGTAAGAGGATATGAGATATACGAGGAAAAGCGCCCGGATGCCGCTATGCCCATTGAAGAAATTAACGGCGAAACCTTTATTATGGCAAGCCGTGATACCTGTACGATAGAGCATATACCCGAGCTTGTCGAGGCGGGCATAAATTCCTTTAAAATAGAGGGAAGAATGAAGTCGGCGTATTATACCGCCGTTGTTACGAATACCTATAAGATGGCGCTTGATTCTTACTTTTCGGGCGAATACGAATACAATCCCGCGTGGTATTCCGAGCTTGAATCGGTGAGCCACAGAGATTATGCTACGGGATATTATTTTTCGGATTCTCACGTTGATGCCAATACGTCGGCTATATGCGGATATATCAAGGATAAGGCATATCTTGCTATGGCAGTATCGTATGATAAAGAAAAGGGAATCGCGCTCTTTACTCAACGGAACAAGATTTCCGAGGGTGATAAAATCGAGCTTTTGACACCGGGCAAGGTCGGTGTACCGCTCGTTGCAGAGGGGCTTACCGATGAGAACGGCAATACTATTCCGTCCGCTCCTCATCCATACATGAATTTTTATATGAAAGTGCCTTTTGAGGTAAAAGCGGGCGATATAATCAGACTCGCGTGAAAGGATATACGGCATGAAAGAGTTTTTTGAGATATTGAAGGCTGTTTTCCTCGGAATTGTAGAGGGAATAACCGAATGGCTTCCCGTGAGCTCCACAGGACACATGATACTCGTTGACGAGTTTGTGAGTCTTCGTGTATCGGAAGATTTTCTGGAGCTTTTCCTGGTTGTAATACAGCTGGGTGCAATAGCCGCAGTACCGATATTTTTCTGGAACAGGCTTAATCCCTTCTCGAAGAAAAAGAGTAAGGAAGAAAGAAGCGCCACGCTTACACTTTGGGCAAAGGTTATAGTCGGAGTTTTGCCCGCCGCAGTACTCGGACTTCTCCTTGACGATTTTCTTGACGAGCATTTTTATAATTACGTAGTGGTTTCGGCAGCCCTTATAGTTTACGGCGTAGCGTTTATAGTAATAGAGAAATGCCGCGACGAGAGGGAGTACAGAATAAACGACGTCAGCGATTTGACCTACAAGGATGCGCTTATTATGGGCGCGTTTCAGGTGCTCGCACTGATACCCGGCACGTCCCGTTCCGGCTCTACGATCATCGGCGGAATGCTGTCCGGTGTGTCGCGTGTTGCCAGCGCGGAATTTTCATTTTTTATGGCGATCCCCGTAATGCTCGGCGCATCGCTTCTTAAGGTCGTTAAATTTATTGCCGGTGGCGCTGCGGTCTCGGGCTTCGAGATAGCACTGCTTCTGGTTGCGATGGCGGTCTCGTTCGTGATATCAATGCTTACGATAAAATTTCTTATGGATTTCGTTAAGCGTCACAGCTTCATCCCCTTTGGCGTGTATCGAATTCTGCTTGGTATTGCCGTTGTTTCTTACTTTTTGATTTCGTCGTTTGTGTAAACATTTGTTTACGTTTGGATAATAAAAAACGCACCCTGAGGTGCGTTTTTTATTTGTTTATTTGCGACCAATCAATTGCTTTTTCGCCGTTTGTTTCCAAGAATTCATTTGCTTTTATGAAGTGGTTTGAACCGAAAAAGCCGTTCCATGCCGACAGCGGACTCGGGTGCGCACACTCTAAAATTAGATGAGTTTTGTTGGTAATCAGAGATTTTTTCGCTCTGGCATTTCCGCCCCAAAGCATGAAAACGACCGGTGTTTCTTTTTCATTGATTTCTTTAATTATTCTGTCGGTGAGAATTTCCCATCCCCGTCCCTTATGGCTCTGTGGAGCGCCCTCGCGGACGGTAAGAGTGGTGTTGAGAAGAAGCACGCCTTGTCTTGCCCATCCGGTCAGCTCACCGCTTTTCGGAGGTTCTATTCCAAGCTCGTTTTTAAGTTCCTTGAATATGTTTTGAAGCGACGGCGGGTGTTGAACTCCTTCTTTTACGGAAAAGCAAAGACCGTGCGCTTGACCGTAGCCGTGGTAAGGGTCCTGACCGAGAATTACGACTTTTGTACTTCTGTACGAAGTGTATCTCAGCGCGTTGAATATGTCGTACATCGGCGGATATATCTTGTGTGCGGAATATTCGCTTTTTAAAAATTCTCGCAGGGTGAGATAATAGTCTTTATCGAATTCTCCTGCGAGTCGGCCGTCCCAATCGTTTCCTATTGATACCATGATGCTTTTCTCCAGAAATTAGGTTGTGTTAATTTTACCATATCCGAAGAAAAAAATCAAGATACTCAGAATACGCTTTCGATTAGTTTTTTTGACGATGGCGGAGAATAGGTCCAGGTGTCGATATGTGTGACGGTATCGGTGTCGACGAAATATTCAAGTGGCTCGTGGTACGGGGGCGTGTCATGCGCATCGATTATAATCAGCTTAATTTTCATCTTTTCGGGGATGATGCTTTTTATGTACACCGCCGCGGTCTGCCCCGCGAAAACGTCATCTCGGTATTCCGCAAGTCCCGCAAGATTGGGCTTAAGCTCTACAAACACTCCGTAATTTTCGACACTCCGTATTATACCGCGGACGGTTTGACCCTCGGTGAAAAGTGCGGCATTTTCCTCCCAGCTTCCGAGCAGTTCTCGCTCGGAAACGTATATTCTGCCTGCTTCGTCAATGCTTTTTACAACTGTGAACACAGAATCTCCCACCGAAACTCTTGCCGACGGGTGTGCGATGCGGGAAACCGAAATCGAATCTATTGAAAGAAGCGAAATGATTCCGCAGCCTATATCGACGAACGCACCGAAATTTTCAAGATGAGTAATCTTTGCAGGTATTATATCGCCGGGCATGAGTGTTTCAATGTAGTTTAGCATACATTCGCGCTGTGCACTTCGCCTTGAAAGTATTGCTACCGTATCTCCTGCACCATCTCTTTCAAACCCGAGAACCTTAAAGCACACCGGCTTTCCAACTCTTGTGAGAATTGCTATATCCTTTGTTTGTTCCTTATGTGAATACTGTACCTCGTCTCTTGGAATTATTCCGCGAAGCCTGTTTCCAAAGGAAACGTGCAGGTTAAAGTTGTGGTCGCACATAACCGCAGGCGCTTCGAGAATTATTTGCCTTTCAAGAGCTTTTTCCAGCCCCTTGTAACTTGAGGTCAGCTCGTGGTTTTCAAAGGTTGAAATAAGATTTCCTTCCGGCATGTATCGCGTCATAGCTTTTTCCTTCTTTTCCGTATCTTTTTATACCATATTATGAGTGGAGCGTCGCTTTTATTCCAATAGAAAACCGATAGCCTAATGTGTCAGCTATCGGTTAAGAGTATTCACTGTTGCTCAGCTATTCACGGACAAGTCCAAAGCTTACCTGTATTGCATTATTCACGTTATTCATAGTGCCCTCATCGAGATGGCCCATTTTTTCCTTCAGTCTTTTTTTGTCAATCGTCCTGACCTGTTCAAGCAGGATTACGCTGTCCTTTGCAAGTCCTGCCTCTACACCGGGAATATCTATGTGGGTTGGAAGCTTAGCCTTTCCCATTTTAGATGTAATAGCTGCCGCGATTACGGTGGGGCTGTGCTTGTTGCCAACGTCATTTTGTACTATAAGGACCGGCCGCAGTCCGCCTTGCTCGCTTCCAACAACAGGGCTCAGGTCAGCGTAGTAAATATCACCGCGTCGTATGTTCATTTTTAAATCCCAAGAAATTGCTTTCCTCTCCTTTGCTATTCTTGTTCTTATTTTTGCCAAATCCGCCTTTATCTTAAACAGGCAAATTAAGGAATTTTCAAAAATCCCCTTTGTAACATTCTATGAAAAAGCATATTTTTTCGTCATTCTTTTGTCGTCAAAAAACGCTCGGTGTCAAATTTGCTAATAATTTGTCTATTTTTTTGTAACAATTGCGAATTGTAAAAAACAGTAAATTGCTTTAGAATAGAAGAGTATTAGAATGTCATCTTGGCGTTTTGGTAACGAAAAATAAAAAAAGGAGAAAATTTATGTCAGCTTTACTAAAAAAGATTGAAAAGTTCTTCAAAGTAAAAGAGAACGGTTCAACCTTAAGAACGGAAGTTGTTGCGGGCGTAACTACGTTTCTTACGATGGCATACATCATCGCGCTCAACCCCAACTTGATTACCGAGTTCGGTTCCAAAGGCGGTCCTGAGCTTTGGAATGCAATTTTCCTTGCAACCGTGCTTTCTTCCGGTGTAGCTACCATTATGATGGGAGTTTTTGCTAATCAGCCATTTGCGCTCTCGTCCGGTATGGGCCTTAACTCGTATTTTGCTGTTGTGTGCGGCGGAATTGCAGGAGCAGCCGGTGTTACTTACATAGAGGGTGTACAGGCGGGTCTTGCCATCATCCTCGTAGAGGGAATTATATTCCTTATACTTTCTCTCTTCAAAATCAGAGAGAAGATTGTTGATGCGATTCCCGGCAGCGTTCGTCTCGGTATTTCCGGCGGTATCGGCCTTATGCTCGTAAATATCGGTCTTGGTTCAAACGACACTATTCTTGACTCAAACTTTGATTCACACTTTATGCTTTCAGGTTTCTTTGGTCAAGGAGCTTCTGATATGAAGGAGATAGGACTTTACGGAACTATGGTTATTCACGTAATAACTCTCATAGTAGGTCTTGTACTCATATCTGTGCTTGCTCACAAAAAGGTTAACGGAGCCATTCTTCTCGGTGTTATTGGAGCATCTATGTTCTATTGGCCTGCAATTTGGATTTACAGCGGCAATAATCCCTTTGCGGGCTTGGCAGATGCAAGTTGGGTTCCTCCTTTTGGTGATATGGCGGATCTCACACTCTTCAAGTTTGATTTTTCGCTCCTCTTTGAGCTTGGATACTTTACGGCTATAATGACTATCCTTACCTTCTGCATGGTTGATATGTTTGATACCATCGGTACTCTTTACGGTACTTGCAAGTCTGCTGACACGCTTGACGAGAACGGCAACATTCCCGAGGTTGGTAAGTGCCTCCTTACAGACGCTGTCGGCACATGCGTAGGTGCTGCTACCGGTACATCTACCATTACCACATTCGTTGAATCGGCATCTGGAGTTAAAGCCGGCGGAAGAACGGGACTGACATCTGTTGTTACGGGCTTCCTCTTCCTTGCTTGTATGTTTATTTCGCCGATTGCAGCTATCATCCCCGCTCCTGCGACATCTGCAGCGCTCGTATACGTTGGTGCGCTTATGATAAGCTCACTTAAAGAACTTGATTATACCGATGCGGCAAATACCGTTCCGGTAGTTGTAATGCTTATTGCAATGCCTATCACAAGTTCAATCGGAAGCGGTATCGGTCTCGGACTCGTTATGTACAGCCTTATTAAGGTTTGCCGTGGACAGTGGAAGGACGTTTCTTGGCTTACAATGGTACTTTCAGTACTATTCCTTTGCAAATTCTTTATTCCGTTCTGATAAATTTATGATAGAAAAAACGCTCGATTTTCGGGCGTTTTTTCGTTTTTGACCACTACAAATAAAAATAATCAGTATTTATCAAAATACTGTATTGACTTTTTAAAGCGGTTGTTATAGAATGTTGTTATACAACAATTTATAGGAGCGCGCAAATGTTGAAAATCAATAAAATTTCATCCTGCAGCCCTGTTGACTATGCGGCAGAGGAGCTTAAAAAGTACCTCAGAATGATGATGCCCGAGTGCGGCGACGTCGTAATAAAGTATGACCCCGATGCAAAGGACGGATTCCGTCTCGGACTTATGCAGGACTTCGGTCTTGACGTATCCGATGCTGACGATACCGAGCTTGACGATATCCTTTACATAGATACCGATACGACGGGCGGTATAATTGCGGGAAGCAACCCGCGGAGCGTTCTTCTTGCGGTTTACGAATACCTTCGTCAGAACGATTGCCGTTGGCTTATGCCCGGCGTTGACGGCGAATATATTCCATGAAAGATATAGTTCCCGTTAAGTACAGATTCAAGCCCTCCTGCCGTTACCGCGGACTTTGCAATGAGGGTGCGGAATTCCAACAGAGTATGCTTGATGTAATAGACTTTCTTCCTAAGGTCGGAATGAATGTCTTTA
>JAZLCX010000009.1:0-20220 GCA_045614425.1 Eubacteriales bacterium | reverse complement strand
AACAGCTTCAATACGCTTGCAAAGGAGCTTGAAAATACAGAAATTTTACGCTCGGACTTTGTAAACACCTTCTCGCACGAAATCAAAACGCCGATAGTTTCAATAAGCGGTCTGCTACCGCTTTTGCGCTCGGAAAATCTCTCTACGGAAAAGAAGCTTCAGTACCTTTCGGTCATTGAGGAGGAAGCACACCGACTTACCGAAATGACGTCAAACGCCCTCTATCTCTCAAAGGTCGAGGCTCAGGGAATACTCACGAACAAAACGCGCTTTAACGTTTCAGAGCAAATCCGAGACTCATTTTTGCTGCTTGAGAGAAAGTGGGAGAAAAAAGGACTTATACCGAACCTTGAAATCGATGAATTCACAATCTCGGCAAATATGGATATGTTAAAGCACGTATGGGTGAATTTAATCGATAACGCCATCAAGTTCTCGGACGAAGGAAAAGAAATAACAATAACGGCAGAAAAGCTCTTCGAGCAGCTCTACGTAAGTATAGAAAACTACGGACCCGAAATTCCCGAATCCGAAAAAGAGGCAATTTTCAACAAATTCCATCAGTGCGATAAATCTCATTCAACGGAGGGCTACGGTGTAGGTCTTTCAATAGTAAAGCACATAGTCACGCTCCACGGCGGTGATATCTTGGTGCGAAGCAAGAACCGAAAGACTATGTTTACCGTAATACTTCCCATAGAATAAATAAAAACGCAGAGCCCGTGACAGATGAATTGGCTCTGCGTTTTTTATCTTGCCTATACACCGGTATTATCAAACAGCGGAATAAAGCTCTCCTCCGCCGTACCGAAATCCTGAATAAATCCGAGATTGACGCCGATTCTTTCGGCATATTCGGTGAACTCGTGATACTCGGCGCGGGTAACTCTTCTGTTAAGCGGCGGCTTCATATCCGACATAGGAGTATACTGATTCATAAGGCTTATATAGATCTTGTCGCCGTAGGATTCGTGAAGATATTTAAGTATAAGCTTCGCCTCGGCTACGTGCGACGGCAAAAGAAGAATCCTGACTATGACGCCCGATTTCATAATACCGTCTTCTATAACGGCGCATCCCTTTTGTCTTACCATTTCGGCAATTGCCGATTTTGCCACCTCCGGATAGTCATTAGCGCCCGAAAGCAACTCAGCAGTTCTCGGAAGATAATACTTAAAATCCGGAAGATATATATCCACGGTTCCGTCAAGACTTCTTATTGTTTCTACGGTATCGTACGAAGACGTATTATAGACTATAGGTATATTGAGTCCCGATGATTTTGCTTTTTTTACGGCGCGTATAATCGTAGGTACAAAATGAGTCGGGGTAACTAAATTTATATTATGCGCCCCTTTGTCCCGAAGCTCCAGCATTATTTCGGTAAGGCGCGTCTCGCTAACCGTCTTTCCGACAGCCCCTCGTGAAATTTCCCTATTCTGACAAAATACACACCCTAGAGAACAGCCCGAAAAGAATACTGTGCCCGATCCGCCATCTCCGGAGATTACAGGCTCTTCCCACATATGAAGGGCTGCCCTGGCAATCACGGCGTCACTGCCCATGCGGCACAGTCCTCGCTCTCCGCTCTCGCGGTCGGCAAGGCATCTGCGTGCGCAAAGCTCGCATCTACGGTAGGATAAGTCCATACGTAAATCTCCTTTCTAAAATTTGGTTGACAGCGACTGATTTATGTGATATACTTAACTATGTATATTAATGCTTGAGGTTTTTGTTATGAACGAGAAAAGGCGCGAATACATAAGCTGGGACGATTATTTTATGGGAGTTGCTCTCCTTGCGGCGGAGAGGTCGAAGGACCCTAACACGCAGGTCGGCGCTTGCATAGTTGACGAGCAAAACAGAATACTCTCCACGGGATATAACGGCTTCCCTCTCGGTTGCTCGGACGACGAGTTCCCTTGGGGCAGAAACGGTGAGGCAACCGAAACAAAATACCCCTACGTAGTTCACGCGGAGCTTAACGCGATCCTCAACACCCGCGGAAAATCACTTGCGGGCTCAAAGCTTTACGTAGCACTCTTCCCCTGCAACGAATGTGCAAAGGCAATTATCCAATCGGGAATACGTGAGGTTATATACCTTTCAGACAAATACAAGGACACACCTCTCACCAAGGCGTCACGCAAAATGCTTGAAACCGCAGGTGTAAAGCTCACTAAGAGCAAGCCCACAAAAGCACAGATTGTCCTTAATCTTGACGTTAAAGATTAATTTTCAAGTCTCCTCTTGCCGAGGAGACTTTTATTTTATACTTCCCTCAAAAAGTGACCAAGGGTATGCGTTTATATCGGGAAGCATTCTCGCGTAAACCCTTTCGTCATTTACCGCAAATGAGAGTCTTGTCGCAAAAAGCGCGGGTAGCTTTGCCTTATTGTCACGGCTGCCGTATTTTCCGTCACCGACAAGAGAGTGCCCTCTGGAGGCAAACTGCACTCTGATTTGATGAAAGCGCCCGGTATGGAGCTTTACACGAATCAGTGTGTATATTCCCTTTTCGGTTTCGCACTCGGCGATAGGCGTATATTCAAGACTTGCTTCCTTTGCGCCGCGGCGTGAAGAGGATACAGCGAACGCCTTTGACGTTTTGCTGTCTTTGAAAATATAATCCCTAAGAACTCCGCCCTCGACCTGCCCCTCAACTACGGCAAGATACTCCTTTTCGATTCCGCGACCGCCAACCATTTCGGAAAGCTTAGCTGCGGTGCTTTTGTTTCTGGCAAAAACGAGAAGTCCTCCCACCACCCTGTCAAGTCGGTGCACGAGCCATAAATCCGACGGCTCGCCAAGTGTCGAAAGCTTGCTTTTTGCCATCGTCAACGCATCACCGTCGCCAGTCAGGTCGGACTGAGAAGGAATCAATGGCGGTTTATATACTACGAGAAGATTTTTGCTTTTATAGATAAAGTCTATCATATAACCTCAAAAAAACGGGGCCGCTCTTAATTTAAATCAAGGCGGCCCTGAAAAATTATTTTCTTTTATTTGCAAGCTTCGGAGCAAGATTGATAAGCGTTACGATAATAGGGCCGAGACATATATTGATTAAAAGCTCAAAAAGAAAGTTTCCGCCGGCAAGACCCAAAATCATATATTCACCCGCGCTTGCAAATCCCAGACCGGCAGCCCATTCGGAAATAGTGTCCATAAAGAAAACAAGACATCCAAGAAGGAATATTCCCGTATTTACTATCGGGCACACTATTGCTGAGGAAAATACCGCAACGTACTTGTTCTTATTTTCAAAGAGCTTATAAACAAGCCCCGACACAAGTCCCGCGAGAGTACCCTTCAAAATAACGGTTACAACCGTTCCAAAGGGATCAATCGCCAAGAACGGCGCCGCATCGCCCGATACCAATACTATAATTCCGAAAACGAGACCAAGCCACGCGCCCGAGAGCGAACCGCATATTGCTGCACCTACAACTATAGGGACAAGCACAAGCGAAATCGAAAATGTACCAAATCTTATAAAGCTTCCTGCAAATTGAAGCACGACGACGAGAGCCGTCAGCATTGCAAGATAGGTGAGCTTTCGTATATCAACTGAAAGTGTTCTGTTTTGCATAACAACCTCCGGGAAAATCCAGTAGCATAATTATAGCACTAAAAATCAGTTTTTTCAAGAGCTTTCACCATTTTTCTCATTTCTTCTCTTTTTTCTTTACG
Source organism: Eubacteriales bacterium (assembly GCA_045614425.1). GTDB lineage: Bacteria > Bacillota > Clostridia > Oscillospirales > CAG-272 > UBA1740. Next base: position 16,527 of record JAZLCX010000009.1, on the reverse strand, counting down.
GTGATTACACGTACCGCTTCTCCTCCTGTTAGTGCTATCATTTTGACTGCAGAAAGGCTGAAATCGTTTGCATATACCTTAAGCGGCTTATCTATCATTCCCCGAGCAAGCACCTTGATATACGCGGTATCGTACGGCACAAGACTCATTTCCTTCAATTTGTTTACATCAACGCTGTCACCTGAGTTAAAGCTCCGGCTCAGTGTATCAACGTTTATAATGCCCTTCTTCGTTCCGTCGGTTTCTATCTTTATATCTTCTTTGCGAACAAGCTCCTTTGCAAGTGAATCTGTAATGAGGCTATCAGCCCTCTCGACATCAACGGATAAGCCTGCGTCGAGATTTGTGTCGCTATTTCCTTCCGATGAATCATCATCTACGTCTTTTACTTCGTTTTCTTCTCCTTCTTCCGACTCTCTGTTTACTGTCGGCGAAATACGGCACTTCACAAGAGATATATACTGAAAAATTCGCTCGCGCCTCGATATGATAACGTATAAAATAAGCGAAAGTGCAACAAGCGAGAGAAATACGAGGAATATCCAGAATAGACCGTCGGGTGAAACTGTACGGTGCTTTATAACCCTTCCCGTGATAACGGTTATTTCGTAATTCGGGTTTTCAGAAATACAGCCGACAGCTCCGTCGGTGTATGTGAATTCAAGCTCTAAGCTATCCCCCGAAAAAATCTCGCCCTCCGTAACCGTGTAATCGGGCTTCGGATAACCTGAAAGCAAATATTTATCTACGTCGGAAAGAGTTACGGTCAGCCGTGTCGGAGCGATTTCATAATAAATCACAGCGGTATCGCTCATATCCGAGAATGTGTAATTAGCCTTGTCCGTAAGCTTAATTACAACGGGATACAAACCTCTGTAAGTAGCGCCTTCATATTCCGCAGTATATAATTCCGAAGAAGGCACACACGGGCTCTGCTCCTTGCCGTTATAGATAAGCAGCGGAATATTCGGCAGGTCTATTTTCCTTTTGTTTATAACAAATATTACGTCCTCTATACGTGGTAGATTGTAGTTTTCCGTATCGTATACGAGTGTTGCGGATGCCCTGTAGCTGCCCGCAAAAACAGCCGAAGCACCGACGTATTCTCCGACAGTTACACCCTCCGGCAATCCGATAAGCGTCACTCGCTTCTCCTCACCGTCATATACGAAGCTCTCCGCGCTCCAGCGTACAGAAGTCATATCGTAATCCGCTTTTTTGACCGACACGGTTATTCTCTCGGAAAATCCGAGGTAGGAAATAACCGCATGCATATCCTTATAGCGAAAAGACTCGCCAGAGGAATAAGAGATATTAAAAAGACTCGTATCCGCTGATGTTACAGTGCCGTCATTATTCTCGAAGGTAACTGTGAAATCCGTCGGCAATATTTTTTCGAATGCCGAAAACTCGGTCTTATGCATTGTAAGATTCATAGATACGGGAACTACCGCTATTATCTCAAACTGCACTCTTCCCGATATTATTTCCGAATAATTATTGTTTCCATCGCTTTTCGCCAATACATAATACTTGCCGGGCAAGCTTGGAGGAGCACTCAGCGGCTCATTTGACATATCGTCATAATAGACGTATTCAACCTCACCGGCAATGCATTGTGCATACGGCTCTATATTCCGACCTTCAAAAATATCCGATACGCTGAGGGGACGTGTCCATAAATTTCGAGCCTTTTTAATAACAAAATCCACCTTATCGTTTATCACGCGGTAATCGGTATTAAGCGAGACCGCAGTGGCCGTATAGTTGCCTGCGTCTTTTTTTGCGCCGAACACCTTTACCTCGCATTCTGACGCCTCCGCCCTTGGCAAATGCTCTCCGGTATCATACACGAACTCAATCCCCGACCAGCTTACAACTATTTCGGCAGGCGTTATTTCAACGTATCTGTATATGCTTTCGGGTGTACTATAATTTTTGCTCTCGGTATGAAATTTTATCTCAACCAACACTCTTCCCTCTGCTACGTGTGTTGCACCCGTGCAAAAGGAATATTCAAGATATACACCGTCAGCGCCCATGGGCATTTCACCGAAAAATTCAGGCAGATGCATATTACCGTCGTAAACGTACGTCGCATCATTAAAGGAAAAGCTACTTTGGTCGTATTCGGCACGAAAAATTTCCCATTCGTACGTTATATCAGGTGGGGGATTATAATTTTTTTCATCGTATATAAACACTGCCCGTGCGGTATATTTTCCTGCGTCCCTTGCGGTGTTATCCGCATAGCCTACAACACTGACGCCGATTGGCAGTCCCGATATACTGACGCCTTTTGTCTCTCCGTCATAGGTAAATTTGCCATTACTCCAAGCAACTCCCGAAAAATCGTAATTTGCCTTGGCAATTTTAAAGACGGCAACAGAATTCAATATTTTGTAATTTTCATCCTCTGCCGTCGCCTCTGCAACATACTCACCTGCATATGAGCGTGCACCCGAAACAATAAGAGGAACCCTTCTTCCGTAAATATCGGTATAGTATGCCTCAGGACACTTCGGCAAACCGTCATATACAAAGTCAAGCCGAGTAAAGACAGCCACAGCTTCATAAGGCATAACGGTTAGCACGGCATTAATGCTTTCGGGTATTTTATACTCCTTGCTTGAAGTGCAAAACGAAAGAGTCACCTTATAGCTGCCGACGTTTTTACCTCCTCCCGCAGTCTTCGCCTCAAGCGGAATACCGTCGAGTCCCATTGGAAGCACGCCATGGTAATCTATGCTTTTGATAGACCCGTCATATATGACCGAGCTATCCTTGAAAATTATACCGGAAATATCATATTCCGCTTTTTCCACACTGACAGGCACCGCTATTGCAGCACCGCGGTATGATGCAATTATTGCATTGTCGCCGAATCTGAAATTAGGGGCGCTCTGATATCTGAACAGTACGTCGCCGCCATCTATTATCTCGCTTCGTTTGCTGTTATAGGTTATTGAAAACGTAAGCCCGTCGGGTATAAACGTTTCAAATGATTTGTACTTAACCTTTTCGGGCAGAGTTGCTATCGATATGCCCACAATCTCCTCCGCTATTACCTTGAATTTCATAGGCTCTGAGCGAAGAGGGCCGTAGTTTTCGCTTCCGTCCGCAACGGCTATGCAAAAATATTCGCCCGCCGCTTTTGGAATTTCATCGGTATATACGCCGTCGGATGCGGTTGAATACAGGTATTTCACCTCACCGAAACGGGACGTGGCCATTGGTCGCGGTAGTACCCCCTCGTATACGTCTGAAACCGATAATCCATCGGTAAAAAAGTTGTCGCTTTTCTTAATTTCGAAGTTAAGATATGCGACGTCACCGCCACCGACGAACTCGTAATTTTCGGAATCAGTCAACGTGAGCTTTACGGGGTATACACCTACCAAAACTCCGCCTGAGAGCGATACCGTGTAAATTTTAGTGGAATAAATATCAGGGGACTGATATTCTCCGGTATATACCTTTGAAGTGACCGAGGGCAGACTTACATTCGCCTTATTAACTCTCACGGAAATTTCGGGTGTTGTTACACTTACGGTATCCGTACCTGTGGTGAACGTGAGCGTGCAGGTATACGTATCACTGTCCGAAACCGTCTTAGCTTTAAGAGTCGGTCCGCCATCCGAGATGAAAACTCCGTTTCTGTACCAAAGGAAGTTTAGGATTCCGCCTTCAAGCAGCGGATGCGAAATATCGCATAATCCAAATTCCCGCTCCATGCCGTCATACGTAAACTCAATGGAGGAGAGCGCAAAGGTGGGCGGCAAAAGTCTGTACCTCGCGTTTAATACAATATCACTCCTTATTTCCTCGGCAAAGTCGTATATATTGTCGCCACTGTCATACCAGCCTAAAAATTCATATCCGGATTTATCGGGCGGATTTTGACATTCAAGCGTCATACCGCTTGTAATTTCAGCCGTAGATATAAGAATTCCGTCAGAGTAAAATTTAGCCGTGTACGGCAGATATACCGCGGCAAAATTCTTTTCATCTATTTGACTGTAGCTGTCAAAATATACGACTCTCATCTCGCTCGCATCAGCGTCGTAAAGCTTAATTTGCGATATTGAGCTCTCGCTTGCAGAATAAAAGACGCATTTTATGCTTCCCTTTGAAAAGGACTCGAGATATTTTACGTCAAGCCTTCCCGCAAATTCCACGCCTTTGTCAGAAAGCGTTATGGGCGATGACGCGATTACGTCAATGTCAGCACCGACAATTTCAGGAGTACCCGATAGCGTAAGAGTTGATGACGTTGCTATTGCCGCACCGTCCTGACAGCTTATTTTGCCGCCCGTAACGGTTACGCACCCCTTCTCTGCCCAAATTGCTTCGCTTGCCTCGACAACACGTATTTCCCCGCTGTGCATGAAAAATTCAGCAGCGGCAGAATAGTCAATAACGACAGCTCTCGCACCGTGGGAATATATTTCGGAGTCGTAGAAATTCAAAGTACCCCTTTTTATTCTGATTCCTCCGCCAAAGCTCTCAAGGGACATTCCTTTTATTTCAACTCGGTCGGCATTTAATGTAATTCCGGCCCCGCCTGTCATAATCAGCGAGCCGGACAGCCTACAGCCGCTGCCGTATATTTCTATGCTCTCCGAAATCTCAACTCCGCCAAAAACGACTTCCGCACCGTCAAGCGCTGAGATATATGAGCTTATAGCATCAAAGCTTACACTGCGTACAAGCGGTACGTTTGAGTCGCCGGAATATGCAGAAAGCACGTACTCATCCGCATCCTTTGTAATTATGTATTCCCGCACCTCTCCCTCACTCGCATCCGTAACTATGGAAAAAAGTGTAACAAGCGCAATCGTCAGCAGAAAAAACTGAAAAAACCTCTTCATACTTCACCCCAAAATTCCAAATATTTCCATTACATTTTAACATTCATATTCGTAATATTCAAGGAATATGGGGGTTAACTTATCCAAAAGTTATGACAAAATCCCATCGCTTATGCCACCTGTCGCCGCAGCGCGACAGAAATATAAAAAAAGACCGCCGACTCTCCGTTTGGAAAATCGGCGCTATCCTATCATTTTTCTTTGTAGTAAAGCAGACAATGGCAATAACCCTCGAAATTGGGGTCAGCTATTTGCTCGCGGAATTCCTTACACATGCATTTAAAATCTTCCGTGCGCGAAATTCTGCACGGGCAGTATCCGCCGGTGCGTTTAAGCCCCTCTTTTACGGTATTTACGACCTCTTCGTTTTCATTAAATCTTATCTTCATAAAAATCACCTGCCGCCAATGAATTTAACAGTATTTGCTACTCACTATTGCCTTTATTTTAGCATAAATGTTTTTGCTTGTCCACCTTTATTATGTTTTTTTACAAATTCTTTATAAAAAAAGTGTTGACTTATAGGTTGCCAGGCATTAATATAAAAATGTAACGTAAAACAAGGAGAATTTGACGTGCAGGATTTCAGAACACATATCACGGTAGACATACACGACGTTGATTTCAACGGCGTGGCAAGGGCATCCTCCCTTATGAAATATATGCAAGGTGCGGCGCAAACACAGCTCACGGAAAGCGGTATGTCATACGAAAAGCTGAAAATGCAAAAACGTGTTTTTATTCTCAGCAAAATCAAAATGGAATTTACGGACACTGTGAGGGCATATCAACCCCTGAACGCAATCACCTTCCCCTCTAACAGCCGCGGATACAGCTTTCTGCGTTGCTATAAGCTTGAAAAGGACGGACTTACCATCGGTCGTGCCGTATCTGTATGGGCGCTTGTCGACACCGAAACTCACGCACTTGTAAGGGTAAACGATTTCGAGCTCGGTCTTGCAACCTATGATGCGCTCGATATCCCTCTCACAAGAATCGTTATTCCTGCCGATATACAAACCGTAGGCTCGTATACCGTTGGATACGGCGATACAGACCAAAATCTTCATATGAATAATACGAGGTATCCCGACGTATACTCCGATTTCCTTCCTCTCGCGAATAAGCGGATAAGAGAAATGACTATCAGCTATATAAATGAAGCTCCGATGGGTGAAGTACTGACCGTGCAAAGAGCGGAAAATGACGGGATATTCTATTTCCGCACGTTGCGTGCGGACGGAAAAATCAATACCGAGGCGGAAATAACCCTTTGCGACATATAATTGCGAAAATTGCCATCAGGCAGTCAAAAACGCAAAAAACACATATTTTTGACAATTTTACGTGAATTTTTATGTCATTTTTTCCATTATTCTGCAAATAATACCGTAAGTTTTGCTTTCTTTTTTTCGCTGCTACTGCGATTATGTCGGTAAAAAGTCAAATTTTGCAATAAACTGCGTTTAATATATCCCGACATGCGTTAATTTTACGCAGCTTTCTTAACGACGTCTATCTCTTTTATGTGCTAAAATATATTCAGCCAATAACGGTATAAGGCTAACGCCTTCCCACCGTATTTAATTCGGTATTGACTGACAACTTAAGACGAAGAAGGAGATAACATGGCACACAGAGAGAAGACCGTTGACACAAAAATCAGAACAGAACTGTACGAGGAGGATGGAATCAGCTACAAATATGAATTGATTATGCGAGAAAGCAAGAATCTTGCAGGCTGGAAGCTTCCCTTATACTTGATTTCTGTTGAAATGACGCAAAGCGACAGCAGCGTCACCTCTGCCGAAACGCCGGAAATCTTTGCAGATGCAGGCCGAGCCATAGACTTTTTCGAGAAGCTTACGAAAAATCTCGTAACGCCCATTAATCTTCCGTACGTTGTCGAGGATGAGCTTCTGAAATAATTTTAACAATAAATAAAGCCAGAGAGAGCATTGCGGAAAATTCCGTTCTGCCCTCTCTATTTTTTATATCATATTTCTGAGCGCGTTTTCATCGATAACCGTGATGCCAAGCTCATTTGCCTTGGTAAGCTTTGAGCCTGCCGCCTCACCGGCAACGACGTAAGAGGTTTTCTTTGATACCGACGAGGAGACCTTGCCTCCGTTTTTCTTTATCAGTGCCTCTGCCTCATCGCGTGTCATAGACGGCAGTGTTCCCGTGATGACGAACGTAAGACCGTTAAGAGTTTCGAGTCTAGGCTCTGCCGTAGCCTCGCATTTTACTCCGAGCTCCTTTAGTCTTTCGCACATATTTCTGTTTTTCTCGTCGCTAAAGAACTCAACTAGCGCCCCCGCCGTTATATCGCCGATATCCTTGATAGACGAAAAGTCCTCAAGCGTTGCGCTGAAGCAGGAATCAAGCGTACGCATTTTGCCTGCGATTTCCTCTGCCGCAACCTCACCGACCTGACGGACGCCAAGCGCGAAAAGAAGTCTCTCAAGCCCCGCTTCCTTTGATTTCTCTATTGCCGCAATAAGATTTTCCGCACTTTTTTTGCCCATTCGCTCAAGGGATTCTATATCCTCGGCTTTGAGCGTGTAAAGGTCGCATATATCCGATATTTTTCCGTTTTTGAGAAGAAGCTCAACCACCTGCGGACCGAGACCGTCAATATTCATAGCTGCCTTAGACGCAAAATGGACAATCGAGCGCGCTCTTTGTGCGGGACAAGCGGAATATACACAGCGAATAGCTGCGCCATCCCCCGAATCGTCACGTATAACCGGATGACCGCACGACGGGCACACCTTCGGCATCTCAAATTCAATCTCCGTGCCGTTGCGCTTTGATTTAACACTCTCGAGTATCTCGGGAATTATTTCTCCCGCCTTGCGAATGATTACCGTATCGCCGATCCTTATGTCTCTTTCCTTTATAAAGTTAAGATTGTGAAGCGTAGCCCGTGAAACGGTAGTTCCCGCAAGACGAACAGGAGACAGGTTTGCCGTAGGCGTAAGAACTCCCGTCCTTCCGACCTGAATATCCACCGACAAAAGCTTCGTTTCCTTCTCCTCGGGCGGATATTTGTAAGCTACCGCCCACTTAGGCGTGCTTGTTCCCTCACCCACCGTAATTCTGTCCAAAAGATTGTCGACCTTTATTACGGCGCCGTCCATATCGAAGGAAAGCTCATCGCGCATTTCTCCGAGCCTTTTAACCTTTTCGGCTATACCGTCGAAGCCCGAAAGCACAGCGGTCTCCGGTAAAACCGTAAATCCGAGCTCACTGAGTCTTTCTAATGACTCACTGTGTGTTTTACACTGCCTGCCGTCCATATAGGGCGAACCCTCTTGGAGATTAAAGACGAATATTTCAAGCCGTCTTGCTGCCGTAATTTTTGAGTCAAGCTGACGGAGCGAGCCCGCCGCAGCATTTCTCGGGTTAGCAAACAGCTGCTCTCCCGCCGCTTCCCTGGCCTCGTTCAGCTCGGAAAATACCGAGCGCGGCATATATACCTCGCCCCTCACGTTGAGGTATGGTATTTTCTCCTTAAGCTTCAGAGGAATTGAGCGCACGGTCTTCAGGTTTTCGGTCACGTCCTCACCGATATAACCGTCACCGCGTGTAGCTCCTCTTTCAAATATTCCGTCTCGGTATATAAGAGATACCGAAAGACCGTCGATTTTCGGTTCTACCGAATATTCGGTGCCGTCACCGAGAATCTCATTCGTCTTATTTATAAATTCCGAAAGTTCATCATAAGAAAAAACGTCTGTAAGGCTTCCCATACGCACGGGATGAGAAAACTTTTCAAATTTATCAAGAGCCTTTCCGCCTACGCGCTTGGTCGGCGAATCGGGACGGTCAAGCTCGGGAAACTTCTCTTCCAGCTCGCAAAGCTCCCTGAACATAGCGTCGTACTCATAGTCGGATATTTCGGGCGAATCCTTTTCGTAGTAGAGCTTAGAATTGTATTCTATCTTTTCCCTAAGAAAATTTATTCTTTTTTCGGCTTCTTCTCGTATCATTTCGGTTACCGCCTCAATTCATATATTAACGGTTATATTTTACCATTTTTAAAGCTCTTTGTCAATCGTGAATTTCAGTTGTCGATAATATTGTAATCTCTGAATTTTATATAAAATTTTTTTATTTTCGTTGATTTTGCCTATTGCATTTTTGAAAGTTTGGTATATAATTAGATTGTATCGTTTTTAATACAATTTTGTTCGGAGATAAATATGAAATCAATTGGCAAAAACAAACTCGCATTCTTCCTTTTATTGCATCTCGGCATTCTCTTCACCTCTGTCGGCATATATTTTTTCAAGGCCACAAACAACTTTGTCACGGGCGGAGTAAGCGGTCTTTCGGTTTTGCTTGCAAGGCTAGTGCCCGCTCTGTCGCAAGCTACGTATATGCTGATTATAAATTTTGCTTTAATATTGATAGGACTTATATTTCTCGGCAAGCAGTGCAGTATTCTGACCGTATATGCGTCGTCGCTTCTGTCCCTTTTAACTCTTGCCTTCGAGCGTTTTGTACCTCTTGATAATCCGCTCACGGATCTGCCGTTTTTAGAGCTCGTTTGGGCGGTTTTGCTCACCGGCATAGGTGCTGCCCTTCTTTTCAGATGCAATGCTTCAACAGGTGGTACGGATATCGTCGCTCTTGTACTTAAAAAATACACTTCACTCAACGTATCCCAAGCTCTTCTCCTTACTGATTTTATCATTTCCGTTTCCGCGTTTATGGTTTACGGGGTGCAGACGGGGCTTCTTTCCCTGCTCGGTTTATTTGCCAAAGCCTTCGTTATCGACGACGTTCTCGAATCCATAAACATGTGCAAGGCTTTCACCGTAATAACGACCGAGGCGAAAGCAATAAACGAATACATAACAAAAAAACTTGGACACAGCGCAACGTCTTACGATGCCCTCGGCGCTTACACAGGTGAAAACCGCACCGTAATACTTACCGTATGCCATAGAGCAGAAGCGGCACACCTCAGAAGAAGGATTAAAGAAATTGATTCCCACGCATTTATTATTATCACCAACACAAGCGAAATTATGGGAAAGGGCTTCGGTGATAAATAAGAAAGAGTCGGCGACCTAACGTACAGTAGGTTTCCGACTCTTTTTTAAAATGAATAATTCAATCGTTCTCAGCCGTTAATCAGCTTTTCAAGTGCGGCGAGCTTCGTTGTTATAACAAGTATTTTACTTGCAAGGTCAACGTCCTCGTCAGAGGGATAGGTGGGAGCAATTCTCAGGTTCTTATCCTCAGGATCTACACCGTGCGGGAAGGTTGCGCCTACGTTTGTAAGGGTAACTCCGGCATCCTTCATGAGCTCGTATACACGTTTTGCAGTTCCGGGCATAACGTCAAGTGATATGAAATATCCGCCCTTGGGATTAGTCCATTCGGCAATTCCAAGTCCTGAAAGCTCGGAAAGATTTTTAAGCGTTATATCGAACTTTTTGCCAATAAATCCCGCAAGATTTTGCATATGAAGGCGCACCGACTCGGCATCTTTAAGGTACTTTACGTGACGAAGCTGATTGAGCTTGTCATAGCCGATGGTCTGCGCGGAAATGTATTTTTTCATCTGGGCAAGATTTGCCGGCGAAGCCGCCATCATTGCAACGCCCGCTCCGGGGAAGGTTATTTTTGAGGTTGAGGAGAAATAGAAAATCCTGTCCTCGTTTCCGTACTTCGCTGCTACGTCGAATATATTGAGAAGAGAATCTCCGCACTCGGCAAGGTCATGTACGGCATACGCGTTATCCCACATTATACGAAAATCCGGTGCGGCGCACTCCATTTTCGCAAGTCTCGTCACGGTCTCGTCAGAATAGGTATTGCCCGTGGGGTTAGAATACTTCGGAACGCACCATATACCCTTTACCGTAGGATCCTTTACAAGACGCTCAACCTCATCCATATCAGGTCCTTCGGGTGTCATCTTAACCGTAAGAAGCTCGAATCCGAGAACCTCCGTCATATTAAAATGTCTGTCGTAGCCGGGTGCTACGCATATCCACTTAATTTTCTCCTCACGGCTCCAAGGACGGGGTGAACCGAGAACTCCAAACACCATAGCTCTCATGAGTGTGTCATACATAAGCTGAAGCGATGAGTTTCCGCCGACGAAAATATATTCACTCTTTATTCCGAGCATCTCGGAAAAGAGGCGCTTCATTTCGGGGATTCCGTCAATGACACCGTAGTTACGGCAATCGAGTCCCTTTTCGGAGAGACACTCCTCGCGCGACGTAGACGCACAAAGAAGCGGAAGAACGGAATCAAGCTGTTCGGCATTGGGCTTTCCGCGAGAAAGGTCAAGTGAGAGATTTTTTTCCTTGTATTCGTTGTACTCGATGAGAAGCGATGCGTAAAGCGCTTTTCTTTCATCAAGTGTCATCTGCTGGTATGTTTTCATTTGATTTTCCTTGTTAATTTGATGTTTTTTGAATTTTTTGCTACTCAAAATTTCATTTTTCTTTATTTTACTTTTATAGTATAGTCTGTTTTGCAAGTTTTTGCAAGTCTTTTTTTCATTTTTTGTGCATTTACAGTCTTTTTCTATGCTTTGCACAAAAAAACGGCGGTTATTGCCCGTATTTTATTAACTATGCCTTGACAAAAAACTTAAATTATTATATAATCTATGCGATATCGCCATTTACATTTTATGGCACACTAAGGAAAGGAGCGCAAAATGAATCAAAACGTAATCTCTGTACGTGCAAGTGACGGCAGTGTCGTAAAATTTGAGACGCACAGTGCGCTTCAATCCACGGTGAAGCTTGCGCGCCACTACGCGAAGATCGGCTACCCCGACAGATACGTTGTTTTTGCCGAGAGCAGAAAGAGGATCGACGATTCGCTTAAGCTCCGTGCGGAAGGCGAGCGCGGTATATATATGTCCTGTATTCTTCGCCCTTCGATCTTCCCTTCGCAAGCCGCCCTGATAAGCTCTCTCGCTGCAGTTGCCGCTGCATCGGCACTTGAGGAACATACCGAAAAAGATATGGGAATCGGTTGGGTGAGCAAAATATACTGCGAGGGAAAATTTATCGGTGATATCACAATCGAGGGCAAGCTTGACAATTTTACAACCTATGAATATATGATAATCACCTTCTCACTTGTTCTTGACGAGAAGAACTTCCCCGACCGTCTCACAGACCTTGTAAAAAAGGTTTTTGAAACCGAACACTCCTCCGTTTCGGCAATTATAGCAAAAAATATTTTAAACAAATTTCTTCCGCTCTATGTAAACATAAAAAACAACAATAAATTTATGGACGTTTACGATGAGAAATTTATTCTGCGCGGTCAGAAAATCCGTTATCTAAAGGACGGAAAAAGGCATAGCTGCCGCGTCATCGGTATCAACCGTGCAAACGGCTCGCTGGTTGCGGAGGACTCCGGAAAAAATACGATTTACATCTCCACACCTAACAGTGTGGTTATTCCGAAAAAGATAAATACGAAAAAATAAGTGATATTTATAAGAGCGCCGTTTTTCAGCGGCGCTTTTTTCTGTAATAATGTCTCCGCCCCCTGCATAGAGTATTGTGAAAACAAATACGAAAGGCAAGGTCACGGCGATGACAGACAATTGCATTTATAAGCCTATAGCAAAAAGTACGGAAGGCGACATTTATATAGGCGTCGTCGGGCCTGTAAGATGCGGAAAATCAACCTTTATACACAATTTCCTTGACAGCGTGGTAATTCCCAATATTGAAAATGAATTTGACAAAACAAGAACAATTGACGAGCTTCCGCAAAGCGCCTCCGGCAGAACTATTATGACAACCGAGCCAAAATTCGTTCCCGACGATGCCGTGAGGATAAAGCTCGGCGAGGATACACAGTTAAACGTAAAGATGATTGACTGCGTCGGCTATATCGTTGACGGTGCTCTCGGAGGCGAGGAGGACGGAGCTGTACGAATGGTAATGACGCCGTGGAGCGAAGACGCTATGCCCTTTGCAAAAGCCGCGGAAATCGGCACGGAGAAGGTTATACGCGAGCATTCTACAATAGGAATACTCGTAACTGCTGACGGAAGCTTCGGAGAAATCCCCAGAAATAGCTTTGTAGAAGCGGAAGAGCGGGTTGCCAAGGAGCTCACCGAGCTCGGCAAGCCCTTTGCAATAGTTCTGAATTCCAAAGAGCCCGAAAGCGAGGCGGCATCAACGCTTGCGATAGAGCTCGAAGAAAAATACGGTGTCCCCGTTGCGCTTGTCGACTGTACGGCGATAAATTCCGATGATGCGCGTGAAATACTCGGACTTGTACTTTCGGAGTTCCCTGTCCGCTCTATGACGTTCAGACTCCCGAAGTGGACCGAAGTTCTCCCGGAATCACACCCCATACGAACCGCCGTAATGGAAAAAATAACAAGCTTCGCGGAATCCACGGAAAAGCTCGGTGATATCGAAAACGTCCTCAAGCTTTCCGACGGAATAACGAGACTCGCGGTGAACGCAGGCGACGGAACGGCAGAATTTGAAATTCCGCTCACAAATGAAGATTATTTTTCTGCAGCATCAGAGCTGTCGGGCATAGAAATAAGAGATGGCGCCGACGTGCTCGCGACACTCTCCCGACTCGGAAAAATAGAAAAAGAATACAAGAAGGTCGAAAAAGCGCTGTTTGACGTCGAAGAAAAGGGCTACGGAATCGTTATGCCTCGCTCGGAAGAAATCATGCTTGAAGAACCGAAGCTCACAAAGCAAAGCGGAGGTTGGGGCGTTAAGCTCTCCGCAAATGCCGAGGCGATACATATGATTAAAACCGGCATAAGAACCGAGCTGTGCCCTATGGTAGGCACTGAGGAACAAACCGAAGAGGTTGTAAAATACCTTCTCGATGAGTTTGAAGAGGACCCGAAACGTGTGTGGGAATCCAACATGTTTGGAAAATCGCTGTACGACCTCATAAACGACGGAATGAATTCGAAACTTGTAAACATTCCGGACGATGCAAGAGAAAAGCTCGGCGAGACTCTTGAAAAGGTTGTAAACGAGGGTGCAAACGGTCTGATTTGCATATTACTTTAAGCATTACAAAAATGAGCGGAGATGCTGACATTCCAGCATCTCCGCTCTGAGTTTTTCTGTTTTGCATTTTTAAAAATCTATTTCTGCCACGAATTAAGCCGTTTTTATCACTTAACGATATCGTTTAAAAAATCCACAAATTCGCGTTCTATTATTTCGAGCGGCTTCTCGTTGACAAAATAATAATCGTAAGAATAGTTCTCAACACCGTCATCGGATGCATTTCCGTAGCGCTCCTCCGACATTCTCTTTCCGCCTCTTATAAGGAGCGTTTTCGCCTTATTTTCGGTTGCAAGAACAAACTTCTCAATTTCCTCCGGCTCCCTTATATGCACAAACATTATCTCCTCGTCAGCGGCAAGGAATTCGTCATACTGCGCCTTTGCCCAAAGAGTAGGATAATTGTTATACTCTACACACAGCCGCTTAAGGTCAGAAAGAAACTTTCTCGCCTTATTATCCTTTTTTCCGTCCCATCCGCAAAGGGCGGCTATCTCTTTAATCGGCGTGATTGAAGATATATTTCTTACTCTAAAGTGCTTTGACGCTATTTCGCAAAGAGTATCCTTTCCGACTCCGCCCGCACCGTTTATTACTATCGCAGTTTTTTTCATATCACTACTCCAAGCGTAAAAGTATTGACAAGGTTATATATTGATATAATACCACATTCGTATTTATATGTCAATATTTGTCTTGACTTGCAGTCCAAAGAATGTTAAAATATTCTTATCACGGGAAACGGAGAAAAATCATGCGAGTAAGAATGCTTGGAACAGGACACGGCGAATGTAAAGTGCGGAAAAAGACAGTCAAGGATTACAGACGCCTCGGCGGTGTGCTTATAGACGATAAGATACTGATCGATGCCCCCAGAGATATATTTGACGTCGCCGAAGAGCTTGGTTTTTCGGACATGTTTTCGGGTGTCGAGTACGTTATTATTTCCCATTCTCACACGGCGCATTTTTCAGCCGAAACAATAGTCAAACTCGCAAATGGAAAACCAATATCGGTCTTTGCCACCGGCAAGGTGCTTGAGCTTATTCCCGACCTCCCCGGCATCACAAAAATAAAGCTCACAACCACAGCTCCCGTCGAGTTTTCGGGGTACACACTCTACTCCCTCGCGGCAAATCACGCAAGCGATATAAAAGGCGAAATGTGTTTGAATTTCGTGCTTTCCCGCGACAAGTCCCTTCTCTACGCACTTGATGGCGGCGGCCTTTCATTCAGCGCGTGGAAAACTCTTTCAAATCTTCATATTGACGCGGTAATTACCGAGTGTGCGCTTGAAAATTTGCCGTCAAGCTTCGCGTCGGTATATCACAACAACGCCTCTGCCGTTAAGACCATGCGAGATATACTTGTTAATTCCGGTATAAGCAGCCCCGGTGTGAAATTTGTTCTCACGCACATTCCGACCGACAGAAAACGTTCGGTGCACGACGACCTTTCCTCGGCTGTATCAGGTTCTGGAATGTCTGTTGCCTATGACGGCTACTTTTTCAGCGTATAAAGTCCGTCGAGTGCTAATTTATTTTTTATTTTCCTTGACAAGCGCGTAAAATTATAGTATAATGCAATGGAAAGCTATGAGAAGAACAAGTAGCGGCTTTAAGTTTCATACAGAAAGCTACCGGGTGATGAGAGGTGCTGAAACACTGCCTTGTGAATACGTCTTTGAGTGTGTACCGAATTAAGTAGGCTACAACGGCCGCGCCCGTTACAGCGCATATCGATTTTCGATTACGAGGCATATTTTGAAAAAAATATGCGAATCAAGGTGGTAACACGCATTACGCGTCCTTGGGATATCCCGGGGGCGCTTTGTTTTTGTATTTATTTTTGAAAGGATTTTATATATGAAAATTTATGAGGAACTCGTTGCCCGCGGTCTTATCGCTCAGGTAACGGACGAGACCGAAATCCGTGAGCTTGTCAACAACGGCAAGGCTACTTTCTATATCGGATTTGACCCCACGGCAGACAGCCTTCACGTAGGTCACTTTATGGCACTTTGCCTTATGAAAAGACTGCAAATGGCGGGAAATAAACCGGTAGTTCTTATCGGCGGCGGAACGGCTATGATCGGCGACCCGTCGGGCAGAACCGATATGCGCCAGATGATGACAACCGAAACCATTCGCCACAACTGCGACTGCTTCAAGAAGCAGATGGAGAGATTTATCGACTTCGGCGAGGACAAGGCAATCATGGTTAACAATGCCGATTGGCTTCTCGACCTCAACTACATCGATGTTTTGCGCGAGGTTGGCGCTTGCTTCTCCGTCAATAGAATGCTGTCTGCAGAGTGCTATAAGCAGAGAATGGAAAAGGGTCTTTCCTTCCTTGAATTCAACTATATGATAATGCAGTCCTACGACTTCTACTACCTCTTTGAGAAGTATGGCTGCAATATGCAGTTCGGCGGCGATGACCAGTGGTCAAATATGCTCGGCGGAACAGAGCTTATAAGAAGAAAGCTTGGCAAGGATGCCTATGCCATGACAATCACCCTCCTTCTTAACTCAGAGGGAAAGAAGATGGGCAAGACCGCAAGCGGTGCAGTATGGCTCGACCCGAAGAAAACCTCACCATACGATTTC
>JAZLCX010000008.1:0-22633 GCA_045614425.1 Eubacteriales bacterium | reverse complement strand
AATTACCGAAGCAATTCTTTCCGTTCGACTTGAATGTGTTATGCACGCCGCCAGCGTTAATCCTGAGCCAGGATCAAACTCTCTAAAAAATTGTATATCCAATCTTTGCTGACGCAAAGTTGATACCTTTTTCAGAGCTATTTTATCTTAGCTTCTTCTTACTTTTTGAGTTTTTTACTTTCAAAGTGTTATTAACGAGATTCCTCTGCACTTTTCAGTGCTTTAAGAAATTTCTTGTTGTTCAATTTTCAATGACCAATGCTCTACCCCAGCGGAGCGAGAGCCTTTACATTATATCATTCAAAGTTCGGTTTGTCAATACCTTATCGCAAAAAATATTGAATTTTTTTTACTTTTTTTCTAATACTTCAGTTAAGGGGGTGAATACTTGGCTTCTATTTTCATAAGAACGGTACTTATATACGCTTTTCTTTCAATTTCATTAAAGCTTATGGGCAAACGGCAGATAGGAGAGCTTGAAATCGGCGAGCTTGTTACGACACTCGTTCTTTCGGAAGTTGCCGCGCTTCCGATAGCAGACCCTGACATGCCGCTGATGAACGCTATCATCCCAATCACCTTGATAGTGTGTCTTGAAATTATAATCTCAACCGTAAAAAACAAATCCGAAATGCTGAAAAAATATATAGAAGGCCGCCCTGTTTTTCTTATATACAAAGGAAAGCTCCGCCAAGACGCACTCGAGGAGAGCAGGATTTCAATCAACGAATTGCTTTCGGAAATACGCCAGCTCGGAATAGGTGACATAAACGAAGTGTATTACGCTCTGCTTGAGCAAAACGGAAAGCTTTCGGTGTTCGAGAAAAACAGCGACAGCAATTTTTTGCACACAGTTATAGTAGATGGCGAGGTTGACGATAAGGTTCTTAAAAAGCTGGGATACAATCATGCTTGGCTGAAGAAACGTCTAGACGTACACGGCGTTGATGAAAAGGAGATTTTTCTTATGACTGTTGACGATAACGGAGAAACCTATATTATAAAAAAGGATAGAAGCAATGAAAGCGTTTAAAATTGCAACCGCAGTCCTTGTCATCCTCATTGCAGCGGTCATTTTAAACTCTATATTTATAGGTAGGATAACAAATGATTTAGCAAAGAGAATCGACGCGCTTGACGTTGAAGAAATAGAAATCGCATCCAAGGAAATAGAAGAAATTTACGGTGACTTCAAACGCGCCGAAAAATATATAAGCATAACCGTCAGCCACGACGACCTTACAAATATCGAGGAGAGCTTCTCGGATATTATAGGCGCTTTAAACGCAGGACGAAAGAGCGACGTTATCATAATAAAAAGCCGTCTTTCTGACGCACTTGGGCATCTCGGACGGCTTTCGGGTATCAATTTAGACAGCATTATCTGAATTCTGTCATATCTGAAAAATATGCGTTTTCGCGCATTACGGAGTAATATTCCTTTGTCAAATCGGCATCGGCAAGTATCCCGCATTTTTCACGCAGCGCCTTTACAACGTATTCGGGATTAAGATATGCTGACGGGTCTGCCGAAAGAACACAGCTTACACGGATGACGTCACCGTCAAAAACGCATTTCGCCGACTTTATAAGAGGGCGTATATTAACGGTAACCTCATCCCCGCTTTTTGCGCGTTTTTTAACCTCTACGCACTCGTCGAGAAGCACTCTTTCGCATTTTTCGCTAAGCGCGCTGTCCGCGAAAGCGGTTTTTATAAGAATTGTGTATGAGAGCCATTTAAGGTCGGTAAGCTTGCTTTCGGGATAATATGCCGAAAGCGCCTGTATTTCTCCCGCCATATTCTTATTCAGACGCTCTATTGCTTCTTCGGTCGGAATACGCTCGGTAAGACGGATATCGAGAAATTCCGAAACACTCTCCGTGCCTATCGAAAGCGGAGCGGCAAAAACCATCTTAGGCTTGGGGTTGAAGCCTTCGGTGTACCAGAGCGGCAATCCCGCTCTCACTATTACCTTATGCATTGTTCTGACAAGGTCGAGATGTGAAATATACTGAAGTCCGCCAACCTTTTTGAACTTAATTCGGAGGTTAATGGGGGCATTATTTACTTGCACCATTTGTTCTTACCTCCAAGCTTATTTGCTCCGCAGCCGTTGCAATGCAGAGCACAGGAGGGCGTTGTTATTCCCTTATACGCCTTTTCCCTCTCGGTGAGAAGATATTTCTTCGTCACGCCGCAGTCGATGATATCCCACGGAAGAACCTCGTCAAGACCGAATCCGCGCGTCGTATAGAAATCGGGGTCAACACCGGTTTCACTGAAGGCATTCATCCACCGCTCATAATCAAAATATTCGTCCCATGCATCAAGCATAGCGCCGTTTTCCACAGCGAGAGCGATTGCGGGGGCGATTCTGCGGTCGCCTCTTGCCATTACAGCCTCTATACGCGAGCCCTTGGCGTCGTGATAGCTGTACTTTATGCGCTTATCGGTTATTGCCGCCTTAAGATGCTCCTGCTTTTCGCGAAGAGACTCAAATGTATCCTGTTTTTCCCACTGGAACGGCGTAAACGGCTTCGGGATGAAGCAGGCTACGCTGATGCTGACACCTATACCTCGGGGACGCTCGTTTTTGGGCAATGCATAGTAGGTATCGATTACTGTTTTTGCAAGTCTTGCTATTCCCTCTACATCCTCAAGCGTTTCGGTCGGCAATCCGTTCATAAAATACAGCTTTACGTTACTCTTTCCGCCCTTGAATGCTATATTCACAGCATTTACAAGATCATCCTCGGTTACGTTTTTATTAATGACGTCGCGCAGACGCTGTGTTCCCGCCTCAGGCGCAAAGGTTAGGCCGCCTGTTCTTACCGAGGAAATTTTTTTCATAAGCTCCTCGGAGAAGCTGTCAAGTCTAAGAGATGGCAACGAAAGACTCACGTGCGCATCATCCGTCCATTCGAGCAATCCGTCGGTAAGCTCGGGAAGTCCTGAATAGTCACTTATAGAGAGCGATATGAGGGATATTTCCTCATATCCCGAATTTTCATACAGGCATTTCGCCGCCTTACACAAGACCTCGGGTGATTTCTCTCTTATGGGGCGGTATACCATTCCCGCCTGGCAGAAACGGCAGCCGCGGATACATCCACGATATACCTCGAGCACAATTCGGTCGTGTACCGTTTCAACGTAAGGCATTACCAGCTTTTCGGGATAGCTGACCGTGTCAAGATCTGCGATTATGCGTTTTTTGATTTTTGTGGGAATATCGTCATAAATAGGACGGTATTCCTTTATAGTTCCGTCACCGTTATACGAAACCTCGTAGAAAGATGGGATATAAACGCCCTCTATCCGCGCAGCCTCACGCAAAAATGCAGAACGCGTATACGTACCGTCCTCCTTCATTTTTATATAGAGACGGCTTATTTCCAAAAGAACCTCTTCGCCCTCACCAACGTTAACAAGGTCGAAGAAATCAGCTACCGGCTCGGCGTTATATACACACGGTCCGCCCGCGATTATTATCGGGCATTCCTCTCCCCTGTCCTTTGACCATACGGGAATGCCTGCGAGCTTTAGCATTGATACCGCTGTGGTATAGCAAAGCTCGTACTGAAGAGAAAAGGCTACCATATCAAAGTCGAGGAGCTTATCGCCGCTTTCGAGCGCGGTAAGAGGAATTGAATACTCCTCCATCTTATTTTTCATATCGGGCCACGGTGCAAAAACGCGCTCACACCATATATCGTTTTCCTTGTTAAGAACGTCGTAGAGAATTCTTAATCCGAGATTCGACATTCCTATTTCATAGGTGTCCGGAAAACAGAAGGCAAAGCGGCACTTTACGTCCGCTTTGCTCTTTAAAATACTGTTATATTCCCCTCCGATATATCTGCCGGGCTTTTCAACCGACTTCAATACTGAGGAAAGATTTCTGCTGTTTGACATTTGTTTTTCCTTTAATTAATATATTCAACGCGCACGAAAACATCTCGCGGTCATAATATGCACTGCCGCGCACCACGCAGTCTGCAAAGCGGCAAGTATAACCGACGGAACGAGCGTCATACCGCTAAACGTAAGCACTGTTGCAAGAGCGGCTCCCACTCCCATTGAAATAAGCTCAAGCTTGGCAAATCGCGCCCCGGCTCTTGAATACTTTTTGGAGAGCAGTATCATATTCGCTATGTTGGACTTGTCACCGTAGGTAAGTGCACCGACACTTAAACCGTCATGCACCTTATTGTCCGCGTCAAGCATATCCTGCTTTTTCATAATCCTGATTTTGTCAGCGCCCGCAGTTAACGAAATTATAAGCTCGTCGTTTATGTTGGGGTCTCGTGTGTAAACAAGACATTTTATCCCACTATCATCAAGCGTGGGTAAAAGCATCGAAAATTCTTCGGAAAACGAGTAGCGAATGTAGAATTTTGCGTATATTTCTCCATCCTCTGAAGCGTACATTATTTTGGTTGAATCATAAGGCGACTCCTGTCTTTTATCATCATCCTCGGGTATAACGATTCCGTTTTCCGTCATATAAGCGGCGCTTCCCGCAAGAACCGAATGTCCCTCTACCTCGCCTCTTATTCCGCTGTTTTCAACTTTGACTTCACGTGCGGGTGAGGTTTTACGGTCGAGAGCGTCCGAGAACAAGACGTCAAGCGGCCCACCTACGTTCATAAAGAGCGCCGACATCTGACGAAGAGCCTTTGCGAGATTATCGCTTCTTCCGTAAAGCATTATTCTTTGAAGAGTCACGTCCTCAGCACCGAAAACCTCTGCATCGTCAAAGGTAATTACGTCGGTTTCGGAAAAGTCGTATATAGCCTCCTCGCCGATAAATGCTCCGTCCTCGCGCTTTGCTTCGCGCACAGCATAGAGAAACGGCAATTTATGTAACATAAGCGACATTACTGGACAGGAAAGAATAATCACCATACCGAATGCGGTTGCCGCGCTGACAAGACCTCCGGGGATAAAGAACGCTATTACTGATACTACGAGCGCAAGTCCCAAAGCAACACACGTTACAAGGAGTGTATTGCGGGAATTTTCGGAGCTTACCTTAGTCCTTTTGAAGAAATCCGAAACGAACCTCGTACGGAAGGTGCGTGCGGTTTTTGATTTATGCTCCTCAACCACACCGTCGAGAGCAGCATTCTCGTGTTCCAACAAACGCGTAAACGTATTGTCTATTGCAGTTTTTTGTCCGTTCTTGGAAACCGACTTGAAACTTTCAAAATCGGCAACGCTCTTCAAGTATGCTGAACCTACCGCCAGAAGAGCGGATATTGCAAAGAGAAGTCCGAAAAGCGCATACTTTGCGGGAGAATAAACAACAATCGTCACGGTATAGGCTGCTATTACCGCAAATTCAAGTGTTAAAAACAGCTCGGGGACGGCTTTTTTCTTAAAGAGCTGCTTTATTGCCTCGACGGTTTCGGGAATTGCTAACAGGTAGCAGCAAAGTACGAACTGCAATTCGACGATTGCCATAGCGCCCGAAACGCCTGTCAAACGCATAACGCGAACTATATCAAATCCGAAATAGTACGCGCACTCCATAGCGGCGAGTACACCGAGAAGAAGGAGTATCGCAAAAAACCTCACGCGCACACTCATCAAAATGTCGATGAATCTATCCTTAAATCCATCCCTCTGGGAGTATACAGTGTATTCCTTGGCATTGAACTTGCCGTGATGCTCATTTTTGAGCGTTTGCTCGTGTGAAGTCTTTTCGGAAACGGCATTAGTTGACGGGTTATAGCTCGTCAATGCCGTCAATTCGTCGGTAAGCTCGGAAAAGCTATGCTCCTCTCTAACGATGGTCTTTGTATTTTCTGCCTCATTCGGAGTTTCATCAATCTCCGATACAGGCTCTTCGACTTCTGTTTTTTCCTCGTCAGCCGGTTTTGAGATCTTAGGCTCATTTTCGACGAACTTGAAAACCTGAGAAGCTGAGGTGCGCTCCTCTGCTACCGCATTGTTCATAGTCACAGACACTGCCGGAGTAACACTGTTGCTGTCGATTTCCGCCGTCGGATCCAACACGTCCGAAACTTCGGGGACTTTTTCCGCAGAATCAACTTTTACAAACGAGGGTTGATGGCTCTTAGCCATGCGGTAATTGTCACTTGCGCCGGTAAAAGTCGGAACGTAAGTGGTGACGATACGTGGGGTATCATCCGTATAGAAGGTTTTGTTATATTTTTCGTTTACCTCAAACTTATCGGGTACGGAAAGCTCCTTCTGAGGCTCTTCCTTTTTCTGAACGGTTTCAAACCTGACGTTTGTTTCCTTCTTTTCCTCTGCCTCATCGGTGTCGGAATATGCGAAAACAAGGCCCGATTTTTCCTCTTCGGTTGCCAATGCGGAAGCTACGCCGCTCTTTTTATTTATTTCATTCAATATCTGTTCGATATCTTCTGAAGAACCGATATTTTTTTCCTGCACGTATTTCCCCTCCCCGCCTTGAGTTTATAGAACACAGTGTTGTAAAAAAATGCTTTAAGCGTGTCTTTGCTTTGCTATTTCCGTAAGTATTACCGCAGCGGCACAGGACACGTTCAAGGAATTAACCCTTCCGTAAAGGGGGATTGAAACCGTGAAATCACATTTTTCCTTAACCAACCGCGAAATTCCAAAGCCTTCGCTTCCGAGAACTACCGCCGCAGCTCCGGAATAGTCGACACTGCTGTAATTTTCGCCGCCCATATCGGCAGCGTATATCCAAAAACCAAGCTCTTTAAGTTCATCTATTGCACAAGCGAGATTCGTAACCCTCGCCACACGCATGTGCTGAAGAGCTCCCGCAGATGCTTTGGAGACCACAGGCGTAAGCCCCGCGGCTCTGCGCTTAGGAATTATAACTCCATGCGCGCCCGCGCACTCAGCACTGCGTATTATAGCACCTAAATTGTGCGGATCCTCTACTCCGTCGCAAATGACAACGAGCGGTTTTTCGCCGAGAGATGCCGCATATTCTATTATTTCTTCAATGCTCGAATAGTTTTGCTCAGCCGCCATTGCAACAATACCCTGATGCGATGCGCCGGAGCTGATTGAATCAAGCTTCGTTTTTTCAACTTCTACAATAGGTATTTTGCGCTCGGCAGCCTTAGCTATCAGCATCTTTATAGAGCCCTCGCGCTCGCCGCGCTGCACGTATATTTTATCAATGTCCCGCTCGGAAGAAAGAAGCTCCTTGACTGCATTTCTTCCACTTATAACTGCGGATTTTTCTCTGTCTTTTTCCATTTTACAATCCTTTTTGACGGATTTAGTCTTAATTTTACTACATATAAGTATATTATAACACAATATATTGTCGTAAGACAAGTTTTTTTGCAAAAATAATTAAAAAAGAAAAAGCCCGCACTTTGTGCAGGATTTTTCCCAGTAGGCATAAGTATTCCTTCCAAGATAGCTTGGATTGAAATATTATTCTCTTTCTGCTCTCTTCGCCGCGAAGCACTCGCTGCAGTAAACAGCCTTGCCTTCGGTGGGCTTGAAGGGCACTTCGCATGCTTTGCCGCAATCAGAGCAAACAGCTGCAAACATTTCTCTAGCGCCTCTCTGAGCGTTCTTCTTTGCAGCGCGGCACTCCTTACATCTGGAGGGCTCGTTCTCGAATCCTCTGGATGCATAGAACTCCTGCTCGCCTGCGGTAAATACGAATTCGTTACCGCAATCCTTGCACTTCAGTGTCTTGTCCTCGTACATGGTTTCTCTCTTCCTCACTTGATAGGTATAATTATTTTGCCCTGAGTCGGATTTCAACCAACGCCTTTGTAAACAACGCTCTCCCTTAAGCTACCGGGGCATATAGACTGATTAAATATCGCTGAAACTGTCACTGACGCTTCTGAGACGCTTCAGCATACGCATTTTTGCGTTTTCTATCGATTTTGCGTTTTTCCCAAGCCTTTTTGCGATTTCCGCCGATGAGTATCCGTCGACATAAAGAAGAAAAACGCTGTATTCATATTCCGAAAGCACGCCGCGTGCGCGGTTCATGTATTCCGACATTCTTTCGCGCTCTAAAATGCGCTCCTCAACACCGCCCTCAGCGCTTATAAGCTCAACGTCCACGTCCACTGTGGGTGCTTGCTTTGAGCTCTTCTCGAAAAGGTCGGTCATACGTCGAAAGATGCATATTCTGGAATAAAGGCCAAACGTAATGTCCTCAGAACGCTTGACGTCGTAAGACAGCGCCGCACGATGAAGTGCATAGCACGCCTCGGAAAAGGCCTCGCCATAACCTATTTCAGAACTCGAAAAACCGCTTATGACCTTTTTAATCATGGGGGTGTAGCGCACAACGAGCTCGTCAAAAGCAACGTCGTCGTGCTCACTGACCATAGTTACAAGCTGTACAGTATCAAACTCTTTATAAGAACTCATCGCGCCACCGCTTTCGCATAAATATATTATATATTTTTGTTAACATTTTGTCAAGTGTTTGTAAAAAAAATGTTATCTTTTGTGAAAATTTTGTTCACTTTTTCCGTTTTTAGTTTTCCACTTTTTGTCAATTTTAACAAAAGTCTAGGCAAGAAATTCGAGTCGTCCGGTGGCTGAAAAAAGTATTCCCCGATATACACCGTCAGGCTTTGCCTCATAGTTTCGTCTGATTTTCTCGGCTTCCTCGCGTGAGTTTACTGTCACAGACAGCGAGAGCACTTCTCCAATGCTGTCGGCAGCGCGGAGAGTAACCCTGAACCTTCCTCCCTCGGCCTCATCTATTGATGAACTTATGGTTGAACCGGTTTTGGAAAGAGAGGTATATTTAGCCGCATATCTGAGACTCGTTTCACGAAACTCCTTGTCAAGACTGTCGTAAAGCTCGGCAGCTATCATGCGGCCGGTATCGGATATCATATAGTATCTTTCGCCGTTATATTCATCGTACAGAAGATGACCGTCGTCCACCAGCTCACGAAGGCATTCGTCATAGTCGATAATGAGCTCTTGGGTATTCTCCGAAATCATACCTATGACCGCGGTGTAATCGATAGGATAACCAAGGTTATTGAGCAAAAATAGTATGAAGACCTTTATATCGGTCATCGTTTTTAGCGTAAATCTCTTCGGTTTTCTCATATTTATCCTAATGAAAACCGCGAGGGAGCGTAATTACGCGCCGCCCTCGCGGGTATTTGTTTATTCTTCTTCGGGAGCGGGGAGATAATCCTCGTAGTTCTTCTGATTTACCTTCGTAAGAACGAAGTTGCCGAATCCGTCAAAGGAAATCGAGCTGAGATCCTCGCTTATGAAAGCGAAGCTCTGGTTGTAAATAACAGGGATTATGGGTGCCGATTCAATAAGAAGATTTTCAGCTTTCTTAAGCGCCTCTGCCCTTGTCGCATCATCCTTAGCAAGGAAGGCAGCGTTGATGTATGAATCGTACATAATGCTGGACCAACCGCTGATGTTCAAACGGGGAGTATTTGTTTTGAAGTCGGTTCCGTTTCCGTTCATGTGAGAAGTAAATGCGGAAAGCGAAACAAAAGCATCGGTGGAGAACATCTGCCAATCTACTGCGATAACGTCGAAATCGCGGTTTCCGTAAGATGCTTCCTTAACAAGATACTGAATCTCGGAATCCTGAATATAGATGGTTTCCTCGAGGGTGGTGTCAACCATAGGCGATGTAACCGAAGAGACCTTTTTGATTGTTACGGTAAAGCCAAGCTGACTCCAAGCAGCCTTTGCAAGCTCTGCAATTGCTATGCTTTCCTCATCATCATTGATGGTAAGAGAGAAACTCTTCTGTGCCGCAGAAAGACCTGCATTATCAATAAGCTGCTTTGCGGTAGCAAGATTAGCCGCATAATCAGCGGATATGCGTGCATCAATATTCTTGCCGTAAACAGACTTTGCTACTGCATCGGGAAGGAAGCCCGTAGCTGCTTTACCAAAGGTTACCGCCTCGGCAATCGCCTCACGGTTAAGGGCAAGAGAAAGCGCGCGTCTTACGTTCTTATCCTGGAAGATTTCCTTCTCGGTATTGAAGACGTATGTATAAGTGGAAAGGTCGTCGGCAACGGTAGCCCTGTCAGAGTTGCTTGCTCTGTCAGCAAGAGTTGCATCGCCCATATAGAATACAGTCTTGTCAACTATATCATCGTAAGTGAGTTCAAGCACACCGTTCGGTGCAAAGAAGGATATAAGGGACTCGGGAGTTACGTTATCGGTGTAGTTCTCTACCGTGCTCTTCTGATGGTAACCGAGGTTTCTCGAAAGAGTAAAGTCACCGATCTCGTGGTCAACGGTTTCAACCTTGAAGGGACCGTTGGTTACTATGGTAGTAACCGATTTTGACCAATAGGTCTTGGCTACGGAAGCTACGTCCTGACGAAGCGGTGAGGTTGCGATAGATGCCATATTTTTAAGAAGCTGCTTGTAATTTGCACCTTCTCGGTATGTAACGGTAATCTCGTACGTGCCTGTTGCAACGGCTCCGAGGTCGGAATAGGATGCATCGCCGGCCTTGATTGCAACGGCGTTTTCTATATCGTAAAGAAGAGATGCTGCGGGATTGGGACATCCGGGATCGAGGAGAACCTCACGCCAAGCGTAGATAAAGTCATCAGCTTTAACGCGAACCTCGTCAGACCAATAGCTCTCGCGAAGCTTAATAACGATCTCTCTGTCTGTTTCATCAACACTGTAGCTCTTTGCCGCAGCGCACTTCAAGTCGCCGTCGGAATCAAGCTTGAAAAGAGGCTCGTACATCAAAGACATAACCTGCTCTGCATTGCTGTCAACATAATAATCGGTAGGGTCAAAATCAAAGACCTCGGCACCTAAATAAACGCTGATCTGCGGCCCTGCGTCCTTAGGAGCACCGCAAGAGGTCAGTGTGAGTAATGCGCCGCACACAAACGCAACTGCGAGCAGCATACTTATAATTTTTTTCATAGAAATCTCCATTCCGCCGCCATAGGCAGCACAAGTTGTAGCTAATTCGACCGCGCACGTATATTACGGGGACAGTATTGCTTTATATATTTTAGCACAATACGAAAGTTTTTTCAATGCAAATTTCGATGGGCGAAAAAAATCGTTCATTTGCACAAAATATAAGAGCGCCGCTTGTTACTTTTTTACAAAAAAACAAAATTAGCGGAATAAAATCCGTTTTGGGCGTCCATAATCACCGAAAAACAACGTGCGAAAGGGTTATTTTTATGAGAAGCTATTATACCGAAAGAGACGGCGATGGGGATTTCTTCTATACAGACCTCGCCATTGAACGAAGACGGGCGGATACCGACATAAAGGGAGTCGAATACACAAGCTCGGAATGTGATGCGGGAGTTTGGGAGTGCGTCAGGATTTTTTCAGAGGAGGGCGCAAGGAATATCGGCAGACCGTGCGGAAAATATTTCACCTTCACAACAGGACGAATGGATCTTCTCGGCGAGGAAGAGATCGAAGACGCCACCGAGGAAATAGCGAAGCTCCTCTGCCGAGCTGTTGACGATGCCGGCGCAGTACCCGAAAGGATACTTGTCGCAGGACTTGGCAACCGAAATCTCACGCCCGATTCAATAGGTCCGAAGGCGGCGGAGATTGTAAGCCCCACTTTACACATCAAAGAGTTTGACGGTGAAATGTTCGAGTCTCTCGATTGCTCCGAAATTGCCGTCATCGTCCCCGGGGTTACAGCAGAAAGCGGTCTTGAGGCAACCGACGTGATACGCGGTGTATCACGCAGAATACTGCCCGACCTGATTATAGCCGTTGACGCCATTGCCACCCGTTCGGTTGAACGCCTTGGCACTACGGTGCAAATTTCCGACACGGGTATATTCCCGGGCAGCGGTGTCGGAAATCAAAGATGCGCGCTGAACGAGGATACCGTGGGGGTTCCCGTTATTGCAGTCGGCGTGCCCACCGTTATAGATTCAAGGGTCTTTTCCGCGAGCGGCGAAAAGCTCTCCGGTAATGAAGCTATGCTGGTTTCACCGAAAGAGATCGACGTAATAACGAAAAACGCCGCTCGAATAATCGGCGGCGCTGTCAATCAGGCATTCGGAATGTCAGCATTTTCCTGAGTGAGAGTTTTCGTTAATATTAAAGTTCTTTCTCGTACTTCGCAAGTTCTTTTGCTATTTCGGTCGGCAAATCGGAGGGCGTTACACCGTAAGAGGAATACTTTTCCTTAAGTGAGTCACCGGCAAGACCGTGGAAATAAACCGATATTGCCGCAGATTTTAAAAGGTCGGTCTTATTCTGTGCGGAAAACGACGCTGTGAATCCTGCAAGAACGTCACCGCTGCCCGCCTTTGCAAGTGCCGAACTGCCTGTCGAATTTATATACACCTCGTCACCGTCGGTGATTACGGTGCCCGCCCCCTTGAGAATTACGGTACAGCCATGCTCTCTCGCAAAGCACTTCGCAAGGTCAATGCGGTTACGCTGAACCTCGGCTGCAGTCACACCGAGAAGACGCGCAAATTCGAGGGGGTGCGGAGTTATCAAGACTTCGCGCTTTGACTCTTTTATTGCGGCTCTTCCCTCTTCACCCGCATCGGCAAGAGCATTTATGGCATCTGCATCCAGAATAAGCTGTCCGCCTTCTGCCGAAAGCAGAGCTAAAACAAGTGCTCGAAGTCCATCAGTATTATCGGAGCCTGAGCCCACAAGCGTCATGCTATGAGATTTCGAGAGTCTCACCGTCTCCGCCAGATTTTCTGCCGTCATCTCGGCCGCGTCGCCCATATTCTTATAGATTACTTCGGGATATTTTTGCATAAGCTCGCCGGTAAGCTCGGAGTTGCCGAGAAAGCTGACAAGTCCCACGCCGCCGCGCAGTGCCGCCTCAAGCGTGAGGTGAGCTGCTCCGCGGTATTTTTTACTTCCGGTTATCATAAGAAGCTTGCCGAAGCTTCCCTTATTTGAATTCTCTTCTCTCTTTTTCATGTTACGGCTTACCCATTCGCCGTCAATCATGTGATACTTAAAATCGAATTTATCGGTTATTGCTTCGCGCGGAAGTCCGAGGGTGTCATAAATCAGCCTTCCCACGTATGAACGCGCAGGATAGGAAACCGTTCCCGGCTTAATAAACGAGAGTGCGACGGTTATATCCGAACAAATGGCAAAATCTCCCACACTACCGCTGTCCGCATCTATTCCGAGAGGCAGGTCAACTGCAATTTTACGCGCCCCGTGCGCCTCGTTCACCGCTGTTACAAGCGGCTTAAGAATCTCCGGAATCTCACCCTTAAAGCCCGTGCCGAATATTGCGTCGACAATACATCCCGCCTCCTTAATTTGAGAAAGGCAGTCAGAACTTGGCTGAAAATTCTCTTTTTCTCCGCCGACTTCAAGATATTTCTGCATAAAATATTTGCCCGCATCGCTTTTCTGGCCGGCAGAAAATACGTCGTAAACCGTGACGTCGTACTCACCCGTCAGCTTAATCGCGGCAGCATACCCGTCACCGCCGTTATTACCGCGTCCGGCAAGGATTATAACGGGCTTATCCTTCGGGGCAATTTCACGCACAGCCGCGGCAACGGCGTTGCCGCTTCTCTCCATAAGCACGGTTGTAGGTATATTCAGCACCTCTTCGGCATATTTATCAATTAAAGGAATCATTGCGGAAGTTGCGAGTTTCATAAGATTCTCCTTGGTTTGCAAGAGCGATAATTATCAAAAACGCTGAAAATCAAGCGGACAGCGCATTTGGATTACTTACGCTTCAGGGGCAATATCAACCCGTATCGAATCGCTTTTTAGGTTGGTATTGGTCAGCATTTCTACTAAATATTATCATAAATTTCCGTCTTTTTCAACGATTTTTTTGAAAACGCACGTTTACTGTTTACAATTTACCGTTTTTTTGATATAATTTACTTGTAAGTCAGTCTTTTTTTGCTGTACTTTTTTTGAAAACCCAACGTACAGGAGGTATCCATCGTGTCTAAAAAAGTTATAATCACCATTGCCAGACAATACGGAAGCGGAGGCAGAGTTATTGGTGAAAAGCTAGCTTCCATACTCAATATTCCCCTTATTGACAAGGAGCTTATAAAGGATGCCGCCGCCTCGGGCGAGCTTAACGAAGAGGTTGTCAAAAGTGCCGACGAATCGGCTACCAACAGCCTTCTTTACACTCTCGCTATGGGTTCGAATATGCTTGGAACGTCCATTCATTTCGGATATAAAATGCCGCTTAACGACAAGCTCTTTATTCTTCAGTCCGATGCAATAAGAGAATATGCCAAAAATGGCAGCTGCGTCATTATCGGAAGATGCGCTGACTATGTTTTGCGCGATGAGCCGGGTCTTTTCAGAATCTTCATCTACGGCGACCTTGACCACCGTAAAGCAAGAGTAGAAGAGCGCCACCCCGAAATCAAGCCCTCACAGGTTATTGACATAATAAACAAAACCGACAAACGCCGCGCTTCCTACTATAATTTCTATACCGGAAACAAGTGGGGCAAATACGATAACTACGATATGGCAATCAATTCCTCCACCTTCGGAATTGACGAAACAGCCGAGATTATCGCGGCATCAATCAAAAAATTCCTTGATGATCAGCCCGACAATTAATTCAAAACATAAAAAGAGAGAACATTTCGGCTACAGTACCGATTTGTTCTCTCATTTTTATATTTTCGGTTTTGGTCTCAGAAATTCTCGGGATAGAGTCCCGATTTAATCATCTCGCGAAATGCCGCCGCAACCTTCGCTTTGTCCTCTTTGTAGGTAACGCCGTACCACTTGTCTTGGCTTTCGATTATCCTGACGTCTGCCAGACCCTCGTTTATGAGCTCGGATACCACCGAGGGAAGATAAAATTCACATGATTCGGGGCGGGACGCAAGATTTTTGTCGAGAAATTTCGGAAAACGCTCTTTACATTCCGAAAGATAAGACGGTGTAAATCCCCAAAGATTCATTGATACGAGCGTTTCGGGCTCAAGAGAAAATTCAGAATCGCCCTCCGAATAATAAATATCGCCGTTTCTGACACCTATTTTGCTTCGCTCAACGATTGATGCGAGCATTCCGTCCCCGTCCGAAGTGCAAATACCGCGCGAAACAGTTCCCTCTTCGGTTACCGTATTCTTGATGCGGTAGCCAACCATCGCGTAATGATATTTGTCGCTGTCGGATGAATTTTTCAAGAAATCATATATATTCTCAAACGCGTGTCTGCCGTAGTAATCGTCGGCATTGATAACGGCAAACGGAGCATCAACAGTACCGAGACAGCATAAGAGCGCGTGCGCAGTACCCCACGGCTTACGTCTTCCCTCCGGGACAGTGTACCCCTCGGGAAGCTTGTCAAGTTCCTGGTACACGTATTTTACGTTGAGTCCTTTTCCGTCAAGATGCGAATCAACAACGTCCCTGAAATCCTTTTCTATTTCCTTTTTTATTATGAACGTCAGGTCGCGGAATCCCGCGCGCACAGCATCGTAGATTGAATAGTCGATTATTATATGACCGAAATCATCTACCTTGTCTATTTGCTTTAATCCTCCGTATCGGCTGCCCATACCTGCAGCCATAATAACAAGCTCTGGTTTTTTCATGTCAGTACAACCTTAAATCTGATTATTTTTCGGATATTACCAATATTATACACTAGTTTAAATGCATTTTCAAGTACAAATGTTAAAGCTCGTGATTGAAAACGGTATCAAAATTATATTTTCCGTCATTCCGTGACGGTATAAATCTTTGTTTTGTCACATTTTTTAGATTATACTTGAAATTTTTGTATTTTTGAAGTATAATATTGGCATAACACTTTATTTGATTGGAACAAAAGATGCGAGAACTTAAAATAATGTCAAACGACGCAGGCCAGCGACTTGACAAATTTATTACAAAAACACTTGATTTGCCGCCAAGTCTTCTATATAAGTCTATACGCCTTAAGAAAATCAAGTTAAACCGCAAGAGAACCGAAGGCGCGGCTATTCTCTCCGAAGGGGATACCGTCCAGTTATTTCTCGCCGACGAATTTTTTGAAAAGAAGCCAAAGCGAGTCGATGGGCTTTTCAAAATTACGCCCCACCTTTCCATAATTTACGAGGACGAGAATATACTTCTGCTTAACAAGCGCCCCGGGGTTTCGGTTCACGAGGACGAGCATTCCGAGACCAACACTCTCATAACACACGTTCTTGCTTATCTCACTCAAAAGGGTGAGTACGTTCCCGACGAAGAACAAAGCTTCACCCCCGCTCTTTGCAACAGAATCGACCGCAACACCGGCGGAATCGTTATAGCGGCAAAAAACGCCGAGTCACTGCGCGTTATGAACGAAAAAATCAAGAACCGCGAAATAGATAAATATTATCTCGCTGCGACCCACGGTATACCCAAGCCCGAATCAGCAACGATCAAGGGCTTTCTTCTGAAGGACGAGCGCACAAATACCGTGAAGGTATATTCGGAAAATCCGCCGAAAGCGGCTAAAAGCATCGTTACGGCATACTCGGTCATAGCAAAACGGACGGACTCCGCGCTCCTTGAAGTAAAGCTTATAACCGGGCGCACACATCAGATAAGGGCGCATCTCGCATTCATCGGGCATCCTCTCATAGGCGACGGAAAATACGGAATAAACAAGGCTGACAGGGCGAGGGGATACAAATACCAGGCTCTCTACTCCTATAAGCTGAAATTCAACTTCTCCGGCGAGCCTACAATTCTCGATTACCTTAACGGAGTGGAATTTAAAATCGATAAAAAAGATATTTACTTCACCAAGGACTTCTTTGAATAAACAAAAAACGGGCGAATATTTCGGTCAAATCCGATTGTTCACCCGTTCTTTTTTACAGTGCGCTAAAATGTGCGCTTAGAATTTACCTTTTGTTTTTTGATTTTTCCAATATTTTCAGATTTCGTTCCACCGTTTTTCTTCCGCGCCACGAGAATGCACGTTCCGAGAAGGCGTGCTTATCCATTTTTTCGACTACGTCAAGTGTCAAATTCTCTATTCGCGAGTCGTAAAAGGCATCGATCGGTGTTTTTTCGGCGTTTGCATTATGCGGACACACCCTTTGACATTCGTCACAC
Source organism: Eubacteriales bacterium (assembly GCA_045614425.1). GTDB lineage: Bacteria > Bacillota > Clostridia > Oscillospirales > CAG-272 > UBA1740. Next base: position 5,600 of record JAZLCX010000008.1, on the reverse strand, counting down.
CCCCACGCTGTTCCCACGCGGAGAATAAGTTGCTCCTCGGATTCGGAAAGCTCCCCTTTTTTCTGTGTGATTTCCGAAAGGCAAGGAATAGTTTTGTCGGATATACGTCCCGTCGGGCAGGCGCGCGCACATCTGCCGCAGCCCTCACATTCTCTCGGTGCGCACGGTGTCACCGCACCGAGAGCTATCGGTTCTATATCGGTGATAAGCTCCGCTATAAACACGTAGCTTCCGTATTTTTCATTTATCAAAAGCCCGCTCTCACCTAAAATACCAAGCCCCGAAAGAGCGGCGGCGTGACGCTCATCTATCGGCGAGCTGTCTACGTACCCTTTTAGCGATGCAGTGGGAAAGAGCTGCTTCACTCTCGCCGCAAGTCTTTCAACAATGCCGCCCGCTATAATGTGATAATCCTTCGAAACGGCATACGAGGAGAGGTTTTTACCGTCACCGGTATAGTACGGAACGAGAAACACTGTCACGCTTCGCGGCGTAAAGCTCTCGCGAGCCATTATATCGGCGCGTATCACTCTGCAATCGGAGTAGCCAAGCACCGAGTAATATTCTATGTTTTCTTCCTTGAAAAAATCCGAAATTTCCGTCACTTACGACTCCTCCTTTGCCCTTTTATATTATTTTAACATATGCGCGCATTGATTTCAATATATTCTTGACTTTTCGGGCGCGATGTTGTATAATAACCCTGGATTATTACGAAAGAGAGATTTTTGATATGAGCCTTAACGACGGCGGTCTTTTATATTACTTTTTTGAACCACAAACCACAAGGTTTGCAATATTTTTTCTTCTGTTTACGGTGTCCACTATCGTTTGCGCCTATCTTCTCGGTAGTATAAACTCGGCTATCATAATATCCCGTACACTCTACGGTGACGATATCCGTAAGCACGGAAGCGGAAATGCAGGTCTTACCAACATGCTCAGGACCTACGGCAAGGGCGCTGCGGGCCTCACCCTTATCGGCGACCTTATGAAGACGGCAATAGCAATATTTATTTCCGCTGTTTTTTTCGGATTTAACTACGTTGCGGGACTCAGCACGGGTGACGGTATGTGCTACGTTGCCGGTATGTTTGCGGTTGTCGGACACATTGCCCCCATCTATCACAAATTCAAGGGCGGCAAGGGCGTTCTTGCGACGGCAACAATGGCGCTGATACTCACTCCCGTCCCATTCCTCATTCTTTTTGCGATTTTTGTCGGCGTTGTTGCCATATCAAAGTACGTTTCGCTCGGCTCTGTTATCACAGCCGTTCTCTACCCCGTGCTTTTACACGGTACGTTTGCCGTTGTATTCTCTAAGGCGCAAAGTCCGCTTCCCGGTCTTGCCGCGCTCTCATCAATAATGCTGGCAATTATTATTGTGTGGTGCCACAGAGAAAACCTGCAAAGAATAATGGACCGAACAGAAAGAAAGCTCTCATTTAAGAAAAAAAGCGAAAGCGACGAATCAGAGCATGGCAAAAAATGATTTTCTTGACATTGTCCTCGAATCTTTCAACAAGGAAATAATTAAAAAGCTTGTTTTTTCACGGCCGAGGGATACCGAAGTTCCAAAAGTATCGGCAAGGCTCTGCGCTCACCGCGGCCGCCGCATACTTGCGCTTGAGTTTTCTCTTCCCGGAAATACCGTTTCGCAGAAGAACGTTACGGAAAACAGGCTTGAAGAGGAGCTTAGAGAACTTATTTTGCATTATAATCAAGCCAACCTCATAACCACGCTCGGCGACGTTGAATGGAAGATTTCAAAGAAGGGTCAGGAGGTTCTGCTCGGCGCTGAGCCACTGAAACGAAAGCTAAACGGCCAAAAGCAGAGCTTTGAGAGCGCAATAGAGTCGCTCGACAACAAAAAGAATTACATTCTTTCCGGTGCTGAGAACTTTCTCATAAAGCTCGGCATATCAGATAAAAGCGGAAGAGTGCACGACAAAAAGCAAGGCAAATTCAGACAGATAAACCGCTTTCTCGAGCACATCGAGGACGTTTACTCCATTCTTCCCGAAAACGACACGATAATTATATATGACCTTTGCTGCGGGAAGAGCTATTTAAGCTTTGCGGTATACTATTACCTTACGGAAATCAAGCACCGCACGGTAGAGCTTCTCGGAATTGACCTTAAAAGAGACGTTATCACATGGTGCGATATGCTTGCGCGCGAGCTTAATTTTTCGGGCATGCGTTTCATCACGGACAACGTCACAAACACCCCGTCTGACATCACGCCCCACATGGTAATTTCTCTGCACGCGTGCGACGTTGCCACCGACGTGGTTATCGACCGTGCAATTTCGCTCGGAGCAAAAATAATTCTCTCCACCCCCTGCTGTCACAGATATCTTAACGATAAAATTTCGGCAAGCGAGCTTTCATTCGTTACCGATTACCCGCACCTCAGAAACAAGCTCTGCGAGGCTATAACCGATGCAGTAAGACTCAAAAGACTGTCTAAGCACGGATATAAGGTTTCGGCACTTGAGCTGACCGACCCCGAGAATACGCCGAAGAATACGCTTCTTCGCGCAGTGCTTTCGGATGGTGTTAACCGTGCAAAAGAAGCCGACGAATATGAGAAAATTCTGAAATTTCTGCTCGGCTCGGGCAGCGAGGACTATTTGAAGGAGATTAAGTAAACAAAAGTTTACGAAATTAAATATGAAATATACTACACAGGGTGTCCTCGAAACCGAAGAGATTGGTCGCCTTTTGGCAGAAAAGCTCGACACGGGAAAGGTCTCTTCCGCATTCATCGCGCTTTTCGGTGAAATGGGCGTCGGCAAAACCGCATTCACGCGCGGATTTGCTTCACACTTCGGAATAGGCACTGTCAAAAGCCCCACCTATACCGTTGTTAACGAATACCGCGGAAAAAGAAGCATCTTTCACTTCGATATGTACCGTATAGACGGTGAGGATGATTTATACTCCATCGGATTTGACGACTATATAGAGCATGAGGGCTATGCCATCGCCGAGTGGTCGGAGCGCATAGTTGACTTTTTGCCCCGTCACACAATACGTGTGACAATAAGCCGCACACCCGATGACACCGAAAAAAGAATTATTGAAATCGATACGGGGAAAGCCTATGATCATATTAGCATTTGACAGTACTGCCAAGGCAGCCTCGGTCGCTGTATGCGATGACGAGCGCCTTCTTGGATTATACAATATCGATAACGGACTAACACAGAGCGAGCTTCTTTTGCCTATGGCAGAGAATCTGCTCTCTTCCCTCAAGCTGTCCTTTTCGGACGTAGGCCTTCTTACCGCCTCTGCCGGCCCCGGCTCTTTCACGGGTGTACGCATAGGCGCGGCGCTCGTCAAGGGCATAGCTCTCGGCAAAAATATTCCGACAGTTCCGGTATCGACACTTGAATCCTTGGCGGAAAACATTACTCCGCTCCGCGGAATACTTGTTCCGGTCATGGATGCCCGTCGCGGTCAGCTTTACACTGCCGTGTTTAAGTCCGACGGAAAGTGTGCGGAGCGCGTAACCGAAGATATGGCAATTTCGGTTTCCGAGCTTGCCGGTATTCTTCAAGAATACCGCGACTTTGATATATATCTTTCGGGCGACGGATATTCGGTTGCAAAATCGGGACTTTCAAAGCTTGGTGTTGATGCAATGGATACTCCGCCGCTTCTCATCACCGAAAACGCCTACTCAACAGCTCTTGTTGCGCTACGAAAATACAGAGCCGGCGAGGCGGTAAGCGACACCGCTTTTTCCCCCACCTACCTGAGACTTCCGCAGGCGGAAAGAGAACGCCTTGAAAAAGAAAAAAATACTTAAGTGAGGATAAATATATGAACAAAAGAAACATTTTCATCGGTGCTGACAGTGCCGGATTTTCCTTAAAGGAAGAAATCAAGGTACACCTTACAGAGCTTGGATACGAGGTTGTTGACTTTGGTACAGACTCCGAGGCATCCTGCCACTACCCTATATTCGCATCTCTTGTTTGCGAGGCAGTTCAAAAATCCCCCGACACCTCATACGGAATTCTCGTGTGCGGCACGGGAATCGGTATGTCAATGTGCGCAAACAAGCATAAGGGCATCCGTGCGGCAGTATGCTCGGATACCTTCTCCGCAAAGATGACACGCCGCCACAACGACGCAAACGTTCTCTGCCTTGGCGCGAGAGTTATCGGCTCTTGCCTTGCCACCGATATCGTCGACATTTTCTTGGAAAACGAGTTCGAGGGCGGACGCCACAAGACCCGCGTTGACATGATGAGCGAGATTGAGAATAAGTAATTTCGAGCATCAAAAAAAACGGCAGAAAATTCTGCCGTTTTTTATTGTCTAATCCATATTACAACTGACGCAAAATGTCGAATTTGATTTCGCTCGAATGCTCGGATATGTAACACGCAAGATTTGACGGAATCTCCCGTCCGAATTCGCAAATGGGAGAGATTTCAGCCGTTCGCTCTGAACCGCGCCGCTCCTCCGTTACCATATAGTAGCTGCCGTTTTCATCAAAAAACGCCCTTGGCGGACGCTCACACGTCTCAAAATCGATAAGCCTTGCCGCCCGACAAAGAGATGGTAGATTCGGAAAGGTGTAAACGGATATTTTTGTCGACAGCATTGCTACCCGACTTGATTTTGCTATCGTCCGCTCAGCCCCCGCCGATATAAGTCCCAGCTTTGTTACGAATATCTCACTGCCGTCCTTAGCCGGATAAAACTGTATCAGAACTTTATCTCCCGACGCCTCGAATCCGCACTTTTCCTTTGCTACGTCGAGTATTCGCCAGAATGCGCGACGGATTTTTGGATTGTCGTAGTCTATATCCTCGCCGTCGATGCCGTATTTTTTCATTTCCTCGCGATTCATCATTATTTTCAGCTTGGTGTCGCTGACCACAAGAAAATCCATACCGCATCCCCCCTTTCCTTCTCTATATATTATACTGTCTTGAGAGCTTTTTTGACATGGATAATATTTTCAAAAAAATACAAAAAATGTATTTTTAAAAAACGTATTGCCTTTTTATAATATTTGTGCTAAAATGTTCCTCGGTGAGTTCGAAACCATCCTCACCAAGCCGACACTTCGGTCAAAAAACAAAACTACGGAGAATAAAAAATGAAAAGCAAATCCACACTCTACCTTACTCGCGGAGCACTCGTTGCGGCACTGTATGTCGCCCTCACCTACGTCTCCGCTCTCTTCGGACTTTCAAGCGGAGCTATACAATTCCGCCTTTCCGAAATGCTGTGTATCCTTCCGGTTTTTATGCCTGAGGCAATACTCGGTCTTACAATCGGCTGCTTGCTTGCAAATCTGCTGACGGGCGCGGTTATCTGGGACGTTATTTTCGGTGCGCTTGCAACCTTAATCGGCGCTGTCGGTGCAAGGCTTCTCAGGAAGCTTCCGAGCAAGCTTATCTTCATTTCAACTCTGCCGACTGTGCTTGCAAATGCCATTATAGTTCCCTTCGTCCTTATTTACGCCTACGGTGTACCGGACGCATTCTTCTTCCTCGTTCTGACCGTCGGTATAGGTGAGCTTGCCACGGCAACGGTGCTTGGAACGGCTCTGTGCTACACAATCAAAAAAAGCA
>JAZLCX010000007.1:0-12268 GCA_045614425.1 Eubacteriales bacterium | reverse complement strand
AGCGAGAGCATTTTTCCCTCAACGGTGTCCTTGTAGAAGAACGCCGCCTCCTCGTCACAGGTCTTTGACATCGCCTTTTTCTCCGCCTTTTCAAGCGCGAGATATGCGTCGTATGTCTTTGTAAGAAGCGAGGAAAGCTTTTCTATAACGTCACACTCGCAGTCGCAGGACACGCCCTTGAGCACCGAGCGTCTTGCCATAACCGAGTCCGAAAGCTCGCCGATGTATCTTGAAACCGCGGGAATAATATCACGTACGGTCATCTCGAGCATCGTTCTTGCCTCTATATTTTTTACCTTCCTGTAGTTTTCAAAGAAGATTTCGCGGCGGGAACGTATCTCGGTCTCACTCATAACTCCGAATTTTGTAAAGAGTGCGATATTCTTCTCATCGGTGAAATGAGCATACGCCTCGGGTGCTGTTTTGAAGTTCGAAAGTCCGCGCTCGGAAGCTTCCTTCTCCCACTCGTCAGAGTAGGAATTGCCCGCAAAGAGAATTCTCTTATGCGCCTTAAAGGTTTCTGCAATGAGCTTATTTATGGCATCGTCAAGCTTTTCCGCGCCCTCAAGACGGTCCGCAAACTCCGAGAAGGAATTTGCAACAGCGGTATTAAGGACTATGTTTGCAAGCGCTATATTCTGTGATGAGCCAACCATTCTGAACTCAAACTTGTTGCCCGTAAATGCAAAGGGCGAGGTTCTGTTTCTGTCGGTTGTATCGCGTCTTATAGTAGGAACGGAGGGTACACCGAGGGACATATACTTAGTTCCCTTGTCAGCATATACCGAGCCGTCGATTATAGAGTTTATAATGGTTTCAAGCTCGTCGCCGAGGAAAATAGAAATTATTGCGGGGGGCGCTTCGTCGCCGCCGAGACGGCAGTCGTTGCCTGCGGTAGCGGCAGAGATTCTGAGAAGGTCCTGATACTCGTCCACAGCCTTTATAACAGCCGCAAGTATAAGAAGGAACTGCTTGTTTTCAGCAGGTGTTTTGCCCGGCTTCAAGAGATTTACGCCGAGGTCGGTGCCTATCGACCAGTTATTATGCTTGCCCGAGCCGTTGATACCCACAAAGGGCTTCTCCGCAAGAAGACACGCCATGCCGTGCTTTGCGGCAATGCGCTTCATATACTCCATTGTGATGAGGTTCTGGTCAACAGCGATATTGGTGGTCGTGAATATCGGGGCAAGCTCGTGCTGTGCCGGTGCCGCCTCGTTATGCTTGGTTTTAGAGGATATACCGAGACGCCAGAGTTCTTCGTCAAGCTCCTGCATAAACGCGTTTACCCTTGTGGGAATAGCTCCGAAATAATGGTCCTCCATCTCCTGACCCTTTATCGCGGGCGCTCCGAAGAGAGTGCGTCCCGAGTAGAAGAGGTCGCGGCGCGCCTTGAAGTCCTCGGCGTCAATGAGGAAGTATTCCTGCTCTGCGCCAACCGTGGGGGTGACTCTTTTTGTCGACGTGTCACCGAAAAGACGGAGAATTCTTATAGCCTCGTTGTTTATCGCGTCCATTGAGCGAAGAAGAGGTGTTTTTGTATCAAGCGCTTCGCCCGTATAAGAGCAGAATGCCGTAGGTATGTAAAGCGAGCCGTCCTTTACGAAGGCATACGAAGCGGGGTCCCAAGCGGTATAGCCCCTTGCCTCAAAGGTCGCGCGAAGGCCGCCCGAGGGGAATGAAGACGCATCGGGCTCGCCCTTAATAAGCTCCTTGCCCGAAAACTCCATTATAGCCTTGCCGCCGCCAACGGGTGTTAAAAATGCATCGTGCTTTTCCGCGGTAACTCCCGTCAAGGGCTGAAACCAGTGCGTAAAGTGAGTTGCGCCCTGCTCGATTGCCCAATCCTTCATCGCGCCTGCGACTACGTCGGCAATTCCTGCGTCAATTTCCTTACCCATAGCTATGGTGTTTATAAGCGAGCGATACACGTCCTTCGGAAGCTTTTCCCTCATTACGTCCTCACTGAAAACACGCGATGCAAATATGTCGGGGATGCGTTTGTTCTCCATTGAAAATAAACCCTTTCAGCATTCTTTGCGTCGGGCGAAGAGGAAATTTACTCCCTCACACGCCGTACGCACACATTATACATTATATTATATACTAAATATGTGAGAAAGTCAATCAAAATTTTTCTATTGACTTTTACCCTCTCGAATGGTATAATAAAATGGTATGTGCATAGATATTAATATAAAGGATTTTTAAATGTATTATATAACACTTGACCTTGAATGGAACCAGGCATACGCCGAAAAGGCGCTGGCAGTCCAAAGAAGGCTTTCACGCAGGCTGCGCGGCGAGGTAATTCAAATCGGCGCTGTCAAGCTCGACAAGAATATGACCCCCTGCGGCTCGTATCAGGTAATAGTCAAGCCGAAATATTTTAAAAAGCTTCATCGCCACGTTTCCGTGCTCACCGGTATTACGCAGGAGCAAATCGACCTCGGACGTTCGCTTCAAGAGGCGGCGGAGAGCTTTAAGCGATGGTGTGGCAAGGACTTTGTTTTTCTCACCTGGGGCCCCGACGACATACCGATGCTTAAGGAAAATTTCGGAGTACACGGTATCCCTTCGGATTGGCTCGATGCGACGTATGACCTTCAGCTTATATTCAACAGACAGACAGATGACAGCACAAAGCAGCGCTCGCTTGAGTACGCGATGGAATACTTTGAGATACCTCAGACTCTCCCCGCGCACGACGCCTTGAATGACGCTTACTTTACCGCGCTCGTAGCTGCAAAGCTCGACGTTATCGGCGGAATCAAGAATTACAGTCTGCGCCGCGGAGCTTTTCTTGACGAATCGGTTATCGGAGATGCCGACGCGGGTGACGACGGATACGTAACTATAAACGAGCTGCTCTCCGACACTACCGTGAAAAATCCGACCTGTCCGATTTGCGATTCGCCCCTTTCTCCCGAGCTTTCGCCTCTTCACTCAAAGGGGCAGAGGTATTCCTACGTCTATAAATGTAAAAATGACGGACGCCTGATTTTATCGCTTAAGCTGCACAGGAATTTCAACGACACCTGGCGCGCAAGACGCACGGTGGAAATCGCCGACGACGGAAAAATAGAAGAATTCAAGGCTGCCCTTCAGCGCAGCAATATCAGAAGGAAGACAAGGAAAAAGAGTTCGCGACGAAAACCCAAAAGCGCCGCTTCTTCATCCACTTAAACGGCTTGTGAAATTTTTTTTGGAAAAAATATATTTTTTTCGAAAAGCTATTGCAATTTGCAAACATATATGATATAATAGTTTCGCAATCAGTAGTGCTTGCCGTATGTACAGGAGGTAATACATATGAAATACGAAAACCCTACATGTGAAATAGTATTGCTTAATGATATGGATTGTCTCACGGCAAGTGATGACACTGCCGTATTCACTCGTGATTACGACACGCCTTACGTGAACTATCCTAATTTCTGATAGCTTATCTATCACAAAGAAAGAAGCTGCTGCCCCAATCGGCAGCTTCTTTTTTTTATTTTTACAACAAAAAACGGAAAACCGGATGAATTTCATCCTGTTCTCTCACCCTTTTTGTTACAAAGTGAAACGGCGAAGTGCCCTTGACACTTCGCCGTTTTTTATTTAGCTTACTCTTATAAACTTAAAAGCACATCCGGAAGGTATTGAAGCCGGCGCTGTTCCGACGAAATAGTCGTTCGTTCCGTTTCCGTAATAGAACTTAGTTCCGCCGTAGAAGCCGCCCATAGTGTCGGGTACAGACGCATCTCTGTACCAGCCTCCGTCGCTTACACCGTCAAGTGACGTGTCGAATACGTTTATTTTATATCCGCGAGTATTGTTTACCACCTTGATATATTCAGGCGGCTTAACTATACATATGTTGTACTTAGTAGGCAAGGTACGGCCGTCGCGGTATGAAAGTCCGGGATACTGAGATATATCGTATTTAAGTGAGGTTTCGCCCTTAACTCCGTTACCGTCTATATCAAGAAGGTCGGACGCATCGATAAGTCCGTCGAGGTTGCTGTCGAATATCGGCTCGTCGATATATCCGTCGCCGTTGAGGTCGGCAATTGCGATAGTCGCGTTTCTGTCCGCCTCTTTAAGATGCATTCTCGAAGACGAGAAGGTTGTAAGGTAAAGCTCATAACCGTCGGGAACAAGCGTCATTGTATTTCTGTCATAAACATTGAGCGAATCCACCGAAACACTCGGGAATGCACAGGTATATCCGTAGTACCAGTTCTGGTACGTATGCGAAACAAGGTTGATTCTCGCTGACGGCTCGACGTAGAGGTTTACGTTCTTCATTATAACTTCACCGTCCCAGGTGGTTCCGTAGTCGGTTCTGAGTCCCACTACCGAAGCCTGCGTTGCGTTATTGGAGTACCAGTTTACGTTTGTCATCTTAAAGGTTCCGACACCGGTAAGCTCTATTGCATTTATAGTCGAATTCGTAATAGTTCCGTTACAAAGACCTGCGTGAGCATCAAAGCGGGAAAGGGTAGAATTTCTAAATTCGAGATTCTTACTGTAGTTAGAGCCGCCGACACCCCAGTGCATCTGGAAGTTCTTGCCGTTCAGAGCAATGGACGACATACTCGTTACAGCTCCGGGAGTATAGGTTGAGGAAGGAATAAGCCTGTTATTCTCATCTATCGTTATCCAGAAATTCGTCTGTACACACTCGTCGAAGACAACTGCGTTTGCGTGCAGTACACGAAGGTTATACGAGCTGTGTCCATAACATTTTCTTGCGGGAATCTCGCACTTTTTGAAGGTAACGTTGGTAGCGTATTCCGCAGAGAAGAATCCGTAGTACATAAATACCATCTTCTCGTATATGCCGTTCTTGTTTACCGAATCTACGTGCTCAAACTCGTTTTTGATAACGTGCTTGATATTTTTAACAGTGGTCCAGGACCTAGCTACGTTAAGACCTCTTTTTATGTACTGACCGCTGTCGTTATCTCCGTTTTTGGCGTTATTAATCTGCGATACGAGGGTAACCATCGTTGCGTTTTCAAAGGTCACAAGGTCGTTAAAATCAATTTTGTAAACGTCAACGTAGTTAAGGTTCGTGTAGTGGAACATAAAGGGGGTTTTCTTGTTAACGTTACCATTTGCGTCAAGAACGACAACCTCCTTCATGGGATCTCCCTTATACTGACTCGATCCCTTACGTCTGAACACTCTGTGGCTGCTGTTGTAAGGAATTATCAGTGCGTGTCCGTCCCAATCCTCAAGAGGAAGGTCGACTACCGTAGTATTCTTGTTAAGGCCTGCCGCGAGAAGAGCTGCAAGCGCTTCGGGATCGTCGATTCTTACCTTCTCGTGCTCCTCATTCGGACGGATTTCGAACATATGAACGTTGAAATATTCATAGGTTGCATCACCTGACTTTGCTGAAACGTTGGTATCGTCTATAGTTACGGTTGCTCCCTTGAAGTCAACGCTCGTTCTTACTATTATCGGTGTAACGGTACCGTTCACCTTGTTATCGCGGAGAAGATAATTTTTGCCGGCAGTGGCAACTACCTTCTGACCGCACTCGTTAGCGAATACGTGAGTGTTATAGAATGCCATAAAGTCGTCGGTAACACCGTCGCCGACAGCGCCGAAGTCGTCATAGCAAACAACGCTTATATCCTTTTTGAATATCGAATCGCCTTCAAAGTTGATGACACCGGTTTTTTCGTCAATATTCTCGTCTATGAACTCTTCCATAGCCTCAACAAGCTTATTGGCAAAGGCGCACTCGATTAAGAGCTTTCCTTCGGATTCGGATACCTTAAAGCTATCGGATGAGAAGACCTTATTTACCGACTTAATCAAAATAGCCTTTGCGGGTGCATTCTCGTCGCTTGCGGTGGGAAGCCAATATCCCGTTTTCTCATAGATTTCGTCTCTTAAGAGTTCAGCAGCCGCTTTATAATAGGAATTTGTAAGGTCGGTCGCGATTACGTAACCCTTCATTTCCTCACCGCCAAGCTTAAGAGCGGTTACGTCGTAGTCGTCCTGAATTTCTTCAAGAAGATAGGACACAGAAATCTTTGCTTCTGTAAGAGACGCCGTATCGGTCTTTAATATATCCTCGGCAAAAATCTCAATAGCATCAATAAGCGCGTCATCCGAAACCGCATCGATTATTACCTTAGTTCCCTCTACCTTTATGACGTAGCCCTTAAGACCGAGCTTATATTCGTCGTATTTGTATTCGCTTCCGCGATTGGATACGCCACCTATAAGGACCTCAACGGCCATTTGCGTTTTATCGGTGTTAGAGCCCTCGTTAACCGAGGTAACGGTGATTCCGGATTTAGTCTTAAGCTTACCGATAATTTCGGAATTTATCTTACTTCTGACCTCCATTGACGTACCGGTAGCAACTACTATCTGGAAATTAGCGCTACCGTCTCCGATAAGAGCTATCTCTCCGCCGGATACGACGGGAGCAACAGGTCCTCCGCAAACGTCGCACTTGCCGTCAGAGTCGCTGTCGACGCATTTTTCACAAGGTGTGACGGGCATATCCTCGCCGCAAACGTCACACTTGCCGTTAGAATCTTCGTCGACGCAGGTGACGCACGGGTCGGTGCCTCCGCAGGAGAAGAGCGCCGTTACCATCATCGCTATGATGAGAAATAGCGAAATTCTTCTTACTGTTTTCATAAGTTTTCCTCCAAAGTTTATTTAAACTCAAATTTGTTTTTTAATTTTCACACGGGGTGGGAGCGTGAGGTCACGCGGAACATAATAATCAAGTATGAAGTTAAAGGTTGGCGTTACGGTCTGGTCATTGTAATCTGTTCCGAGGAAGTATTCGTCCTCGCCCTCACCGTATACAAACCTCGTTCCGCCGAAAAATCCGCCGAAGGTGTCGTGGGTATCAGCATCTCTGTACCATCCGCCGTCACTTATACCGTCGCCCGAGGTGTCAACTACCTCGCATTTATATCCCACGCTGTTATTTATCATTTTGAAATGGCGGGGAGGCTTTATTATGCAAAGGTTAGCCGTACAGGTCGGGTGCTCTATTCCGCCTCGTATTGCACCGCCGAGCTTTTCCACCGCCTCGTCGTAGCGAAGCGAGGTTTCTCCGACGACTCCGTTTCCGTCAACGTCCCATCTGTCAGACTCGTCAGATAAGCCGTCGCGGTTGATATCGTAAAGCGGCTCGTCAATATATCCGTCGCCGTTTTCATCAACCACTGCAAAGACCGATTTTACGCCCGAATCGAGAAGGTGCATTTTCGTCGCGAAGCAGTAGAACCGGAACATATACTGCAGTCCTTCGTAATCCGACGAAAGAAGCTCGTAGGTATCGTGGTCAAAGAGCTTCATATTATCAATCGAAATGTTCGGGAAAGCACAGGTATATCCGAAGTACCAGTTACGGTAGCCGTGACAGCATATCGGTGTTTTCTTTTTCGGGTCGATATAACACTCGAAATTCTTTATTTTAATTTCGCCGTCCCACGTGTAGCCGTAATCGGCGCGCATTCCGAGAATTCCGTTACCGTACGTTCCGTGAGTACAGTATTTTTTAGTGTTCTCGATAAGAAATTCTCCGTATCCCGTAAGCTCCATATCAACTATGTTACAGCCGATGATTTTGCCGTGATAGAGTCCTGCGTGAGCGTCAAATCTTGTGAGAGTTGAGTTTATGTATTCAAGGTTTTTACAGTAGTTCGAGTTTCCGACACCCCACTGAAGAGTGTAGGACTTTTCGCCTATCCTCACTCCCTCTCTTCCGAGGATTGCCTTGTCGCTCGTGCGGTTGCCGTGCTCGTCGGTCGCATTTTTGATTTCATAGGTTTCGGGGTCAACCGTCACCCAGAAGTTAGGCTGAATACAGCCGTCGGCAACAACCTTGTTTGAGCAAAGCACAGTGTAGTTATACGTGCTTTGGTTATTATAACACATTCTTCCCGGTATTCTGCAGTCCTTGAAGGTGACGTGGTTTGCGTACACCGTTCTGAAAAAGCCCTGCGCACCCGGTCCTTCCATTCCCGCAGCGCGTTCAAGAAGAGTAAATCCACCGGTGATGACGTGGTTGACATTTTTAACAGTAGTATAGGAGCGTGCAACGAGAATACCTCTGGCAATACCGGCGCTTATATATTTGCCCGTTTCCTTATTAAAATGATTTACCCTTGACGCCTTGGTATGAAGCGTTCCGTTTCCGAAGGTTATTTTAGCGTCGGGATCGAATCTGTATACGTATATATTGTCGATGTACTTGTACTCGAACATTATAGGAGTTTCTTCGCTGACACGTCCGTCCTTATCAAGAACTATAACCTCGTGCATATTCTCGCCTGCCCATTGGGCGTTGCACATGCGCCTGAAAACCTTATGCTTAGAGTTCCAGGGAATAATCATCATCGGCCCGTCCCAGCCGTCAATCTTAAGATTTATATGGGTCGTGCCGGGGCGAAGTCCCTCCTTCACGATGCGGTCGAGCGTTTCTCGGTCGTGAATCTCAAGCGACGCGTGTGCTTCGTCGGGAAGGATTTCAAATATATTCTTCCTTGCAAGATGCTGATAAGGTGTATCGGGCATCGTCGAAATATCGGTATCGTCGATTATGATAGTCGCGCCCTGCCAGTCAACGTCGGTTCTTACGGGTATCGGTTTCGCCGCATCCGTGCCGAGTGAGCTGTCGAAAAGATAGTAGGTTTTCTCGGGGCTTGCGACTACCTTCTGACCGCACGCGTTTGCAAATACGTGGGTATCGTAAAGAGCCTTGTAGTCATCGGTAACTCCGTCGCCGACGGCTCCGAAGTCGTCGTAGCATACGACGCTTATATCTCTTTTGTATACCTCGCCCGAAAGACTTACGTCATCGGAAGAAAGGCACTCTTTGATAAAAGAATCAACAGCCGCCTCGAGCATATTCAAAAACGCGCAGTCAATACGGAGCGCCGCGCCCTCGGTGTATACTCTGAAGCTGTCCTTGCCGTATATCTTACGGACAGATGAAATTACTATTGAGGTGTCGCACGCCTCCGAATATCCGACTACGGAAGGCTTCTTTGAGCACTTAGCGCAAATCGCTTCGGCAAGCCTGTCGGCAGCTTTTTTGTGCTCTGCATTTTCGAGGTCGGCGGCAATATTATAAAGACCGGCGTCGCGCCCCGAAATCAGGACACTTCCCTTTTTATTTTCCATACCGAAAATACTTCTTTCTTTTATTCCGCTCTTTTTTTCACTCTTATAACAGGAGTAACGTCCGGCGGGTAGTAGTAATCAAGTGTGAAGTTAAAGGTGCCGGTTTCGGGAATACCGTCGTGGTCGGTGCCGACAACGTACTCGCCCTCTCCCTCGCCGTATATAAATTCGGTAGTTCCGAAAAATCCGCCGAAGCTGTCGGGGGTGTCGGCTTTGCTATACCATGCGCCGTCGCTTACGCCGTCGCCCGAGGTATCGATTACATTATATTTATATCCGCCCGCGTTGTTGATTACCTTGTAATATTTCGGCGGCTTAACTATGCAGAGGTTAGTCGTGCAGGTCGGATGCTCTATTCCTCCTCTTATCGCGCCGCCGAGCTTCTCGACAACCTCGTCATAGCGAAGCGAGGTTTCGCCGACGACGCCGTTTCCGTCTACGTCGAAGCGGTCGAGCTCGTTTACATGTCCGTCGCGGTTTATATCGTAAAGAGGCTCGTCAATATAGCCGTCGCCGTTTTCGTCTACAACCGAGAAAATGGCTTTGACTCCTGAGTCAAGAAGGTGCATTTTCGTAGCGCTGTAATAAAAGCGCATAAGGTCAATCTCGTAATCCGACGAAATCGGCTCGTGCGTTCTGCGATCAAAAAGCGAAAGGTTGTCAATGGTAATATTGGGATATGCACAGGTGTATCCGAAATACCAGTTGCGGTAGCTGTGCGTAGTCACCAAGGTTTTCTTTTCGGGATTTATATAAAAATTCATGTTTTTGATCTTTATATCACCGTCCCAAGTATAGCCGTAATCGGCGCGCAAAGCTAAAATTCCGTTGTTATATCTCGTCGCTTGTGAGTACATATTGACGTTTTCAATAATCATCTCACCGACGCCGGTAAGCTCCATTGCCACAACGTTGGAATTTATAATCTTACCGTGATAAAGTCCTGCGTGTGCGTCAAAGCGGGAGAGTGTCGAGTTTATATACTCCATATTCTTGCAGTAATTTGAGCCGCCGACACCCCACTGCATCTGCATTGATACACCGCGAAGAGTGGCAGACGCCATTCCCGGAACTGCGCCGGGTGTGTAAGTCGCAGAGGGTGTCATATTTCCCTCTTCATCAAGAGTAATGAAAAAGTTTGACTGCACGCACCCGTCAAATACTATCTTGTTTACACGGTTTGCCTTGATATTATACGTGCTCGACGTATAGCATCTTCTGCCCGGTATCACGCAGTTCTTAAAGGTAACGTGATTCGCATAATCCGCAGTAAACATTCCGTGATAACAGCATCCGAGGATAACTATTTTTCCGTTCTCGTCTATACATTCGTTGAGAGTATATTCATTCTCAATTACGTGCTTTATGTTTTCAACCGTAGTATAGGAGCGGCGTACGTTAATACCTCTTTGTATATAACGGCTTCTGTTTTTTGCATTTCCCTTCGCATCGTAGCTTATGTTATTGACGCGCGAGGCTCTTGTGGTAATAGTTGCGTTTTTGAAGCTGATGGCACTCGACTCGTCAAGCTTATATGCCGTAATCGAGTCAAGCGAGCGGTACTCAAACATTATCGGAGTTTCCGCGCTGACGCGTCCGTCCGCCTCAATAACTATAACCTCGTGCATAGGCTCGCCTTTGAATTGACCGTAGCCCTTACGCCTGAAAACTTTGTGACTCGAGCTGCGCGGAATAATCATCATAGCGCCGTCCCAGCCGTCAAGCTTAAGGCTTATTTTCGTGGTTTCGGGGTTCAGTCCCTCACGCACAATTCGTGAAAGGGTTTCCTCGTCCTCCACTTTTACAGGCAGGTGCTCGTCATTTGGTAAAATTTCAAAAATAGGCTTATGGTAAAGATGGTAGTAAGGCTCGCCGTCATGCGGGGAAACGGGAGTATCGTCAATTATGATATTAGCTTCGCAGAGATCCGTTTCCGTCTTTACCGGAATAGAAAGGGCCGTCTCACCGCCAAGGGCGTTGTCGAATATGTAATACTTTTTGTCGGGATTTGCGACTACCTTCTGACCGCACTCGTTTGCAAATACGTGGGTGTCGTAAAGCGCCTTGAAGTCATCGGTAACTCCGTCGCCGACAGCACCGAAGTCGTCATAGCATACAACGCTTATATCCTTGTAAAATATGAGTCCCGAAAGGTCGGTATCGGCTTTCTTTATTTTTTCGTCTATAAATTCACCGACAGCGCGGAGGAGCATATTCGAAAAGGCGTACTCTATAAGAAGACTTTCGCCCGCGGTATATACTCTAAAGCTTTCGCTGCCGAAAACCTTGTCTATCTTTTTAATCGCAATGATTTTTCCGTCCGACTCGCCGCCGTCCGAAATCTCACAGGACACACCGCAAGCTTCGTATATGGCAGACTTCAAAGCCTCAGCTGCAGCCTTACAGTCCGCGGACGCTAAATCGGCGGAAATTTTATATTCTGAGATATCGTTTCCGCATACGGTGATTTTAATTTTTTCACTACACATCATGAGTTTTCCTCTTTTCTTTCTCGTTTCCGCACATTTCCGCACGCGCACAGACGCGCACCGCGCGGAAACTTACGTATATTATGTATATAATATCACACCGCCCCGAAACATTCAATAGCTTTTTTTATATTTCATATAAACCTACAAAAAGGTGGCTGTTATTTCGTCAATCAGCACAAAAGGGGGGGCTTCGGTATTTAGGACGGAACGAAAACAAAATGGGCGTGGCAGAGTTTGATTTTCTGCCTCGCCCAAAATTTGTGCTAATTTAAAAGAAACTGATGTTGAAAATACGTCTTGGCGCCGTATTTTCTCCGTTAAAGTCAAAATTTTGTTTTCTATCTCCGTTTTCTCGCTCGACGTACGCTTGTACGCCTCACGCTCGAAGAACGAAGATTCCGTCTCTAAATCCTTTAGGCCGGAACGAACGAAAAAGAGCGAGGATAGTAAAATATCTTCGCTCTAATTTTATGCTTACACTTTTTTAAGGTCGAAATTCTCCGAATTTCCTCTTTTTATTAGTTTTTTCGTTCTATCTCCGTTTTCTCGCTCGACGTACGCTTGTACGCCTCACGCTCGAAGAACGAAGATTCCGTCTCTAAATCCTTTAGGCCGTAACG
>JAZLCX010000006.1:0-11177 GCA_045614425.1 Eubacteriales bacterium | reverse complement strand
AAATTGCACTCAAACAGACAAAGAAACGCTATATTGACAATATTAAAGCATCACCCCGAGCTGAATGCATTTTTTGAAGATAAAAAACAAGATAGTGAAGATGGTTTTACAAAAGAAGTATTAACTATCAGGAATTATTCGGAGCAAAGCCTACTGTCGTGCGGTAATGCGGATTTTTCACTCATCAAGCAAATTGCCGAAAAAATACCGAAACCGTATAGCGTGAATCGGTTGGAAATCATATTCAATGGAATCGGTTTTGAAAAAACGATCACACAGCACTGCGTAATGAAGCCATCGCACAGTGGATTTGATTCGCCCGTCGGCAACTATATTTCGTATTCTCGTGAAAAGTATGGTGATGAAAAACATTCTTACATTCAGTTTTCTGCAAATGATGAAAGTCTTGAATCTATGCGCAGTTTGTTTTTTGATTTTTCGGAAGCCGTTGCCGGAAAATATGAAGGTACGGAATATCACGAATGACAATCGGCATTATCCAAGCAACCCTAGTGTGATATAATAGGGACAACAGTTTTTAATGCAGAATTCATAATGCAGAATGCAAAATGAAATGCAGAATGACAGAAGAACATAATTTAGCATTATGAATTCTGCATTCTGCATTATTTTTACGCAGCCTTTGGAACGGAATTTTCTGCCGCATTCAGCATATTCTCGATGAAAATGCCGTAGCCCTCGGTTGGCTCTGCGACGAGCACATGGGTAACCGCGCCGATGAGCTTGCCGTTCTGAATGATGGGGCTTCCGCTCATTCCGCGGACGATGCCGCCCGTCAGGGTTATAAGCATCGGGTCGGTGACCTTGATGCGAAAGGATTTCGAGCCGGTTGAGGATTTGTCGATATCGACGATTTCGATTTTATAGCTTGCCTTTTTGCCGTTTTTTACGGTTGAAATTATCTCCGCCTCGCCGAGCTTGATTTCGCTTTTATTTGCCACGGGCATGGGGGTGGAGTCGTATGCGCCCATGTCGTCTAGGACTCCGAATACACCGCATTCGTGGTTTTTGTATATGCTGCCGAGAGTTTTTCTGCCGAGCACTCCGGAAAGCTCACCGGGCTTGCCCGCCTCTCCCCGTGTAACACCGCCGAGTACTACTCCCGACACCTCGCCCGATTCAAGTCCTACGAGCCTTCCGCTGTCTGACTCGCATATTCCGTGACCGAGACCGCCGAACACCTGCGTTTCGGGGTCGATAAAGGTGACAGTGCCTATTCCCGATGCCGTTTTGCGTAAAGTAACGCCGAGCTTATAGTCGTTACCGTCGCGCTTCGGCATCACGGTGAGCGTGACCTTCTCGCCGCTTCTCAGTATTTCAATTTTAAGCGGTGCACCGTGACAGCCTGCGAGAGCGTTGTTTACGTCGGAAATCTCGCTTATCTTCTCTCCGTTTATTGATACTATCTTGTCGCCGCGTTTGAGTGCGCTGCCGCTGCCGGCACCGCTTACGGTGACGAATTCTTCCTTAATTCTAATACCGAATACATCACCGCCGGGAATGAGACAGAGCTGTTCTTTTTTATCCTTGCCGAAAAAAAGCTCGTAGAGTCTCGATGAAACTTTTATATTATCACGGGCGCTTAATACCGTACCCGTGTCTGCATTTTCACTTGTGTTTTTTAATATTGATGCCGTTTCGACCTCTGTTTGCGCGCTGACGCCCACGGAAAACAGAAGCGAAAAGACCGTGATTAATATCAAAAAGAGGGAAATCCCTCTGATTTTCAAAGCTTTCATTACCGCTACCTTTCAACTTTTACTAACGATATTTTGGTTTTTTCACCGTCTTCTATGAGTAGAAAAATTTAGCATAAAGGGAAAAGAAAAAAAGTGTTCTTACATGAAGAACACTTTATTATATGACTCGAGCATTTTTTCAAAGGAAATTGCGTAAAGGGCAAGATATTTTTGCTTTGCGACCTTTAATCTTGCGATTGCAAATGACCGCTCGCCATCATTCAAAAAATCAAGCGAAAAGCCCGAAAGACGCGACACGGTCACAAGCTCGTCAATATCTGATTTTGGAATTTCGCGCAAAGTCTGCCATTCTGTTTTAATTATAAACTCACCGTTAAGAAGCGACATCGAAACCCGAAGAGGCGTTTCACCGAAAACGGCGTTTAAGAGCAGCTTAAAGTAATAAGCGATTCCCGTTGGCGAGACCTCGGTATAACCGTCGAAAATCTCATCCTTTTCGGTTATTACAGCGCCCCGAAAGTTTTCGTCGAAAAAGCTTTTTGTTGAATTGAAGATGTCCGAAAGCGATATCGGCAGAATTACAAAATTATCCTCTTTCCTCTCGGAAACTCTTTTTCTTTTTTCTGTATTCGGAATCATTGCATTGTTACAGTTGAGCGGTCAAGACCGTTCAAGAAGGGTGTGTTTTGCATAGCGCTAAGCATTCCCTCGGCTGCCGTGTCGAGAATTTTGCCGATTTCGTCGGCCACGTAAACCGATGCAATATAGTCGTAGCAGGCATCGAAATGCTCGCTTGACTTGTTTGTTTTGTAAATTATAGTGTAACCTTCAAGGTGTCCCGTGCTTATGCTTATGACTTCGCTCACCTCAAAGTAACCGAGCGAGAACGCTGCGTCCTCAAGTTCGGAGTAATAGGCTGCGTCAAGGCTGTGGCGGCCGATTATTTCACCGTTTGCGACCTCGGAGTCTGCCGTCGTCGGGGAAGAAAGACCTATGATGTAGATCGTAACCTCATCGGTGCCGAATGCCGCCTTCTTTATTATTTCGTCCCGAATTAGCTCAGCCTGTTCCTTTGAGAAAATTTCCTTTCGGAGAAAGGCTCTTATAACTCTTGCCGAGCGCGTGCTGTCGTTATAGAATTCAAGGACGTCGTCCCTTGTATATTCGAGCTTTCCGGGAACGAATCCCTCAAGGAATTCACCGTCAACGTATCCCATATAGTACTCGTTTATTTTTTCGAACGCTATCGAATAGCGAAGAAGCAAATCCTGAACCGAGTAGTTGAGGTAATCGGCCTTCAGGGATTCGAGATACGCGTCGTAATCCCCGTCAAATCCCTCGACGCGAACGTCATCGAAGTATCCGCCGTCAACGCTGAGTTTTACGTATTCCTTTACAGCCGTGTCAAACTCGTCCGAGTACACGTCGATTCCTATTTTCGAGGCTGTATGAATGACCGAATATATATCGGCTATTTTAGCCTTGATTTTGGCGTCTATTTTAGCTATGTATTCGTCCTTTTTATCGCCGGACCACACCGAGTCGTCGCCGTTGTCAAAGGATGACTTCATGTCAAGAAACAGAGCGCGGTACAGCTCGTATCTGACCGAATAGGTTTTATCCTCAAACGCAATCGTCATAACAACCTGTGATTCAAGCGCGCTGCTTTCCTTTGGCTCGTAGTAGCCGTCACCGCAGCCGACGAGAAGAAAGAGAGACGATATCAAAAGAAAAATGGCGGTTAGTTTTTTCATAAAAATCTCCATAGTTAAATTACACCATTATTATACACGAGATTTATTAATAAATCAAGAAATTTACTTAAAAGGTTTGCAATATACGAAAAAATGTGTTAAAATAGACTCAATATCGTAAGGAGGGATTCCTAATGGAAGAAACCTACAGCGTTTCGCTTGAAAAAATAATTGAAAAACTTGACCTTGAAGTAATACATTTGCCCGACCTGCCGGAAAAAATTAACGT
This sequence comes from Eubacteriales bacterium, assembly GCA_045614425.1. Classification (GTDB taxonomy): domain Bacteria; phylum Bacillota; class Clostridia; order Oscillospirales; family CAG-272; genus UBA1740. Next base: position 7,473 of record JAZLCX010000006.1, on the reverse strand, counting down.
AACCTTGGCGCGAGTAAACCGCCCGGGACTTCAGCTCGTCGGCTTTTACGATCACTTTGAGCCCGAGAGAATTCAGATAATAGGAAAGGTTGAGCATCTCTTTTTGGAACAGCTCGATGCCGAGGAAAGGGCGCGCCGCCTTGAAGACTTTTTTAAATGCAAGCCGGTTGCGGTCGTTGTGACCTCTTCGCTTGAAATTTTCGCGGAGATGTTGGAGCTCGCGGTAAAATACGGGGTTCCGCTCTTCAGAACCTCGGAGCGCACGTCGCCCTTTATGGCAGCGCTCGTTGCATTCCTTAACGTAGAGCTCGGTCCGCGCCTCACAAGGCACGGTGTTCTCGTCGAGGTTTACGGCGAAGGTATACTTCTGCTCGGAGATTCGGGAGTCGGTAAGAGTGAGACTGCGATAGAGCTCGTAAAGCGCGGACACCGTCTTATTGCAGACGATGCGGTGGAAATCAAGAGGGTTTCGGCAACTACTCTCGTAGGACGCGCGCCTGACATAATCCGTCACTACGTTGAGCTTCGCGGAATCGGTATAGTTGACGTGCGCCGCCTCTTCGGTATGGGTGCTGTCAAGGAAACCGAGAAAATCGACCTCGTTATAAACCTCGAAAACTGGAAGCAGGATAAAATGTACGACAGACTCGGACTTGAGGAGACCACCGAGGAGATACTCGGCATCAACGTTCCGAGCATAGTTCTTCCGGTTTGCCCCGGACGTAACCTTTCGGTAGTAATAGAGGTTGCCGCTATGAACAACCGCCAGAAGCGTATGGGCTTTAATACTGCAAAAGAATTCAATAAGCGCCTTATGGAGTCTATGGGACTCGGATAATATAACAAAACAAAGATTATACACCGTCACGGTATGGAAAAAATATAAGCGGTCGGGAGACGAATATGCGCTCTCTTGACCGCTTTTTGTAATATGGAAAGCTCCCCTTGCATAGAATTAAACAAAAACGCCAAGGGGGATTTTATGAATAAGGTTTACCAAAAGGAATGTGAAAGCTCGTTTGAATACAGCCTCGCCGATTATATGGGCGACGTTAAAAAGATACTTACAGTAAGCGCCGCTCCGATTCCCTCGGGGAAGTTCGTCGGCGATGGCGACGCTGAGTTTTCCGGTATAGTCAGCTATGATATTTTATACTCGGATACGGAGGGGAAGCTCACACGCATAAGCGCAAGCTCGGATTATGACGTTTCCGTGCCGATAGAGAGCGAAGGATATAAGGACTCTCAAATTGAAACGAGAGCCGTGGGCGTTGCAGTCCGCCTTACAGGACCTCGCAAGCTTATTGCCAAGGCAACTCTTTCGAATAACGTACGCGCCTCGTATGAGGATACGCTTGAGGTTTCGGGAAGCGCCTTTTCGGGCGGCCTTACACCTGAGACGGCAAAGAAGACTGTTCTTGTTGAGGACAGCATTTTCACCTCTTCAGCCGAGCGTGAATATGCCGAGGAGGCGGAGCGCCTTCCGGGAATATCAGCCGATGATATTGAAATTATCGCAACCTCGGGAGCTGTCAGAATACTTGAGGCTACGGCAATTGAAGGAGGAGTGCTTGTTAAGGGAGAAATTATAATAACCTCTATCGTGCGCACCGAAAATCAGCCGCCGTTCGCAATAAAGAAGATAGTTCCGTTTGAAGAGACCGTAAGTGCCGAGGGCGCAACGGCGGATATGCAGGTAATGGCTGACGGCTGTCTCACCTCGGTTACGTCGGGAGTATCCGATGATGCTGAGGGAGCGAGCGTTACCGTAAATGCTATATGCGAGCTTAAAGCAACGCTTGCATACAATCACACTCTTGAGATTATGACCGATGCGTACCTTAAAAATCGCGACACGGAGTCAAAATACGAGGACTTTGAATATGCCGAGCTTATAGCCGCTGCAAGCTGCGAGGAGACCTTTTCCGCATCTGTCAGCCGTTCTGATATAGGGTGTGAAGAAATAAGGGATATTCTCGCCCTTTCCTGCGAGGTGCGCTCGTTTGAAAAGAGCCTTGATTCGCGCGGATTCAATCTTAGCGGCGAAGCCGCGCTTTCCGGCATAGCGTGTGAAGTTATCGGCGAGGGAGAGACGGGGTATTTGCCCCTTAAATTCACAGTTCCGTTCAACGTAAGGGTTGACACGAAAAGACAGATTCCCGAGGGCTCGTCTATAGAATGCTTCCTCTCCTGTCCGAATACCGAGCGGGTAATCGAGGGCGAACGCCTGTCGGTTAAAAATACACTTAAAATATCCTACCGTATATCAAAGCCGAGCACTCTCCGCCGTATTACCGCGTGTAACGCAGTCGGAGACAGGGAATATCACGACACCCCCTCGGTAATAACGGTATATTACCCCGAACCCTCGGAGTCGCTTTTCGATATAGCTAAGGCGCATCATACCACGGTATCAAAGCTTGCCGCCGATAATAATCTTGACGTGTCCGCATCCTCGGTCACCGATGCTCCGCTCGGAGTAAAGATGCTTATAATTGGATAAAAACATTTGGGCGTGTGCGAAAAAATGCACACGCCCCTCGTTATTTTGAAAAACGTTATTTAAAAAATATCAGAGTTTTGCGAAATCTTGGCTTTGAGGAGAATCTGTTATAGGATATAAGCTTATTCCTGCTCAAGCCAGTTTTTGCCCGTGGTAACGTCGACTGTCAGCGGAAGTGAAAGGGTTACAGCGCCCTCCATTTCGCGACGGACTATCTCACAGCATATATCGACGTCCTTGTCGAGAACCTCAATAATAAGCTCGTCGTGAACCTGCATAACGAGGCGTGCGTCGATTTTTGCTGCTTTAAGGGCATTGTCCACCTTTATCATTGCAAGCTTCATTATGTCTGCCGCCGCGCCCTGAATGGGAGCATTCATCGCGACGCGCTTTCCGAATGCGCGAAGCATTCCGTTTGCCGCATTAAGCTCCGGGATGTATCTGCGACGGCCCATGGGGGTGGCCGTGTAACCTTTTTCCTTGGCTTCTTCAACTACGTTTTCAAGATATTCGTCAATTGCCGGGTAGTTGTAAAGGTAGCTTTTTATATATTGCGATGCGACCGAGGTCGTAGTTCCGATGTCCTTTGCAAGCGAAAAGCCGCTTATACCGTAAACTATGCCGAAATTAACCGCCTTTGCGCGCTTGCGCATCTCGTCGTTTACAGCCTCGGGGGGCACTCCGAATACCGCGGATGCGGTCTTTCTGTGGATATCCTCGCCCGCCTTGAATGCCTCGGTCATATTGTAGTCGCCCGAGATGTGCGCGAGCAGTCGAAGCTCTATCTGCGAGTAGTCTGCATCTACGAGGGTGTACCCATCCCGTGCAACGAAATAGCGGCGCATCTCGCGTCCCATCTTGGTTCTTATCGGGATGTTTTGAAGGTTTGGCTCTTGGCTCGAAAGTCTGCCCGTAGCGGTAAGCGCCTGGCGGAAATCGGTGTGAATTCTTGAGTCCGAATCCGCTGTCAGCGGCAGAGCAGCGGCGTAGGTGCTCTTCAGCTTGGTTACCTGACGGTATTCGAGAATGTCGTCTATTATAGGCGAATAGGCGCGCAGCTCTTCAAGAGTTTCTGCATCGGTAGAATATCCGCTTTTTGTCTTTTTCTTCGTATAAGGTAAACCTAAGTTTACAAAAAGCACCTCTCCGAGCTGTTTTGGCGAATTTATGTTGAATTCTCCGCCGGCCTGCACGTATATTCTTTCGGTAAGTTCCTTTGCGAGCGCGTCGAGCGCATCTGCAAATTCAAGCATACCGTCCTTGTTGATTTTGAAGCCGATTTTTTCCATTTCGGCTAGTATATTTACAAGCGGAATTTCGAGGGTGAAAAGAATGTCGGAAAGTCCGTCTTCCTCGACCTTTCCTCGCATAACCTCCTCAAGCTCCCACATTATATCGGGTGCGGGCTCGTCTTCGGCTACGGACTTGCCGAGAAACATAGATGCAAGTGATGCGAGGCCTGCATTTCCGCTGCCCGGATTCAAAACGTAGGCATAAAGGGCAAGATCAAGAAAGCGTGTTTTTTGTGTTGGAGTTGCCCCAAGCGAGTCAAGCCTATGCCAAAGAGCCTTTCCGTCGTAAGAAATTATCTCTTTTCCGTCTGTGAGAAGGCGGAGTCCGTCGGATGCGCCTACGTATTTTGAGGTTTCCTTACCGTCGAAGATATAAAAGGCGTCATCGGCGGGGAATATGGCAATTCTTTCGGATGAGATTTCGAAAGGCTCGCTTTTTATCTTAAATTCCGTCGGTGTGTGTGACGCCTCGGGCGCTTTAGACGCGGTCGAAGCATTAAGCCCGAATTTGACAATCATAGAGTTTAATTCAAGCTCGGTAAATTTCTTATAAAGACCGGCTTTGTCCATACCCGTGTAAGAAATATCGGCAAGTGTTTTACCGATAGGTACTTCTGTATTGATTTTTGCAAGTCTTTTTGAGAGGTAGGCATTATCCTTGTCGCGAAGCAGTTTTTCTCGCACGCCCCTAGAGATGCGCTTGTCCTCTATATTTTCGTATATGCCGTCGAGCGTTCCGAAGTTCTGTATAAGCGCGGCGGCGGTTTTTTCGCCAACCCCCATAACTCCGGGAATATTATCCGAGCTGTCGCCCATAAGAGCCTTCATATCCACAAACTGCGACGGCTCTATTCCGTACTTGTCGAAAAACTCATCGCGGCGCATTTTGACGGTATCGTTGTTGGTTGCGAGAAGAACGGTTATCTTCCCGTCTATAAGCTGAAGGAGGTCGCGGTCGCCCGAAAGAATGTAGCTCTCAAGCTCTTCATCGCACCCGTGCGCGAAATTTGCGACTGTTCCTTGGATATCGTCCGCCTCGTAGCCCCCAAGTTCAAGCACGTGTATTCCCATAAGATTAAGACATTCCTTGGCATCGTCAAACTGCGAAAGAAGGTCGGGCGGGGTAGGGTGTCTGCCCTCCTTGTAGTGCTCGTACATCTCGTGTCTGAAGGTGGGAGCCTTGAGGTCAAATGCAACAGCGGCATAATCGGGGCGCAAGGCATCCATCTGCTTTGATATAATGTTTATCATACCGAAGATGGCGTTTGTGCTTTTGCCGCTCTTTGTGGTCAGGGGGCGCACACCGTAAAAGGCGCGGTTTATGATGCTGTTTCCGTCTATTACGAGTATTTTTTTCATTTATGCATCCTCCGACATATTTACGGTCGGATTTTCGGCGTAAAGACCGTCCGAGTCAAAAAGCTCGGCGCTTGCCGTCATATCGTCAATCGAAATCTGGTTATCATCAGCTCCGTCGGGAGTATCCGAGAGCGGCTCGCCCGAAATTTCAACTACCTCGGGGGGATTTTGGAGAATATCGATCTCCTCGCTTCTCTTCTTTGATGCAAAATCCAATATCGTCGCTATCTCTGACGGCTTGTCTTCTATAAGGCTCGAGGTGAGCAGAAGTCTTGATGAGATGAAAATGAAGAGAGCTAAGGTGAGTGCGGTTTCGTAAATGCTGTTTGAAATTATTCTGTCTTCCTTAAAATAAATTATAAGAGAAGGGATAGATGAATATGCCGTGAGCAGTGACGCGATAAATCCGAATGAAATATAGGCACGCCACTTTTCACGGCCGAGAGAAAGCCGCGTTTCGTAAAGGAAGAAGAGTGCCGATGCAAGATACGCCATCTCGTCAAGCGATTTGTTGGGTGAGTTCATGGGAAGCTCTGAATTGAAGTAGAGGTAAACCGAGTAGAGCGAGAGGAAAACCACCGTACATAAACCGAAAGCTGCACGAATCACGCTTGAGTGATGCTCGACGATTGCTGTGAGTGCAAAGTGAACGGTACTTAAAAGAGCGAAAATTGCGGTTATTATAACGATTACAAGAAGAATTCTTTGCGTGGGGATTTCGGACAGCGACGAGCTGTCACCTAGCCTGAAAAGCAGGTCTATATAATCTCCGACCTCTCCGGCATAGCTGAAAAGATGAACCGAGAGGAATATAAGCGCCGCACCGATAAGTCCCGTCGGAACGTAAGTTTCGGAGGAGGTGAAGTCGGCTATGAGATTAAGCTTTTGCTTTGTGAAAAACAGGTATGAAATGAAGAATAGGATTGCCGCCACAACTATTGCGTTCGATATGACGATAAGCAGCTTTTCGGAAAAATAACCCGTATAAAAGCTGAAATTAAGAAAAAGCGCGGTGGTACGCAGGGTGACGGATGCCACCAACACCAAAATAAAAATCGGCAGGTATATACCAAAATGCTTAAACTTGCTTTTCATTTTGTGAAAAATCCTTCATTATTAATTTATATAATGTAAATATGTACCTATTGTACTACAAAATTGTTAACAAATTATATACAAAAGGCTTGAAAAGGAAATTTTTAAGAAAAATATTCAAAACATTATTGTGCATATTAGCCAAAAAATATTTCAAAAATTCGTAAAAATTTTTTGTAAAATTTTGAAAAAGGTATTGCAATCTCCTAAAAAATACTGTATAATATAAAAGCTTGATATGCGTTGAAGCGGGAGGTGGCTGCCCATTGAGGCAGGGAATTTCCGTGGAGTATGTCCGATATTTAACCGGGCGAACCAAGAGTTATGCCGATTTCGGCAATTGCGTTCTTTGTCGGTTCCGTTAGCCGCTGCGGAGGCTATCTGAACTGATTTTGTTGGGGTGTATTTGATACGCCCGGCGCAATGTGAAACTTCGCCCTTCTTAAACGGATCGAGCAACCCGAGAATTCGTAAAAGGAGGAAACAAAAATGGCACAGGGAAAAATCAGAGTAAGACTCAAGAGCTACGATTCCACAATCATCGACGCCGCAGCACAGAAGATCGTTGAAGTAGCAAAGAGAAACGGAAGCAGAGTCAGCGGTCCTATTCCGCTTCCTACCGATAAGGAGATCGTAACAATTCTCCGCGCGGTACACAAGTACAAGGACAGCCGTGAGCAGTTCGAAATGCGCACTCACAAGAGACTGATTGACATTCTCGACCCCCAGCAGAAGACCGTTGAGGCTCTTATGAGCATCGAGCTTCCTGCAGGAGTTGAAATCGAAATCAAGGCATAATTTGGGACAACCTCACAAAAAGGGAGCTTCAAATCCCTAAAACCACGGCCTCGTGGTCACGTTGGCAGGAACGCCCTCGGGCGAAATTCAAAACCCGTCAACCAATAACCTAATGGAGGAAAAATGAAAAAAGGCATTATCGGTAAGAAGCTGGGAATGACCCAGATCTTCGACGAAAAAGGCAACGTGATACCCGTAACCCTGATTGAAGCAGGTCCTTGCGCGGTAGCACAGAAGAAGACCGTTGAAAACGACGGCTATGCAGCAATTCAGCTTGCATACGAGGATGTAAAGGAAAAGCATCTCACAAAGGCGGAGCTCGGCCACCTTGCAAAGGCCGGCGTATCTCCCAAGAAGCATCTCAAGGAGTTCAGACTTGCAGACACATCTGCTTACGAAGCAGGCGCGGTGGTAACCGTCGATACC
>JAZLCX010000005.1:0-15109 GCA_045614425.1 Eubacteriales bacterium | reverse complement strand
TTGGTAATCGCATACGTGAGTCATAGCTACGGCGGAGCATATAAATCGCTTCAAGCAGCAAAATCGAAAAAAAAGAAGATAATAAACATTTGCGATTTTATTTAGTCTAGCCAAAAACAGCGAGAGTTTAATGCGTTTTTTGATACACGCCTTTGGCGTTAGATACGTCTTGACGCATTCAATTATGCAAAATTAATAAAACAAGAGCAAGAGTAAAAGGAGAAATTTCCTTCTATTCTTGCTCTGTTTTTTATACCAACCGAATCATATTAGAGTTTGCAATCTCAACTCGGACGTTTTCGTCAAGCGAGGTGACAAGAGATGCGAAAAATTCGCACACGGGGTACTCGGTAAAGTAGTGTCCCGCCTCAACAAGATTTATTCCCATCTCGGCAGCCTCCGCCATTACGTTGTATCCGATACGGCCCGAGAGGTAGGTATCAGCGCCTGCCGAAATTGCATCCTTGACAAAGTCCTTACCGTCGCCGCCGACAACGGCAACCCGTCTGACGGGGTTATACGCATCGGCAAAACGGACTCCGTCAGCCTCGAGCGATATTTTTACGTCGTTACAAAACTCCTCAAGGGTGGTTTCCTCGGGGAGCGTGCCAATTCTTCCGAGCCCCTCTTCGCCAAACGGCTCGATATCGACAAGCCCGATAGCCTCGGCAAGCAGGTCGTTCACGCCGCCCTCCACCTTATCGGCTCTCGTATGGAATGAAAAGACGGAGACGTTATTTGAAATGAGCTTTATCACCTTTCTTGTGATATGGTTTTCCTCGTTTACGCTGCCTACCGGCTTAAATATAAGGGGGTGGTGTGAAATTATAAGGTCGAATTTGCGGCTTATCGCATAGTCGACAATCTCCTCGGTAACGTCAAGCGCAACAAGAACGCTCGACACCTCTGCCGAGAGGTCGGGAGAGGACATAATTCCGTCGTTATCCCATTCGCACGCAAGGTGAGCCGGAATTCTTTCGCTGATTTTCAGATATAGCTCCTTTACCGTCATCTTTCACGTGTCCTTTCTTCATATTCGGAAATAAGCGCCGCCTCGTAGGAAAAGTCCTCGCCGCCGGCGCGCTTTCCCCCGAGAGCCTTTTTGAGCGCCGAAAGCTTTCCTTCAAAATATCCGCGCTTTTCGGGACTCAGCATCTCACCGTCGGAAATTATGCCGAATTCCGCCTCAAAATCGCTGATTTTACGCGACACGCCACCGTACTCGACGGCAAGCGCGAGGTAATTTTTTCCGCCCTCGGCAGAATACCCCTCGCCAACTGTAACAAAACCGCGCTCGGCAAGATAGCGTCTGAGATACGCCTGGCGCGTCATAGGCTGAAGTATGAGCCTTATCCCTTTCTCAAAAAGGTGGGGTGCGTGTTCAATTATATTAGCTATAAGCTCGCCGCCCATACCGCAAATCGCATAGTCGGTGATGCCGCGGCATCCAAGAGCTGCCGCACCGTCGCACAGTAAAAAGTCAACCGACGGCAAGTATCCCGCCTCGGCTACGTTTTTTTCGGCGACCGAAAGCGGTCCTTCATTTATATCCGAGCATACCGCCCGATTTATCCGCCCACAGTCGAGTAAAAAAATAGGCAGGTATGCGTGGTCCGTGCCGATATCGGCTAAATACGCATCCTGCCTCACAAAGCTTGCGGCTGAGAGTAGGCGGTTACCTAACTGCAGACTCACTTGTTTCCGAGAAATTCGTTTATTTTGTTTACGAGCGTGTCAGCATCCTGACCGTGAACTATGCAAGCATCCTCTATGCTCTCACCTCTCGAATGAGGGCAACCGAGACAGTGCATTCCAATCTCGAAAAAGAACTGCGCGCACTCTACGTTAAAATCAAGAATGTCGCCGATAAGCGTATCCTTCGTTACTACCATTTTTATGTTTTCCTTTCAAGTATATTTACATCACCTAGTATATCACAGCGCATATTAAAAATCAAGAGATTTTCCCGCGCTGGAAAAATTTTTATTTTACTATTTACAATATTTATACTTTATGGTAAAATATATAAGATATTATGTGAGGTACGTTTTTTATGATTGTTGCACTTGAAGAAGCAAAAAGAAAGCTGAACGAGCTCCGCTCGGTTATTACCGAGCTTGGCAATCAGCTCAGAATAGATGAGGCAAGAGAGCGCGCCGCCGACCTTGAGCGCGAGACCTTGGTGCAGGATTTCTGGAATGATGCGGAAAAATCCTCAAAGAAGCTGCAGGAAATCAAGCAGCTTAAGACCAAGGTTGAGAGCTATGAGGACTTAACGGCACGTCTTGACGATGCCTATACCCTTTGCGAAATGGCTATTGAGGCGGGGGACGAGGACTCTGTTGAAGAGGTCGTTTCCGAAACCGAATATATAGCGACAGAGGCTGAGAAAAAGAGAATTGAGGTCCTGCTTTCAGGCCCTTACGATAAAAATAACGCGATAGTTTCCTTCCACCCCGGCGCCGGCGGCACTGAGGCGCAGGACTGGGCGTCCATGCTCTACCGTCTTTACACGAGATGGGGCGAGAAGCACGGCTTTAACGTAAAGCTCCTCGACTGGCTCGACGGAGATGAGGCCGGTATAAAATCCGCCACAATTATGGTTGAGGGAATCAATGCTTACGGCTACCTGAAGAGCGAAAACGGTGTACACCGTCTTGTCAGAATCTCCCCCTTTGACTCGTCGGGAAGACGCCACACGTCATTCTCGTCGGTTGAGGTTATGCCGGAGTTCGAGGACGACGATTCGATAGTTATTCGCGACGAGGATATCGAGGTTACGGCGCACCGCTCAAGCGGCGCGGGCGGCCAGCACATCAACAAGACCGACTCGGCTATACGCATAGTGCATAAGCCCACCGGAATAGTCGTAGGCTGTCAGACCGAAAGAAGCCAGCTTCAGAACAAGGAAACCGCGATGAAGATGCTTAAGTCAAAGCTTATGGAAATCAAGATGCGCGAGAAGCTTGAGCGCATAGAGGATATTCAGGGCAACAAGGCGAACATCGAATGGGGCAGCCAGATACGAAGCTACGTATTTATGCCCTACACTCTCGCAAAGGATACGAGAACCGGTTACGAGGACGGAAACATAGATGCGGTTATGGACGGAGAAATCGACGGCTTCATCAACGCATATTTAAAGCATATTTCAAAGGAAGAAAACAAATAATAAAAAACGGCGGCAGCCCTTACCAAGCGGTATTCGGCTGCCGCCTATTCTTTTTTACCCTAAAATGTTTTGTATCATTTCGCTGATTTTTTCGGTATTTATCTTCTTTTTGTCACCTTTTATTGTCAAAACGAGGTTTTTCGGCTTAAAAATCTCCCCTGCGGCGCGTTCTATATCCGTAGGCGTTACCGCGTCGTAGGCGCGCCTGCGCTCCTCTATTGACTTATAGCCCAGCCCCATTATGTGATTGTCATAGGCGAGGGTGAAGTTAAGCTCGCGGGAGTCGTCAAAAAGCATAAGCGCGTTATCGACATAACCGCTCTTCATAAGCGAGCCCGGGGCGGGGCGTGTCGCCTTAAAATCCCTCAGAATCTCAAGCGCTATACGTATTGACTCCTCGAGGTCCTTGTTTTGCACCTCGTATGAGAAGTAAAGCGCGCCTATATTCTTATATCTTTCGACAGAGCCTGTGATGTCGTAAATTATTCCGCGCTCCTCACTCATCGCCTGAAAAAACGCCGAGGAGTAGCCCGAAAAGAGCATATCGTATATGAGGTCGCTCTCGGGGGTGGAAACCCTTGTCATATCAATATCGAAGTTAAAGCGCACAGCCGTAAAATCGGATTTTTTAACGAAGACCTCACCGCTTCTTTTAAAATGATTTTCCGACACGGGTGCGACGTTAAAGCATTCCGACTTGGATTCCGGAAGCGGATATGCACCGATAAAGTCCGAAAGGACGGCGATATCCTCATCGGTATAAGCTCCCGTCACGTAAAGGAATGCGCGCTCCCTTGTAAATAAGCTTTTTCTGTATTCCTCGAGCCGTCTTCTGCTTATTTTCGTCACAGTTGCCGCAGTTCCGGTTATCGATGCGGAAAGACTCGTTCCCTCGTTTACTATTTTATTTGTGAAGGAAAGAAGGCTGTTCTTCTCATCCCCCTCACGTATCTCTGCCTTTATTCTCTTGCGTTCAACGTCTATTTCGCCCGCGTCAAGTATTATCGGCGAGAGGAGCTTTGATATTATTTCCGCGCCCGCGCCGAAGTTTTTGGATGCTCCGCTTAAATAAAACTGAACCATTTCGGAATAGGTGGCGGCATTGAATTCGAGCCCGAGGCGGTCAAGGTCTCGGTAGAGGTGTCCGCCCATAACCTTATTCACGTTTCGGATCGAGACGTGCTCAAGAAGATGGGTTATGCCGTTTTCGCTCGCACTTTCGTACATGCTTCCTGCACGCAGAAAAAGGGATATGAAAAAGCCGTTTTGACTTGGATTTCTATATCCGTATATTTTTATTCCGTTTTTCGCGGTGTGACAGCTCTCCACGGCGCACCTCCCCTTTCGTTTTTCATATAGAGTATATCACCAAAGCACCGATAAGTCAACCGATTTTCTTTTAAATATATTTTTTAATTGACAACTGCAGCTTTGTAGGTTATAATATTAAAAGTATTATGAGAGGTGCGCTATGCTTGACGAAAAATTCAAATCGAGAATGAAGCTTATTCTCGGCGATGAATACTGTGACTTTATAGACGCGATAGAGAATTCTCCCGAGACGCGCGCCGTAAGGGTAAATACCGTAAAGGCGTCGCCAAAGGCAATTTTTGACGCCGAAGTATTTGATTTAACCCCTCTTCCCTACGCTGACGACGGCTTTTCGCTGAGGGGCGGCGACGGCATCGGAAATACGCCCGAGCATCACGCGGGAATAATATACGTGCAGGACGCGGGCGCTATGGCTACGGCAAACGCCCTCGATATAAAGGCCGGCTGGCGTGTTCTCGATATGTGCTCAGCACCCGGCGGAAAGAGCGGACAGGCGTCTGCAAAAATCGGTGACGGGGGCTTTCTTTTATCTAACGAGTACGTGCCGAAGCGTGCAAAGACAGTCGTCTCGAACTTCGAGCGGCTCGGTGTGAAAAACGCCATTGTCACCTCGCTTGACACGTCCGAATTCAAAAAGCTTTTCAGAGATTTCTTCGACCTTGTTATAGCCGACGTTCCCTGCTCGGGCGAGGGTATGTTCCGAAAGAGCAACGAGGCTCTCGCGGAATGGAGCGAGGAGAACGTTTTACACTGCGCGGCAAGGCAGAGGGAAATAATCAATAACGCAGCTCCGCTCGTATCGGGCGGCGGTTATCTTCTCTACTCCACCTGCACCTATTCGCTTGAGGAAAACGAGGCTGTGCTCGATGAATTTCTGCGTGAGCATCCCGATTTTTCGCTCGTTGAGGTAAAGGACACACTCAAGAGGGTAACGCGCGACGGCATCGTTTTCGACGGGGCGTGTTCGGAAAATCTCAATATGGCGCGCCGTTTTTACCCCCACGTATTCGACGGTGAGGGGCAGTTTATAGCGCTTATGCAAAGGTCGCCCAACACGGACACCGACGGAAAGATTTTATATAAAGATGTATCCCTTCCGCTTACGAAAAAGGAAGAAGCCGTACTTTCGCGCTTCTTTTCCGAAAATCTCACCGAAGTTCCTCGCGGAAAGCTCCGTCGGGTGGGTGAAAACCTCGTTATTTTGCCGCACGGTATGCCCGTGCCGCCGAAATCGGTATTTTGCGCGGGAGTTTTACTCGGGGAAATTAAGGGGGAGAACTTCTTTCCCTCTCACCACTTCTTCTCGGCATACGGCTCTCTCTTCAAGAAAAAAGAGGAGCTTTTGCGAGGCGACGCGCGAGTGGAAAAATATCTTCGCGGTGAAGAAATCGACCAAAAATCCTTCGAAGGCGGGGGATGGTGCGCTGTTATTTACGAGGGCGCGGCTCTCGGCGGCGGCAAAGCGAGCTCGGGAAAAATCAAAAATCATTACCCAAAGGGCCTAAGATTAAAATAAGTTTATTAAAATTTAAGGAGATATAAAAAATGGCAAACAAAATTCTTGCAACCGTAGGTACTCTTCAGATTACCGAATCAGAGGTTGACGAGTTCATAATGAGTCTCGGTCAAAGAGGACAGATGTACAACAATCCCGAGGGCAGACGCGCGGTCTTAAATCAGCTCATCGGCAATAAGCTCCTTCTTCTTGACGCAAAGAGAAATCTCATAGAGGCCGAAGCTCCCTTCAGAGAGCAGCTCAACAGACTTAAGGAAAACCTTCTCATAAGCTACGCAGGCGAAAAGGTACTTTCCTCGGTAAGCGTTACCGACAAGGAAGCGCGCGACTACTACGAGGAAAACAAGGCGAAGTTCGTTACCGGCGAGACTGTAAACGCAAGCCACATTCTCGTTGATACCGAGGAGAAGGCTAAGGCAATTTACGAGGAAATTTCCTCGGGCAAGAAATCCTTTGAGGACGCGGCTAAGGAATACTCCTCCTGTCCCTCCAAGGAAAACGGCGGAAACCTCGGCGACTTCTCCCGCGGACAGATGGTTCCCGAATTTGACAAGGCTGTTTTCGCTATGGAAATCGGCGAAATCACAAAAGAACCCGTCAAGACTCAGTTCGGCTACCACCTTATAAAGCTCATCTCGAAGGGCGAATCCAAGACCGCAACGTTTGAGGAAATAGGCGAGGACATCAAGGCTTCTCTTCTTAACGAAAAGCGCCGCCGCGCATACGAATCGAAAATCAATCAGCTTAAGATAATGTATCCCGTCGATATGACGACGCTCTGATAGATAAATATGTCGAAAATCAGACACGTCCTTCTCGACATTGACGACACCCTCTTTGACTTCAAGCGCTCCGAGGCCGTTGCGCTCTCGGCAACTCTCACAGAGCTCGGAATAGAGCCGACCGACGATACACTCTCGCTTTACAGCAAGATAAACAGAAGCCAGTGGGAAGCGCTTGAGCGCGGAGAGGTCACCCGAGAGGTTCTGCTTTTGCGCCGATACGAGATTCTTTTTAAGACGCTCGGCGTCGATATCGAGCCAAGGCGGGCGCAAAGCATTTACGAAAGACGCCTTTCGGGAACTTATTTCTTTCTTCCGGGTGCAGAAAAGCTGCTTTCCGACCTCTACGGAAAATACGAAATATACCTTGCCTCAAACGGCACGGCTATCGTTCAGGACGGAAGAATTTCGCTTTCGGGAATAGGAAAATTCGCAACCGATATATTTATTTCGGAAAAGCTCGGTCACAACAAGCCGAGCGCGGAATTTTTCGACGCCTGCTTTTCTAAAATCAAGGACTTCGACAAGGACGCCGCCATTATAGTCGGCGACAGTCCGACCTCGGATATTCTGGGCGGAATAAACGCGGGAATCAAAACCTGCCTTTATAACCCTCGCGGCACTTCGGCGCGCGAGGATATTCCCGCCGACTTTGAAATAAAAGCTCTCGGGGAGCTTATACCGCTGCTCGACAGCATTCAATAGGAGAAAAAATGTATTACGGCTATAACGTAAGCGACTACGTCGCAAATCTTGCAGAACGCGCGGAAAACGACTGCCGCGAGGTTTTCAGAAAAATCGAAGAAAACGCGCTCATCTGTTCGTCAAAGGTGCTTTCCGCCTTTCAGGAGTGCAGAGTTTCGACTGCCGATTTCATCGAGATAACAGGCTACGGCTACACCGATTCGGGCAGAGATAAGCTTGAGGAAATATACGCGAAGGTCTTTGGCGCTGAGGACGCGCTCGTCCGCCCGCAGCTTATGTCGGGAACTCACGCCCTCGCAGTAACCCTCGGCGGTTTACTTAAGCACGGGGATACCCTTCTCTATATTTCGGGTGAGCCATACGACACCTTAAGGAGCGTTATCGGTACTGCCGGCGACAGCCGAAACTCACTTATTAGGTGTGGCGTAAAGTACGAGGAAATCGACCTTATAGACGACGACTTTGACCTTGCGGGAATAAGAAAAAGACTTCTTGAGTCCCCGGTGCGTGTGGCGGCAATTCAGAGAAGCCGCGGGTATTCGCAGAGAAAGAGCCTTACCATCGACAAAATAGAGGCGGCAATAAAGCTAATAAAAGAGGTATCACCCGATACCGTTATAATGGTTGACAACTGCTATGGCGAATTCACCGAGGACCGCGAGCCCACCGACGTCGGTGCAGACGTTTTCGTCGGCTCGATGATGAAAAATCTCGGCGCGGGCTTTGCCGTAAGCGGCGGCTACTGTGTCGGACGCCGTGACGTTATCGAGGATATTGCCGAGCGCTTCACCGCCCCCTGCGTAGGAAAGTCGCTTGGTGCTAACTTCAATCAGCTCGCCTCGCTCTACAAGGGCTTCTTTATGGCGCCCGCTGCGGTTGCATCTACTCTTAAATCCATGGCTTTTGCGGCAAGACTGCTTGAGCTTTGCGGCTTTGACGACCTCTCTCCGAGGTATGACGAAAAGCGCACCGATATAGTACAGACGGTCAATCTTCATTCTGCTGACAGGCTTATAAAATTCTGCCGCGGAATACAGATGGGCTCACCCGTTGAGGCCTATTGCATACCCGAGCCGGGTGATATGCCGGGTTACCCCCACCCCGAAATAATGGCGGCGGGTACGTTCGTTACAGGTGCGACAAACGAGCTTTCCTGCGACGGACCGCTCACGCCCCCCTACACCGCATTTATGCAGGGCGGCCTTACCTACGAATACGGCAAGCTCGGCGTTATGCGAGCCGTTGACGAAATGCTGAAGGACGGGGATTAACTCTATGAACACCTGCTACATAGTGGGAGCCGGAGATTTTTACGGCTCGTTTATACCCGACCCGTCCGACCTTGTCATAGCTGCCGACGGCGGTTATAAATCGCTTCTAGAGAGAAATATACGCTGTGACGTCTTAATCGGGGATATGGATTCCCTCTCCGACCTGCCGACGGGTGTAAAGCTTATCAAGCACCCCGCCGAAAAGGACGAGACCGACACCTACCTCGCCTATCTTCACGGGAAATCTCTCGGGTATTCAAATTTTGAAATATACGGCGGCGTAGGCGGACGCGAGGACCACACCTTTGCCAACTATTGTTTACTTGCAAAAATACGAGAGGACGGGTGCCGTGCCACGCTTTTCGGTGATAAAACGAAATGCCTCGTCATCAAAAACGAATCGGTTAAGCTAGCGGGACGCGGGGGTGACTACATATCTGTTTTCGCCCTTGGCGGCACAGCGGAGGGTGTTACCATAAAGGGACTTTATTACGAGATTCAAAACTCCCGTCTCACCTACGATTTTCCACTCGGCGTTTCAAACCGATTCACCTCGCGCGATGCTGAAATATCCGTCGCTCGCGGTGTGCTTCTCATTATGGCAAATTTTTGATTTTTTCCACTTGACAAGCGCAAAATGCCGTGCTATAATCAATACCGAACCGAACAGAATATACGTCAGGGGTGCTATGCGCTGAGATGACGAAAGTCAAACCCTTTTACCTGATACGGATAATGCCGTCGTAGGAAGATACGTTTTACAAGAGTAATCTGCCGCACAGACGCTATGTCCTGTGCGGTATCTTTATTCTAGGGGGGGAATTTTATGAATTCTTCAAAAACCGTGCGCGCTCTTATTGAGGGCGCAATGATGGTAGCACTTGCAACCGTGCTTTCCATCTTCAAAATTATCGAGATGCCTTACGGCGGTTCGGTTACACTCGCATCTATGCTTCCGATGGTAATTTACGCTTACAGACACGGCGTATTAAAAGGTCTCGGCGCGGGTGCGGTCTACGCAGTTTTGCAGCAGCTTCTCGGACTCAACAACCTTTCATACGTCACGGGCTGGCAGTCGGTCGTTGCCGTTATAATGCTCGACTACATAGTGGCGTTTATGATTGTAGGCCTCGGCGGTGTCTTTAAGAGGTTTACAAAAACTCAAAGCGGAGCATTTGCGCTCGGCGCTTTGCTCGTTACCGTCCTCCGCTACGTGTGCCACGTGATTTCCGGAGCTACCGTTTGGGCAGGTCTTTCTATTCCCGACTCGGCGGCGCTCATTTACTCGATAGGCTACAATGCAACCTATATGCTTCCCGAGGGAATAATCCTCGTTGCCGTTGCCTACTATCTCGGCGGAGCTGTGGATTTTTCAAAGCCTCAGCCTATGCGTATGCAAAGGAGTCAGCGCGCAACGGAAAACACTCAGAGCCTTTATTTTCTCTCGGGTATTTCCGCGCTTCTCGGTCTTATCGTTGACGTATACCTTATCGCGCCGAATCTTCAGGACGGGGAAACGGGTGAGTTTATCTTCAGAGGCCTTGCAAACGTAGACTGGCTCTCCGCGTCAATTGTTACCGTCCTTGCCGTAGGACTTTCGGTATCGCTGTTTGTAATCGCTAAGAAGAAAACCGGCACCGAAGAATAAAAGGAATAATAGCATAATACTGCGCCCGTCAAGTACCCTGACGGGCTTTATTATTTCCATATGTACAGCCTGCACAACTGTTTTGCGTGCGGATTGTATATTGCTACAAACATTCCTTCCGCCCTTTTTCGTTGCGTTATTTCAATTGACTTTTTCGACGTTTGAGTGTACAATTATTCTATCACAAAATATTTAGAGAGGTTTTATTGTGAAGAACACTAGAAAATTTTTAGCGATGCTTCTTACCCTTACCGCAGTTCTTGCCCTCTTCGCCTGCGACTCAAACGATGACGGCGGAGGTGACAGTCCCTGTCAAAACGGATGCGTTGACCTAAATTCCGACTGCAAGTGCGACGTCTGCAAAAAGGTTATTCCCTGCGTTGACGAGAACTCCGACTGTGAGTGCGACAATTGCAAAAAGGTTATTCCCTGCGCGGACGAAAACTCCGACTGTGAATGCGACAGTTGCAAAAAGGTTATTCCCTGCGTTGACGAAAACTCCGACTGTGAATGCGACGTCTGCGGCAAGGAATTCTCCTGCGTTGACAAGAACTCCGACAAGAAATGCGATGTTTGCGGCAGCAGCACTGCCGTCTCCCTCCTCAAGCTTGGCGGTGAGGATATGACGGGCTACGTTATTGCAACCGACTTTACGGATTCAACCTACGTAACGGCGGCGCAAAATCTCAGAAACAAGCTCTACCAAGACACCGGATACTACTTCAGCACTGTAAATATATCCGGAGCGCCCGAAAGGGCAATCGTCATAAGAAGCATAGATAAAATTTCAGGTCCCGACAGCTTTAAGGTTTCGGTTTCGGGAAAAAGGCTGATTATTGACTGCGCTTATGACAATATGCTGGCTCGCGCAATAGACGCATTTGTTTCGGACGCGCTTATCGGTAAGGGGGGCGTTGTTGATTTCAGAGAAACCGTTTTCAAAAAGGACATAAGCGTTGTGTGCTATGACGATTTCGGTGCAAAAGGCGACGGTGTAACCGATGATTTCGAGGCGTTCTACAACACTCACGTTTTCGCGAATGGAGGCGGTCAGACGGTAATTGCCACCCCAGGCAAGACCTACCTGCTTCGCGACAGCTATATGGGAACGTCAAGCGTAAAAATAATCCCGATTAAGACAAACGTAAACTGGAACGGCGCAAATATAATAATTGACGATACCGAAATGGCAAGGCTTTCGGGCCACGTAAAAAACTCTCAGGCAAGCAAGCATATATTCTCGGTTCTTCCCGATGACGCTCACCAGAAGGTGACAATATACGACAGCGCAATACTTGACCGCATCGTAAGAGAGGGCCTTAACCCCGATACAAAAGCCATCGACCTCGGTCTTTCGGGATGGGACGGAGCCGTAATGATTATCCCCTACGACTCAAGCCACAAGGTTTTCAGACGTCTTAATTACAGCCAGTTCAAAGGCGAAGATATGAATGAAATCATCATCGTATCGGCTAACGGAAAAATAAGCTCCGAAACTCCGGTTACCTTCAACTACACACGCCTTTACAAAATTGAGGTGTATAAGATTGACCCCGCAAGCGCGATAACAATTGAAAACGGAAATATCACGACCCTCTCGTCAAAGGTCAACCACAAGGTTAACGGCAGCTATACCTCGACCTCGATTGCCAGAGGAATTAACGTCGCACGCTCCTATACTACGGTTAAAAACGTTAACCACAGTGTAGTTGACGGAATTACGCTCCGAGACCGCATTGAAATGGGTATTGAAGGTGCGAGCTATTCCGGATTTTTCAGAGCCGAGTATTCTACGAACGTAACCTTTAAGGACTGCGAAATCCCCGGAAGAATGTGCTATAACAACAGCAGCACCTATAACTTTATATCCTACCGCGCAAACAAGGTTGTGCTTGACGGCTGCGTTCAGCCTAACTTCTGGGTAACGGTTGACCCCGTAACCTACGAGATAAAAAACGCTACCGATGATTTAGGAAACCGAACGAGCGAGGATGCGATTCTCGGCAGAAGCTCTCTGACCGTGGAGTCCGGCACCGCCTACACGCTTCAGTGGGGTCTCGGAAACTCCAACTACTGCAAAAACCTCGAATATATAAACTCCACGCTATCAAGGTTCGACGCGCACGCGGGCTTATATAACGGCAAAATCGTCGGCTGCAACATAATTGACATAGAGCTTACGGGCTACGGCGATTTTATCATAGAAAATACGAAAAAATACTCCGTAGACTCCAAATACGCGAGCACAATTCTTGCTATGCGCTCCGACTACGGCTGCACGTGGGACGGAGACGTGCTTATCAAGGACGTGGATTTCTATATAAACCCCTCGCCCGAAGCGAACCGCCGAACCTCAATCTGCTCATACGTGTACCGCAACTGGTACTTCGGCTACATCTGTGCCGTGCCTGACATCACCGTTGACAACCTCAGCCTCTTTAACGCATACACCTTTGAGCCCATGCCGGCAGGCACGGAAATAAGTCATATGACCTTCAAATCCTATTTTATGAAGATGCATCTTCTCGACTCAGGTGTTGACGCGGTATTCTCGGTTGTTGACAACGACGGCGACGGATACGTTGACGACCCTCTTTACGATATTAACCGCGACGGCATAGCTGACGCGTCAGATATGTGGGATGTCGACGGAAACGGACGCATCGGAAATACGTCTATTTCCTATTCGGCGGCAAAAGCCGCTATGGGCAGCGACCGCAAAGGTATTAAACACGGTCAAATGAATATGCCCGCTGTCACGGCAAACCTCTGTATCATAAGACCTCCGAGATACTTCAAGGTGTTAAACAATAACGGAAGATATAAATTCAACATCTGGAATACCTCGGGTGAGGGCATAAGCGACGGTATGTGGTACTCAAATACCGATACAATGAACGGATTCTTTGGCAGTACTATGTTCTACTACGGCAGCGGAATCGCAGATTTCTTCGTCGGAACAAACCCCGCATTAATGCCGGAAAACTCGACCTTCTTAATTACAGAAGTACCGCAAGCATAACAAATGAACCGCGAGGACGGAAAGAATTTGCTGTGTGTACAATCTGCATAATTTTGGAACTTATTAATTGTACACATGTACAAACATTCTGCGCTTTTATTTTAGTAACAGTTTTTTAATTGACTTTTTCGACAGTAAAGTGTATAATGTCAATGTTTTAAAAAAATATTGCGAGGATTTTATGAAGAATTCAAAGAAAGTCTTGGCGGTGCTTTTTGCACTCGTTATAACTCTGTCGCTTTTTGCCTGCGGCGGTGACGGTGAATGCAAGGGTGGCTGCAAGGACAAAAACATCGACGACGTGTGCGACGTGTGCGGAAGAGAGCTTCCTACCGCCACGGTAAACGACCTTACTCTTATTGAGGGCGGCGAGGCTAAATTCCAGATAGTTATCGCAAAAGACACCTCGGCAAACGTACATAAAAGGGTTGACGACGCCATAGTCAGCAAGATGAAAAAGAATTCCGGCACCGAGGTCACCGTAGTCAACGAGGGCTCGTCGACTGACACCGAAGAAAATATTGAAATTCTTATCGGCGGTGTTGAAAACCGCGGTGAAAAATACGTCTACGACCGCTATATGTTCGGCGCAGAGGGATACCTCCTTAAGATAGTAGACAATAAGATTATACTCAACGCCGGTTCTGATAAGGTTCTTCTTACGTTAATCAACTCTTTTGCCGAGGACGTTCTGCGCACCAACAGAAAGGGTGTCGAGAACGTCGTTATGACAAAGGCCGAGATGAAAGTTAAGATTGTAAACGATTATGACGTAACCTCGCTTAAGATTAACGGTATCGATATGCAGGGATACGTTATAGCAACCGATACGTCAAACTCATTATATAAGGCTGCCGCAGAGAAAATGCGGGACACGATTTATCAGAAAACCGGATATTATTTTGACACGGTTAACATAAACTACGCTCCAGAAAAGTCTATTATCATCAAGCCGATAGATAAGGTTTCGGGTGAAGAAAGCTTTCAGGCAACGGTGTTGGGAAAAACACTAAACATAACCTGCGCGTATGACAACATGCTGAGTGACACCCTCGTTGAGTTCACCGAGACTGCTATTACGGAAAGAAGCGGAGTCGTTAACCTTGCGGGCCTTGTTTTCGAAAAGGACATAAGCGTGGTTTACTACGAGGACTTCGGCGCTAAGGGCAACGGTATTACCGACGACTTCAAAGCATTCTACGATACACACGTGTTCGCAAACGAGGGCGGTCAGACGGTAATGGCAACGCCCGGTAAGACCTACCTAATCCGAGACAGCAGAATGGGTACAGCGAGCGCAAAAAGCATTCCGATAAAAACGAATGTTAATTGGAACGGAGCTACAATAATCATCGACGATACCGAGATGGCGCGAATTACCGGTCATGCCAACATCGATATGGCAAGCAAATACATTTTTACCGTCCAGCCCGATGACGAGCATCGAAAAACCACAATATCCTCCAGAGCTACTCTCGACCGAATAGTAGAAGAGGGACTTAAGCCCGGCACAACGACTGTCAACCTCGGTCTTTCGAACTGGGACGGCGACGTTATGATTATTCCCTCGGACTCAAGCCACCGAGTATTCAGACGCCTTAATTACGGTCAGTTCAAGGGCGACCCGATGTTTGAATTGCTTATAGTTTTCGCCGACGGGA
>JAZLCX010000004.1:0-3609 GCA_045614425.1 Eubacteriales bacterium | reverse complement strand
GAATTCTTCTGCAAGCCCGGCACCGACCTTGAATGGTTCAAGTATTGGAAGGACTACTGCCATCAGTGGCTCCTTAAGCTCGGCATGAAGGAGGAAAACCTCAGACTTCGCGACCACGATCCCGACGAGCTTTGCTTCTATTCTAAGGCGACCACCGACTTCGAGTTTCTCTTCCCGTTCGGATGGGGCGAGCTTTGGGGTGTTGCCGACAGAACCGATTACGACCTTACTCAGCATCAGAATCATTCCGGCAAGGATATGACATACTTCGACCAGGAAACAAACGAGCATTATATTCCTTACGTTATCGAGCCCTCGCTCGGCGCTGACAGAGTAGCTCTTGCATTCCTTGTTGACGCATATGACGAGGAACAAATCGGAGAGGGTGACGTTCGCGTGGTTCTTCACCTTCATCCCGCTCTTGCTCCCGTAAAGGCTGCCGTTCTTCCTCTTTCGAAGAAGCTCTCCGAAAAGGCGCTTGAGCTTTATGACGAGCTTTCAAGTGAGTTTGCTACCGACTTTGACGAAACCGGCTCTATCGGTAAGAGATATCGCCGCGAGGATGAAATCGGTACTCCCTTCTGTATCACCTACGACTTCGAGACCGAAAATGACGGTTGCGTTACCGTGCGCGACAGAGATACTATGGAGCAGGTAAGAATTCCGCTTCGCGAGGTTAAGGCCTACATTAACGAAAGACTTAAATTCTAATAGTGTGCCCCGCTGATACGGCGGGGCATTCTGTAAAGGAAAAAAGATGGATAATTTAACACGCATAGCCTCGTTTTCGGTAAATCACGACTATATTGACGAGGGAATATATATATCCCGCATTGACGGCGATATTACCACCTACGATATGAGAACGAGAAAGCCGAATATGGGTGATTATATGGACAATCTCACCATGCATTCGGTTGAGCATATGTTTGCTACCTATATACGTAACAGCGAAATAGGAGATAAGGTTATATACTTTGGTCCTATGGGCTGTCAAACCGGCTTTTACCTGCTTGTAAGAGACGTTGAAAAGGAGTCGGTTCTTGAAGCTGTTATATCAACTCTTGAAAAGATAATTTCACACGGGGGCGGTATGGTAGGCGCGCTTCGCGAGGAGTGCGGAAACTATAAGAACCTTTCGCTTGATGCCGCGAAGGCAGAGTGCCGTCGGTATCTCGAAATACTCACTGCTAAAAACAACGACTTTAAATATAAAGAGGTAGAATAATGAAGGCGGATATCGGAATTATCGGCGCGCTGACAGAGGAGCTTGAGGAGCTCATATCTATGCTAGAGGAGCACAAGTGCGAAACGGTCGGCTCTATTGACTTCAACACCGGTGTGCTTTTTGGAAAAAGCGCCGTCATCGCAAGGTGCGGGGTTGGCAAGGTGTTTGCCGCTATGTGCGCCGAGGCTATGATAATTAAATATTCACCCGCGCTGATTATAAATACGGGTGTTGCGGGCGCTCTCTCGTCAGGTCTTAAATGTACCGATATAGTTATAGCAGATACTCTTTGCCAGCACGATATGGACACGTCGCCTCTCGGCGACCCAAAGGGACTCGTTTCCGGCATAAACAAAATATATTTCGAATCTGACGCGCGTGCGGTAAAAATACTCGAAAAATCGGCCGCGGCACTCTCACAGAGGGCGCTTGTCGGCAGAGTTGCTTCCGGTGATAAATTCGTAGCGGACAGAGAAGAGAAAAAGCGGATTGCAAACACATTCAACGCACTCGCCTGCGAGATGGAGGGGGCGGCAATAGCGCAGACGGCATATGTTAATAATGTACCGTTTGCTGTTATAAGAGCAATTTCCGACTCTGCGGACGGTGATGCCGGTCTTGACTACAACGAATTTCTTCCGATTGCGGCAAAAAGCTCCGCTGAACTTACAAAGGCTCTCGTCAAAGAATACTGAAAATTTAATATTACAGCGTCTCCCGCCATCAAAGGTCTAAGCCAAGACATCTGATAGCGGGAGATATTTTTCGTAAAAATCATCGAAATACTAGACTAAAAAGGTATAATATTTCGATTCAATTTGTGCATAATTCACGAACTTTTTTTAATTTGAGAAAAAGCGTTGACTTTCTTGATTTCACTCAGTATAATGGTGTTATCAAAATAAAATCAGCGAGGTAAAAAACATGAAAAGAGTTTACAATTTTTCTGCAGGACCGTCAATGCTTCCTCTTTCGGTTCTTGAAAAAGCAGCGGAGGAGATGGTATCCTACGGGGATGCGGGAATGTCGGTTATGGAGATGAGCCATAGGTCGCCGGTATATGAAAAGATAATAAACGATGCCGAGAGCCTTTTGCGCCGAGTTATGAATATCCCCGACAATTATAAGGTTCTCTTTTTGCAGGGCGGCGCCTCTACTCAGTTTGCCGCAGTACCTCTTAATCTTATGAAAGAAAAGAAAGCTGCAGACTATATCGTTACCGGTCAGTTTTCGTCAAAGGCTTATAAAGAAGCCATGAAATACGGAGAGGCGAATCTCGTAGCTTCGAGCAAGGATGCTAACTTTTCCTTTATTCCGGCGGTAAAGAAGGAGGATTTCAACTCCGACGCGGCATACGTTCATATTTGCTTCAATAATACTATTTACGGAACTAAGTTTCCTTATATACCCGAAACGGGAGATATACCGCTTGTTGCGGATATGTCATCCTGCATACTCAGCGAGCCGGTAGACGTGTCAAAATTCGGTCTTATTTATGCGGGAGCGCAGAAAAACATGGCGCCCGCGGGACTGACTGTCGTTATCGTAAGAGAGGACTTGCTCGGCGGCGCACGTCCCGATACTCCGACCATGCTCGACTATGCCGTAATGGCGGAAAACGGCTCTATGTACAACACGCCCCCCTGCTATTGCATTTATATCGCAAAGCTGGTTTACGAGTGGATACTCTCGCTCGGCGGACTTGAAGAAATGAAGAAAATCAATGAAAACAAGGCTAAAATTCTTTACGACTATCTCGATTCCCAGAGCTATTACATCCCGACGGCAAGGAAGGATTGCCGTTCGCTTATGAACGTAACCTTCGTTACGGGGGATGCCGAGCTTGACAAGAAATTCGCCAAGGAGGCGGATGCAAAGGGACTTAAAAACCTTAAAGGCCACCGCTCTGTCGGCGGTATGAGAGCGTCAATTTACAATGCAATGCCCACCGAGGGTGTTCTGGCGCTCGTTGAATTTATGAAGGAATTTGCAAAAAACAATCCGAAGGGTGAGTAATAGATATGAAAAAAATAAGAATGATGAACAGAATTGCCAAGGTCGGTACTGATGTTTTTGACGATGAACGCTTCAGCCTTACCGACGAGGGCGAGGATTATGACGCAATAATCGTGCGTTCGGCACAGCTTCACGAAACGCCGTTTCCGAAATCTCTTACTGCGATAGCCCGTGCGGGTGCGGGTGTCAACAATATACCCGTTGACAAATGCACCGAGTCGGGGATAGTTGTCTTCAATACCCCCGGCGCAAACGCCAACGGCGTAAAGGAACTTGCACTTTGTGCGCTTGTTCTTGCATCGCGTGACGTTATCGGCGGTGCAAACTGGGCGGAAAGGCTTAAGGGCGAGCAGGGCATTGCAAAG
>JAZLCX010000003.1:0-7648 GCA_045614425.1 Eubacteriales bacterium | reverse complement strand
AGGCGTGCTGCAAAAAGAAACAAAAGAATAAGCCTTGCGGTAGCGAGCGCGTATCATATGCCGACGGCTGACGGCTCGTTTGATATGGCGGTTAATATGTTTTCACCGCTTGTACCCGACGAGATAGCGAGGACGCTTAAGGCGGAGGGCGTATTCATTATGGCGATACCCGGCGAAAACCACCTTTTCGGGCTTAAGCGCGCGGCGTATAAGACTCCCTATAAAAATGAGGTTGGGGACACGGCGCTTCCGGGCTTCAAGCTTATCAGCACCGAGCGGATTTCTTACAGCTTGCATCTTGATACGAACGAAAAGGTAAGGTCGCTTTTTATGATGACACCTTACGCTTACCGCACACCGCGTGAAGACAGAGAGCGCATTTTATCGCTTGAGTCGCTTGAGACTGATGTCGAATTTGTTATTTTTGTGTATAAAAAGGCATAGTTTTTCTGTGTTTTTTTGTGTAAAATTTGTCTTGACACAGGTGGGCGCGAGTTTTATAATAGATATTAATAAATTTTGGAGTAGGATATGGACGTAAACCATGGAAAATATCTCGGAGTCGATTACGGCGACGTCCGTACGGGACTTGCCGAGTGTGATATTTCGGGTATGCTTGCGAGCGGTATCGGCACGGTTTCCGAGGGCGGAATGAAAAACACCGCCGTGCGCGTGGCTAAGGAGGCGGAGGCTCGCTCCTGCAAGAAAATCGTTATCGGGCTTCCGAAGAATATGGACGGCAGCGAGGGCCCTCGTGTTGAGGTCGTTCGGGCATTTGCCGAGATTCTCTCGACTCTTACCGAAATTCCGATTGATTTTTACGACGAGCGTATGAGCACAATGGTTGCTTACCGCTTTCTTGACGGCAGCGCCACCTTCGGAAAAAAGCGCAAGGGAGCGATAGACACTCTTTCGGCTGAAATCATTTTGCAAAATTATATAGACAGAGAGCGCGCTCTCGGAAGATAGAAAGGACATTTAAAATGGAAAACACAAAGAAAAAGGGAAGTGCATTCCGCAGCTTTCTTGACAAAAGGGGAATAAGCCTCTCACCCAAGGTTTATTTCGTTGACGCAATGGGTGCTATGGCTCTCGGACTTTTTGCCTCGCTCCTTATCGGAACGATATTCGGAACTTTGGCAACCTACACGAAGCTTGAGTTTCTTAACGTTATAGCCACCTATGCAAAGGCGGCGACGGGTATGGCAATAGGTGTTGCGATCGCACATAGGCTTAATGCTCATCCGCTTGTAATTTATTCCTCGGCGGCAATAGGCGCTATGTCAAATGCCATGGGCGCGGTTATTTCGGACGGAAAAATTCTCGACTGGGCTGTCACCGCAAAGACGGGGGCAGAGGGCGTGTTTTACGCAGCCGGACCTGCGGGCGCATTCTTCGCTGTTGTTATTGCCTGCGAAATTGGAAAGCTTGTATCCAAGACGACCAAGGTTGACATATTAGTAACGCCGGTCGTTACGCTTCTTGCAGGATTTTTTGCTTCCTGGCTTCTTACTCCCTTGGTTTCCTACATAATGTATTATCTCGGCTCGTTCGTTGCGCTTGCTACCACGTATCAGCCCTTCATTATGGGAATTCTTCTTTCGGTCGTTATGGGCGTTATTCTTACACTCCCCATATCGAGCGCCGCTATATGCGCTATGATTTTCTCAGCCAGCGCCTTTGAGGTTGCCGTACTTGACGGTACGTCGGCAGGATTTCTTCTTGCGGGCGGCGCGTGCGTTGCGGGCTGCTGTGCGCAGATGGTCGGCTTTGCCGCAAGCTCATTCCGTGAGAATAAGTGGGGCGGTGTAGTTGCTCAGGGACTCGGTACGTCGATGCTCCAGATGGGCAATATCGTAAAAAATCCTATGGTATGGATTCCCGCGACTCTTGCTTCGGCTGTGACAGGACCTATCTCGACCTGCCTTTTCAAGCTTGAATGTGTCGGCGTTTCTGCCGGAATGGGAACCTGCGGACTCGTAGGCCCTATCGGTGTATTTGAGTCTATGGGATTCAGTGCCCGCTCTATTGTCGGGGTAATCCTCGTATGCGTGGTTCTTCCCGCAGTTCTCTCGCTCGTCTTCTCCGAGGTTATGAGAAGAATGGGCTGGATAAAGGAAAACGACCTTAAGCTTGAGCTTTGATTTCTTTATAATATCGTTTGGTCGCGCTTTGCGACAGAATGGAGCTTTTTATGTCGAATATTAACAACACCCTGCTTTGCGATTTTTACGAGCTCACTATGGCAAACGGCTATTTCGAGCTTGGAAAGGGCGATGAGATTGCCTACTTTGACGTGTTTTTCCGCAAGGTTCCCGACGGCGGCGGATTTGCCATTGCCGCAGGACTTGAGCAGGTTATAGATTATATAAAAACCCTGAAATTCACCGAGGAGGACATAGCCTTTCTCCGCGAGAAGAAAATCTTCTCGGAGGGCTTTCTCGAGTACCTCAAAACCTTCCGCTTTACAGGCGATATTTACGCAGTTCCCGAGGGAACGCCGATATTCCCCGGCGAGCCGATAATGACGGTCAGAGCCCCCTCGATACAGGCGCAGTTTATCGAAACCTATATACTCCTCTCGCTTAACCACCAGTCGCTTATAGCCACCAAGGCTAACCGCGTTGTGCGTGCGGCTGACGGACGTCCGGTTGCCGAGTTTGGCTCGAGACGTGCGCAGGGAGCTGACGGAGCGATTCTCGGAGCGCGTGCGGCTTATATCGGCGGCTGTGCGGCAACCGCCTGCACCATATCCGACAGAGATTACGCCATTCCGGCAACCGGAACTATGGCGCACTCCTGGGTGCAGATGTTCGACAGTGAGTACGAGGCGTTTGTGGCTTACTGCAAAATGTACCCGAACAACGCAACGCTTCTTGTCGATACCTACGACGTCTTGAAGAGCGGTGTACCGAACGCTATCCGAGCATTCCGCGAGGTGCTTGTGCCCATGGGAATTAAAAAGTGCGGTATAAGACTTGACTCGGGCGATATAACCTACCTTTCGAAGAAGGCAAGAAAAATGCTCGACGAGGCGGGATTTACCGACTGTAAAATAGTCGTTTCCAACTCTCTTGACGAGAACATAATCCGCGACATAATACATCAGGGCGCAAAAATCGACTCATTCGGCGTCGGCGAGCGTCTTATCACGGCTAAGTCTCAGCCGGTCTTCGGCGGCGTATATAAGCTCGTCGCTAAGGAGGAGGACGGTAAGGTAGTTCCGAAAATCAAGATTTCCGAGAACCCCGAGAAGATAACCAATCCTCATTTCAAAAAAATATACAGAATTTACGATAACGAGAGCGGCAAGGCATCGGCTGACCTGCTTTGCGTTTACGACGAGGAAATTGACACCACCCGTCCCCTTGAGATATTCGACCCTGTCGAGACGTGGAAGAAAAAGGAGTTTACAAACTATACTCTCCGAGAGCTTCTCGTCCCTGTATTCAAGGACGGCGAATGTGTTTACAAGACACCCCCGATTGCCGAAATTCAGTCCTACTGCAAGGCGGAGATAGAAACGCTCTGGGATGAGGTAAAGCGCTTTGAAAATCCGCACCGGTACTATGTTGACCTCTCCGAGAAGCTTTGGAACGTTAAAATGACGCTTCTTAAAAACGGCGGAAAGGCTAAGTGAGTATGATAAAGGAAGTAATTCTCTGCAAATACGGCGAAATAGTTCTTAAGGGCGCGAACAGACAGAATTTCGAGTCCTCGCTCATAAAGGAGCTCCGGCGCCGCGCAAGTCCCCACGGTGTATTCAAAATTTACTGCCGTCAGAGCACGATATACGTAGTTCCTCAAAACGACGGGTGCGACCTTGACGGAATGTATACGGCGGCGCGCCGAGTTTTCGGTATAATAGCCGTCAACCGTGCAGCCGTGTGCGATAAAACGATGGAAAGCATAATTGAAACCGTAAAGGCGTACCTGCCCGAAAAGCTCGTCGGCAAGCGCACCTTTAAGGTCGATGCCCGCCGCGCCGATAAAGCGTTCCCCCTGACCTCTCCCGAAATCTCGCGCGAGATTGGCGGTGTTATACTCTCCGAGGTAAAGGGAATAAAGGTTGACGTCCACAACCCCGAGGCAACCGTTGCCGTTGAGGTGCGTGACGAGTACGCCTACGTAAGAGCCTCGCAGGAGGCGGGCGCGGGCGGTCTTCCTCTTCGCACTGCGGGACGCGGACTTCTTCTTCTCTCGGGCGGTATAGACTCACCCGTTGCAGGCTTTATGATGGCAAAGCGCGGAATGGAAATCGAGGCTCTTCACTTCGAATCATTCCCCTATACCTCGGAGCGTGCGAGGGAAAAGGTTATGAAGCTTGCCGAAGAGATGTGCGAGTACTGCTCTAAAATACACGTTCACGTAATATCGCTGACCGAGGTTCAGGAGGCGCTCAGGGATAACTGCAAGGAGGAGTACTTTACGGTGCTTCTCAGAATATTTATGATGCGCCTTGCCGAAAGGTGCGCCCGTGAATACAAGTGCGGCGCGCTGATTACGGGTGAGAGTCTCGGGCAGGTTGCCTCGCAGACGCTTGACGCCATCGCGGTTACGAATTCCGTGGTCGATATCCCCGTTCTTCGCCCCTGCGTAGGACTTGATAAAAACGAGATTGTGTCACTCGCGGTGAAGTACGGAACCTTTGACACCTCAATTCTTCCGTATGAGGACTGCTGTACGGTATTTACCCCCCGTCACCCCAAGACCCATCCGCATCTCGACGAGGTTAAATCGGAGCTTGAAAAAGTAGATTTTGAGGGGCTTATGGAGTCGGCTTACGCCACTATGACCACTGAGGTCAAGCTGATTTTCCCCGAATACCGATAAAATAGTTGACAAAACAAAATATATATGTTAAAATAATAGAACTGCGGAAGAGTAGCTCTTAACGAGGCTGAAGAGAGAAGACGGTCGGTGCGAGTCTTTGCTGATTGAGTGTGAATGTCGCCGCTTTTACCCGAAAAGAACGGAAATTTTCCTATTAGAATTCGGCGCACGCCTGCGTTACGGGCATAATGAGGAGAATTTTATTCTCGAACTTGGGTGGTACCGCGTTTTACCCTTTAAGGTTTTCACGCCCCGAGGTGACTTACAAAGCACCTCGGGGCTTTGTTTTTTCCGAAAATTAAGAGCGATTAAAAAAGGCAGAAGCCGAAAGGATACAAAAATGAGAAAAGAGCTTGCAAAAAACTATAATCCCGCCGAATTTGAGGACAGGATTTATAACGACTGGTGCGAGGGCGGATACTTTAAGCCCGACACATCTAAGAAGAAAACCTTCTCCATCGTTATTCCCCCGCCTAACGTAACGGGTCAGCTTCACATGGGACACGCCCTTGACGAAACGCTTCAGGATATACTCGTGCGTACAAAGCGCATGCAGGGATATTCAACCCTCTGGGTGCCCGGCACCGACCACGCGGGAATCGCCACACAGATAAAGGTTGAGGAAAATCTCCGTGTAAACGAGGGTCTTACAAGATACGACCTCGGACGCGAAAAATTCCTTGAGCGCGTTTGGGACTGGAAGAATCAGTACGGCTCGCGCATTATAAATCAGCTTAAAAAGCTCGGCTCGTCCTGCGACTGGAGCCGCGAGCGCTTCACTATGGACGAGGGCTGCTCGAAGGCCGTAAGAGAGGTCTTTGTAGGTCTTTACGAAAAGGGACTTATCTACCGCGGACACAGAATAATCAACTGGTGTCCCCGCTGCCTTACCGCGCTTTCCGACGCAGAGGTTGAGTACAAGGACCAGCCCGGAAGCTTCTGGCACATCAAGTATCCCATAAAGGGCGAGGACGGCTATGTTGAAATAGCTACCACAAGACCCGAAACGATGTTCGGTGATACCGCCGTTGCGGTAAACCCCGAAGACGAGGATATGAAGCACCTTATCGGAAAGACTCTTATACTTCCGTTAGTAGGAAGAGAAATTCCTGTTATTGCCGACGATTACGTTGAGATCGGCTTCGGTACGGGCTGCGTTAAAATCACCCCCGCCCACGACCCCAACGACTTCCTTGTAGGTCAGAGACACAACCTTGAGCAGATTAAGGTTATGAACGACGACGCAACGATGAACTCCTACGCCGGCAAGTACGAGGGCATGGACAGATACGAGTGCCGCCGTGCTCTTGTTTCAGACCTTGAGGCAGAGGGATATCTTGTAAAGACCGTTCCTCACGACCACAACGTAGGCACCTGCTACCGCTGCGGAACTACCGTTGAGCCCCTCACATCGGACCAGTGGTTCGTAAAAATGAAGCCCCTTGCCGAGCCTGCAATCAAGGTTGTAAAGGACGGAGAGGTTCGTTTCGTTCCCGAAAGATTTTCTAAAAACTACTTCAACTGGATGAACAATATCCTTGACTGGTGTATCTCCCGTCAGCTTTGGTGGGGACACAGAATACCTGCATTCTACTGCGACAAGTGCGGACATATGGAGGTATCGCGTGAGGACGTTAAGACCTGCCCGAAGTGTAACGGCGAAATGCGTCAGGACGAGGACGTTCTTGACACCTGGTTCTCGTCGGCTCTTTGGCCCTTCTCGACTCTCGGATGGCCGGACAAGACCGAGGACCTTAAAAGATATTATCCCACAAACACCCTCGTAACAGGATACGATATAATTACTTTCTGGGTTTCCCGTATGATATTCTCGGGACTTGAGCATATGAATGAAAAGCCCTTCTCAACGGTATTCATTCACGGACTTGTAAGAGATGCGCAGGGAAGAAAGATGTCGAAATCCCTCGGCAACGGTATCGACCCCTTGAAGATAATCGAGGACTTCGGCGCTGACGCACTCCGCTTTGCTCTTGCAACCGGTAACGCACCCGGAAACGATATGCGCTTCTCGGATGAGAAGATTGAGTCTGCGAGAAACTTTGCGAACAAGCTCTGGAACGCATCGAGATTCGTGCTTATGAATCTTACCGAGGATGACGGCACACTTCTCACTCTTCCCGAGGATTCCGAGCTTGCAATAGAGGATAAGTGGATTCTTTCAAGACTGAATAAGCTCATAAAGTCGGTAAACGATAACGTAGAAAACTACGAGCTTGGCGTTGCGCTCGGTGAGATTTATTCGTTCACCTGGGACCTCTTCTGCGACTGGTATATTGAGATGGCAAAGAGCCGTATCTTTGAAAAGGATACTCCCGCAGCCCTCACAGCAAAGAGAGTTCTCGTTTACGTGCTTAAGAATATACTTCTTCTCCTTCACCCATATATGCCCTTCATAACCGAGGAAATATATCAGGCACTTCCTCACACCGAGCCGTCAATTATGATTGCCGACTATCCTGCCTATAACGAGGGCATGAATTTTGCCGGGGCAGAGGCTGACGTTGACAGAATTATAAACTGCATAACACAGATCCGCGCACGCCGCGCCGAGATGAACGTACCCCCCTCAAAGAAAGCGAAGCTCTTCGTCGTAACCAAGTATACCGACACATTTAAGGCGACCGAGAAGATTCTCGAGAAGCTCGCATCGGCATCCGAGGTTATTCTCACCGACAAATATGAGTCGGACGATGCGGTAATGATTGCATCCGATGCCGGCAGCCTTTACATTCCTCTTTCCGAGGTTATCGACTTTGCTAAGGAGAGGGAAAGACTCACTGCCGAGATGAAGAAA
>JAZLCX010000002.1:0-6187 GCA_045614425.1 Eubacteriales bacterium | reverse complement strand
AGACAAGTTTTTTCTCTCTTTCTTACATACATTCATTCAAGTAATTCCCTTCGGGAAAATAAAAGGGGCTTTCGGGGATAGCTTGATTTAGAGCAGAAATCGTCGCTTGCGAGCGTGAGGCGTATATGAATACGTCGAGCGAGCAAACGGCGATAAAACGAAAAAATAATAAAAATAGAGAAAACCGAAGGTTTTGACCTTGATTTTCTCTTAAATATATTATATAAAAGGCAGAGTCAGGTTGTTTTACTGTGCATCTGCCTTTTTCGTTTGGTTATGCCTAAATGAAGCAGCCCCAATATGTTTTTAATCGTCTGCCAAAAGGTTTGCCTCGTCAATTCTTCGGAATGCGTGTCTGAGAACCGAAATAACGAATATAATACAGCAGGTGCAGCCCACAAGCTCGGCAACGGGGAATGCCCACCA
The DNA here is from genome assembly GCA_045614425.1 of Eubacteriales bacterium. Lineage (GTDB taxonomy): Bacteria > Bacillota > Clostridia > Oscillospirales > CAG-272 > UBA1740. The sequence goes on along the minus strand of JAZLCX010000002.1, from coordinate 5,761 downwards.
TACGAGATTGACGTTTCCCGAAAGCGAGAAGAGATAAGCTGCGGGGAGCAGAACTACAAGCTGTCTTATAACGCTTACTATAAGACTGTAAATGCTTTTTCCGAGCGCCTGACAGGTGGAGATGGAAACTATCGAGAATCCTGCAAGAGCAAAGCTCAGGCTGATAATTCTGAGTGCGGGAACACCGACCGCTGTCGATGCGTTGAATATTCCGAGAAGTGTTTTCGGGAAAATCTGGAAAGCAAGAAGACCGAGAAGCATATAGGAAACCGCCACAACGCCTGCAAGAATCATAGTTGCCCGTATTCTCTCCTTCTTTCGCGCACCGTAGTTGTACGCGATTATCGGAACCATTCCGTTGTTAAGACCGAAGACGGGCATAAATATGAAGCTTTGAAGCTTGAAGTATACTCCGAATACGTTAAGCGCGGATTGGCTGAATTTCAAAAGTATGTTGTTCATCGCGAAGGTCATTACCGAGCTTATCGCCTGCATGAGAATTGCCGGGATTGATATCGTAAGCATTTCATAAATCATTCGAAGCTTGGGAATGAAATTCTTCAGTCTGAACTGTATCTCGCGGTTTATGGTAAGGTTGAGAACGATTCCGACGGCGGCAGATACTGCCTGTCCGATGACCGTTGCGACAGCCGCGCCCTTTATACCCATTTCGGGAAGTCCGAAATATCCGAATATCAGTATAGGGTCGAGAATTATGTTTGTAACCGCGCCCGAAAGCTGAGTTGCCATACTGTATATCGACTTGCCTGTAGCCTGAAGCAGTCTCTCTGCAGTTACCTGTATGAAAATACCGAAGGAAAAGATTGTTGTTACTGAAATATAGTCACAGCTGTACTTGTAGAGAAGTTCGTCCTTTGCGGTTTGAAAGCCTACGAACACATCGGTGAAAAACAAACCGAATATTAGGAAAAGAAGGTATGCGCACAGAGTCAGAAAAATGCCCTGACCTGCGGACAGACTTGCCTTTTTTTGATTTCCCTCACCGAGTGAGCGGGAGAGCATTGCGTTCATACCTACGCCAATACCCGATGCACAGGCAATCATAAGCGTCTGTATCGGGAATGCAAGCGTGAGTGCTCCGATACCTGCCTCTGTTTCGATAATTTTGTCGTATTGCGCCACGAAGAGCGAGTCGACTATGTTGTAGAGTGCCTGTACCAGCATTGAAATGATGATTGGCACAGACATTGAAAATAAAAGCGAGGGGATCTTCATAGTCCCCATTTTGTTTTCTTTATGGCAAAGAGTCATCGTTTATATCCTTGTATTTTTATTCGTTAGCAAAAGAGCATCAAAAGATGCTTTGCTGTAAAAACCGTTGTAAATTCCGTTTTTGTAAAGTAGAGTTTACAAATATGCGGTTTTATTTAGATTTTCTCGCCTGAAAATCCGTTGTCGGTGAGGTAATAAAGGGTGTCGAAGCCGTGGGCGCGGATATAATCCTTGGCTTCGTCAAATCCGTAATCGAGGCGTGCCGCATCGTGAGAGTCGGAGGTTAAAACGAGCTTGCAATCAAGGGCGCGCATTTCCTTAAGTAAAAACGGTGCGGGATAGGGAAGCTTCTTATATCCTCTTGCCATAGCGCCCGTGTTGACCTCGAAAACCTCGTGCTTTTCTCTTACGGCGTGAAGCGCTTGAAGAGCTGCGTTTCTGTATTCCTTGCTTTCGGTGTCGATAAGGTCGGGATGCAGGTCGGAAAACTTGGTAACTACGTCAAAATGGCCGACTATATCGTAGTCGATTTCGTTTGACATTTTAATTACGGTGTCGTAATAAAGGCGTGCAAAGTCAATCGCATTTTTGCAAAAATGCTCGTCAATGGCGGAGCGTGTCACGAAAACGCTGTTGTCAAAATCTATTGGCACACCGTCTTTTTCTGCCCCGTGGACCGAGCCGATTTTATAATCGAAGTCATAGCTTTCAAAAAGTCCCTTTGAAAAATAGTCAAGCTCGACGCCAAGGTAGATTTTGATTTTGCCCTCGTATGCCTTCTTCAGCGCGTTTATTTTCTTTACGTAGCCCTCGATGTCGCGCATTTCCCAGTCGGTGCGAAGCGAGGTCGGCGCATGAGAGGAAAAACCGACCGAGTCAAAGCCCCTTGTAACCGCTGACGCGATTACCTCATCCGAAGAGCATTTTCCGTCGCAGAAGTCGGTATGCGTGTGAAGATTTTGAAGCATTTTCGGTGTTATCCCCCTTCCGTAAAAAATGACGTGCCATACGGTTTTATGTCACGTTCTACACTATTATACAGCATAGGACGGCAAAAATCAAGTTTTGGGGTTGATTTTTTTTGAGATGAGTTGTATAATTGAAGAAAAAACTTTAAGGAGACTATACCATGTTAAAAACAGGCGTTGTTTCGGTTTCGTTCCGCGGTCTTGGCGTCGATGACGTTATCAGAGTCACAAAGGAAGCCGGTCTTAAGTACATAGAGTGGGGAAGCGACGTTCATGCTCCCTACGTTGACATCGAAAAGGTGAAGTATATTGCAGAAGCGCAGAAGGCTGCGGGAATTTGCTGCTCCTCCTACGGCACGTATTTCAAAATAGGCGAGCACGGCATAAACGAGCTTTACGGATATATTGAGGCTGCAAAAATTCTCGGCACAAATGTGCTTAGACTCTGGTGCGGAAACAAAAATCACGAAAACCTTACTCCGAGAGAGAGAGAATTTCTGATTTCCGAGTCGAAGAAGGCTGCTAAAATCGCAGAGGAGATGGGTGCTGTTCTTTGTATGGAGTGCCATCAAAGCTCTTTCACCAATTCGCTTGAGGGTGCGCTCGACCTTATGCAGTCGGTAAATTCGCCCGCATTCCGCATGTATTGGCAGTATTCTCACAAGGCAACGCTTGAAGAAAATATTGAGTACGCAACCAAAATCGCTCCGTATACCGAAAACGTACATGTTTTCTACTTCGAGGAGGGAAAGAAGAAGACTCTTATGGCAGGCAAGGAGCTTTGGGAGAAATTCATACCCTGCTTCGACGGAAAGCAGCATTTTCTTCTTGAATTTATGCCCGACAGCCGTCCCGAGTCGCTTCCCGAAGAGGCGAAGGCGTTGAACGAGCTTGCGGGTAAATTTAACTGATATTCCCTTTTTTGTAAAAATGCACTAAATTATTTGTTCATTTTGCAGAAATGTTGCCTCGGGTATTGAATAACGGTCGCGTTTCTGCTATTATGTAATAAACAAATTAAAACAAATATATAAACCGCCGGGCGCGGTCATTTCGGAAATTCCGAATTTCCGTTCGGCGAAACCTAAAATGAAAAAGGAGAAAAAAATGAAAAAGAGGATTTTTTGTCTGTTCCTTACTCTTGTTATGGTAATCGGTATGATGGGCATTTTCACCTCTTGCGGTGAAGGAGACGGTGGCGGCGGTGGAAACCCCTGCGCAAACGGTCACGTAAACACCGACGGAGACGGAAAGTGTGACGTTTGTCAAAAGACGATGAACCACAACTGTGAGGACGGCGACGACGACGGTCTTTGCGACTTCTGCTCAAAGGACTTGTCCACTCTCGGCCCTGTAGGCCCCGTTGATGGCCCCGGAGGAGACCCGTTTCTCGACCCCGGTGTCGATGAGAGCTACGGCCCTGTAGCATGGGTTGACGACGAACCCAAGCAGATCAAATTCCAGATGACTCATTACGATTCGGACGGTACCTCTCCGTCTGCGTGCTACAGATATCTTGCGGGCGAGGATCCCGAAGGCATCGGTACTATTGACGATAACGTCAGAAGCAGAAATGATGCCGCTGAGCGTATAGTCAACGTTGACGTAGTGTATCGCTATTACGAAAACGTCCCTGATAGCGGATGGGGCAAGCTTGCGGAAAAGATATCCGAGCTTGTTAAAAGCGAGGATCCCGAAACTCCCGACATCTTCTGTACTTACACGTACGATATGGTATGCACCTCGCTTAAGGGCTCGTTCAACAACCTTAAGAACACGAAGCTTGATACCAAAAACGGCGGAAATTACTTTGAGTTCGTAAAAGAAGGATACAATGAGTGGGAAGACAATAAGGGATACATGAACGAATACATGGGTTCTCTTACCCTCTCGCGTACCAAGATGTACGTCCTTGCAAGTGACTACTTCCTCGACTGTATCCGCGCGTTCTTCGTTGTTCCCGTACACGTAGGACTTCTTGAGTCGGTTGGCCCGAAGATTCACGGTGACCTTGACGACGACGGCAAATATACCATAGACGACTTCTACGAGCTCGTTTGGCAGAAGAAGTGGACTTACAATATGGCAGCTCTTTACTCCGGAGCGGTGTATAAGAATACGGGTGTTGCAAATTCCGGTGAGGACCTTGACGATATACTCGGTTACGTAGTTACCTCATCGCAGGGCGGCTCTGCACATCTTTATACTACCAGCATAACCATAATTAACAGAGAGTATAGCTCGGAAACAGATGAATATACCTATTCCTATCCCGACGAGGGCGAGCCTCTTTACGCCGTATTTGATGCGCTCAATACTTTCATGGACCGTCCCGGCGTTGCATATATCTCCTCAGAAGATGCTGCAATATCAAAGTACGATGAGGGCACAGGCAAAGTCGACGTTGCGATAAGAACGAGATTCTGCGCCGGAAAGATTCTTTTCGGAAATCAGATAATACTCGGTTCCTTGGAAAACGATGCTTATCAGACTCTTAAGGATTCGGGCGGATTCGGCGTGCTTCCCGTGCCGCTTTATCACGAAATACCCGAGGGCTCGGACGAAACCTATCTTACCACTACACATAACTGCGCGCGCCCCGGCGGTATTGCAAGCTCAACGAAGAACTTTGCAGCCTGCACGGCATTCCTTGATTACGTTTCGACGCATTCCGCTCACATACTTGAGGAGTACTACAACTATAAGCTTCAGTATGACGTAGTAGATGCCGACGTTGAGGGTAACGCAGCAATGCTTAAGTATCTCCGTCTCAACGTGCGCAGCGCGTTTGACAAGACCTGGGAGGACACTATAGCCGAGTATTACAAACAGTCGGCATATAAGTGGTCTATGTGTCTTGAAGGACACGCATTCGAGTACGACGTTCGTACGACATACAGAGAATACCGCAAAGCAAAGCACGATTACTTGACTGCGCTCTTCTTAAAATACGACGAGCTGCCGTAACAGCATGGAACGGTAATTCGTTTTGCAAACACCGTTTGCAAGGGATAACTTCCGAGGACCGAATCCGCAAGGACTCGGTCCTCTTTGTTTAAAGGCTTCAATTATTGCGCCTGCAAAGAGAATTTTCTTTTAAAAAAGTGTTGTGCAAAATACACAAACCCATTGTGCATAATGCGAGAAAAGAAAAAATCTTATTGACCTTTTAAAAAAAGTATGCTAGAATGAGTTTGGTTGAGACTTTATATTTTCATTAATATAAATGTAAGCACAACACAAAAAAGGAGTAAAAGTATGAAAAAGAAAATTTTTAGCTTGCTTCTCGTTGTTTTCATGCTCGTGTCTTCACTTGCCGTGCTCACATCCTGCGGCGGCGGAGACGACCCTTGCGCTAAGGGACACACGGATGAAAATACCGACTGGGTATGCGATGTTTGTGAAAAGAAAATTTCGCATACTTGCGTAGACATTGACGAAGACGGTCTTTGTGACAAGTGCTTCGCTGAAGTTGCCGGCCCCGGAGAGGAGCCTTTCGGTCCTGTAGCTTGGGAGGGTCAGACACCTATCGAGCTTATCTACAAGATGACCGATTATGA
>JAZLCX010000001.1:0-4575 GCA_045614425.1 Eubacteriales bacterium | reverse complement strand
AACGACCTTGCAGAGCTCAACGCGATAGTAGGCGGCAAGGAGATGCCCTTCAAGTATAAGGATTGTAAGCGCGAGATGGATATGGTGAACAAGGCGTTCATCGAGACTATGATAGAGGGCGATGCTAACGGCAGAGGCTTCCAGTACCCCATTCCCACTTATTCTATAACACGCGACTTTGACTGGTCTGAGACAGAGAACAACAAGCTTCTCTTCGAGATGACCGCTAAATACGGTACTCCCTACTTCTCAAACTACATCAACTCCGACATGGCTCCGAGCGACGTGCGCAGTATGTGCTGCAGACTCCGTCTTGACCTTCGTGAGCTCAGAAAGAAGTCGGGCGGCTTCTTCGGAAGCGGCGAGAGCACCGGTTCTGTCGGCGTAGTTACTATCAATATGCCGCGAATTGCATATCTTGCAACCGATGAATTCGATTTCTATAACAGACTTGACAAGCTTCTCGATATATCTGCACGCTCGCTGAAGATTAAGCGCGAGGTAATAACAAAGCTTCTTGACGAGGGTCTTTATCCCTACACCAAGCGTTATCTCGGCACATTTGCTAACCACTTCTCCACTATAGGACTTGTTGGTATGAACGAAGCGGGTCTCAACGCTAAATGGCTCAGAAAGAATATGACGCATAAGGAAACTCAGGAATTCACAAAGGCAGTTCTCAACCATATGCGCGAGCGTCTTTCCGACTATCAGGAGCAGTACGGCGACCTTTACAACCTCGAAGCTACTCCCGCCGAGTCTACCTCCTACCGTCTTGCAAAGCATGACAAGAAGTTCTATCCCGACATTATCGTTGCGACAGACAAAAATAAGGGCAACACTCCCTACTACACCAACTCTTCTCACCTTCCCGTTGGTTACACCGACGACATATTTGAAGCACTTGATATGCAGGACGAGCTTCATACCCTCTATACATCGGGTACTGTATTCCACGCATATCTCGGTGAGAAGCTCCCAAGCTGGAAGAGTGCCGCAACACTTGTTCGCACAATCGCAGATAATTACAGACTTCCCTACTACTCAATTTCTCCCACCTACTCAGTATGTAAGAACCACGGATACATCTCAGGCGAGGGTTACACCTGCCCCGAGTGCGGCGATACCACCGAGGTTTACAGCCGTATCACAGGATACTACCGTCCCGTTCAGAACTGGAACGACGGTAAAGCTCAGGAATACAAGGAGAGAAAGGTTTACTCTCAGAACAAGCTGACGGGCAAATCTCCCATCGACCACTCCAAAGCCGCAAACAATGATTGCTGCTGTTGCGAGAGTGCGTCGGGTGAGAGCGAAATAATCCTCTTTGCAACTCCCACCTGTCCTAACTGCAAGGCGGCTGCAATGTTGCTTGACAAAGCAGGTGTTTCCTACAAAAAGCTGATGGCTAACGAAAATGCAGACCTCGTTTCAAAATACGAAATTAAGCAGGCTCCCACACTCGTAGTAATTTCAGACGGTAAGGTTGAGAAATTCGCAAACCTTTCAAATATCAAAGCGTTCACCGAGGGGTTAAAGTAATTTATGTACGATATAGTTATTGTAGGCTCGGGTCCTGCAGGTCTGACCGCCGCGCTTTACGCTCGGCGGTCGGAAAAAAGCGTTCTCGTTATAGAAAAGAGCAGCTTTGGCGGACAGATAACCCATTCTCCGAGGGTTGAAAATTACCCCGGCTTTGCCGAGGTCAGCGGAAGCGAGCTTGGCGAGAAGTTTCTTGAGCAGGCTGTGGCGCAGGGCGCAGAGATAGAATTTGACACGGTAACCTCCATTGAAGGCGAGCCCGGCAATTACACCGTCGTCTGCGAGGGCGCATCATACTCCGCAAAAAGTGTTATTATCGCAACAGGCTCGAAGCACAGAACTCTCGGGCTTCCCGGCGAAGAGCGCTACACGGGTGAGGGTATTTCCTACTGTGCTGTTTGCGACGGCGCATTCTATAAGGGAAAGACCGTTGCTATAATCGGCGGCGGAAACACCGCTCTCCAAGAGGCGTGCATGCTCTCAGACGGCTGCGAAAAGGTGTATATAGTTCAGAACCTCGCATTCTTTACGGGTGAAAAAAATCTCGCATCGCGCCTTGATGCGCGCTCGAATATTGAGGTAATGTTCTCCACTGTTGTCACCGACATAATCGGCGATGATAAATTCGAGGGCATTCGTCTTATGAATACCGAAAGCGGTGAGGAAAAAGAGCTTCTTGTCGACGGTATCTTCGTCGCAATCGGACAGCAGCCCGAAAACGAGCCCTTTGCAAACGTTGTACGTCTTAACGACTACGGCTACATCGAGGCGGGTGAGGATTGCCTGCCGTACAGTGACATGAGCGGAATATTCGTTGCAGGCGACTGCCGCACAAAATCAATCCGCCAGGTAACTACCGCAACCGCGGACGGCGCTGTAGCAGCACTCGCCGCGTGTCGATTTATCGATTCGCTTAATGACTAAAAAAAACGCTTACGTCCCTTTCGGGTGGCGTAAGCGTTTTTTATTTTATGGACTTTACTTCAGCTATGCAAGCTTCGCATAGCTTTATTTTTTTGTTATGGTTTAATTTACTTCCGCACAGTGCGCACCTATTCTCCGCCGCTCTTTTATACATATATGATAACACTTTGTTTGTATAAGGTCAAGTAAAAATAATGTATAATGTTATCAAAATGTTTTCGAGGTGTTATCAATGGCTACGAATAAAATACAGACGGGCATAAGATTTGAGCCCGAGCTTCTTTATAAAATCACAGAGGTTGCAAAGCAAAACAAGCGTTCGCTTAACGCTCAGCTTGAATATCTGGCGCAGGTGTGCGTAAAGGAGTATGAGAACGAAAACGGCAAAATCGAAATAGACGAAAATCTTCTTTACTCTAAATAAAAAAACGCTTACAGCCCTTTCGGGTACTGTAAGCGTTTTTGCTTTTTGTCATTTTATATCGGCTTTCCGTCCTTATCAAAGAGCGGCAACGGTGCGAGGTAAATTATATCCTTGCGCGCTATTGCATCGCCCTCTGCGAGTATCGCCATCTTTCCGACTATGTTTCCGCCGGACTGATTTACGAGGTTTTCGAGCGAGGCGAGCGAGCCTCCGGTGCTGATGACGTCGTCAACTATAAGCACGCGCTTGCCCTTCATATATTCGGCATCCTCGCCGTTTATGTAGAGCGTCTGCGAGGCGGCGGTGGTTATAGACTGAGTTTCGCACTTTACAACGTCCCTCATATAAAGCTTTACAGATTTTCTGGCGAGAATATATCTGTTCTTGCCTGAAATACGGCACATCGCGTGAATAAGAGGAATACCCTTAGACTCGGCAGTTATCATAACGTCAAAATCGGGGGCGAGCTTATAAAGCGCCTCGGCGCTCTTCTCGGTAAGCTCCACGTCTCCAAAGAGAATGAATGCTCCAATGTTGAGAGTATCCGATATCGGACAAAGAGGCAAATCGCGTTCAAGACCTGCAACGTTGATTCTATATACCATAACACGTTCCCTTTCGGCAAAAAAATGTTTTATTTCCGTATATTAGTATACTACAATCAAACGCATTTTGCAAGAGCCTACGCGTAAAAATCGTGCTTTCCTATGCTGAAAAGATACTGTCTGTTATTGGGTATCCACGAGGACGTCGAATATTTCGGATAAAGGAAAAAGAGCGCGTCCTTATTTACGTTAAATCCCTCAAGACATATTTTTGCCGCAACAACCGACGTAGCTGTCGGCGACATATAAATCGAGCCGTCAATAATGGGGCTGAACTGTACCCCGTACTTACGGTCAAATATTACACCCCATATAGTATTCGGGTACTGATTTGACTTAACACGGTTCATAACTACGCTGCCGACAGCAATCTGACCGAGCAGCGACTCACCGCGGCTCTCGGCACTGATTATACGCGAAAGCCAATATACCGCGTCCTCGGCATAGTATCGGCTGGCGTGCGTAATCGGCTTCACCGCGCCGGAAAGCGTTACTCCCGCCGATGCGGAATAAGAATAGCCAAGTCCGAGCGCCTTCGCTATAAGGTTGAGGGGCGCATACATAACATCTCCATTCATAAGAACTGAGGGTGTCATGGAAAAAAGGCATCTTCCGTTTGCGTAAACTATGTTTCCGCCGTCGATTACGTCCATCTCAAAGCCCTGTCCCTTTACGTTCATGACCCTGGTTTTACTGTTATAAGAAACCGACATATCCGAAATCTCTCCAACGAAGCTCTTCACCGCAACGTACGGAACACCGTTAATCATGCGAACGTCGGAAGAAATTCGCACGCCCCCGTGCGTCGCCCTGACGGACTGATACGCGGATATATTTTTGTTGTAAATTTTCGACACCGAAAGCTCGTATCGGTTAAATGAAGCTGCCGCCGTCCTTGTATGTACACTCTCCGTGACAGCGAGAGGCTCACCCTCGTCTGCCGCCGAGGTAAAGGACGAAAGCGACAGCACCGACACCGCGGCAAGCGCCGCAGCAGTTAATCTTATTTTCTTTTGCATTAAATACCTTCCTTTTTCTTAACGTAGCGGGCACACCGCCAAAACTTCCCGCCCGCAAAAA